>JAZTZQ010000030.1:0-17659 GCA_045637565.1 Candidatus Nanosyncoccus sp. | reverse complement strand
GGAATTTCTTGATGGGTGACGAATCGCAATTCGATTACGATGCGGTGGGACTGGTGGGTAATCCGATATGTGGTGATCAGATGAAAATGTTTATTAAGGTGAAGGATGGTAAGATTGAAGATGTACGTTGGAAGACTTATGGGTGTGCATCGGCGATTGCGTCGACTTCGGCTTTGTCGGAAATAGCTAAGGGTAAAACTTTGGATGAGGCACTTAAGATTAGTGCTGAAGATATTGACGATTATCTTGGTAAGCTTCCAAAACATAAGTTCCACTGTTCGATACTGGGGCATGATGCATTAAAGGATGCGATTAATAATTATAGGAGTAACAAATGAAAATAGCAATACTGGGGGCAGGGGCTTTCGGAACAGCGCTAGGCGGTATCTTGGCGAATAAAGGATACGACATTGATTATTACGATTCCAAAGTCGAGCGCGAAAAACTATCGGATGTTTTAATGAAAGCGAAGTATGTGGTGCTCTGCGTACCTTCGATAGCAGTGCCGCATTTGTTACCGTATTTGCCGAAAAATCTCCCGCTGATTGTGGCAACTAAGGGGATTCTGATCGATTTAGCGTTTCATGAGTTCAAGGATTGGATGGTATTATCTGGTCCTGGATTCGCTGATGACATTAAAGCGAAGAAAAAGACGTTTCTTACGGCAACGGATTCGCGGGTGGTAGATTTATTCAGTACGGATTATGTACAGTTTGATTTTACGGATGATAGACGCGGAGTGTTGATGTGCGGTGCGCTCAAAAATGTATATGCGATTTTGGCTGGATTGAAGGGTTTGAAACGGGAGTCGGCCGAATGGCGTGAGTTTGTTCGTCGAGCAAAGGATGAAATGGAATTGGTGTTGGAGGCGAACGGAGCAGAATCGGGGACGGTGGACTTGGCTTGTGGGGTTGGTGATTTGAAGCTGACCTGTGGATTGCCATCACGAAATTTCGAATATGGCACGATTTTGAAAGATAATCCAGATTACGAACCGACCAATACGGTTGAAGGACTATCGGCAGTGCGTAGGATTATGAGGCATGAAATTAACGTACCAAGTAGGGCTAAGTTATTAAAGGAGGTAATGAATGCAGTTAAATGAGGCTCAAAAACGCGCGGTTGAATATTTAGATGGTCCTTTATTGGTATTGGCGGGGCCAGGGACTGGCAAGACGCAATTATTGTCGCAGAAGGTGGCTTATGTTTTGAAGAATACGGATACTAACCCTGAGAATATTCTATGTATGACATTTACGGATTCTGGGGCTAGCAATATGCGGGAGCGGCTCAAGAGCATCATTGGGCAAGACGCGGCGAAGGTGAATATTGGCACTTATCATGCTTTCGGTGCTGATATTCTGGCTCAGTATAAGAATTATACTGAAGATTATGATAGAATGCTTGACTCAGCGATTGATGAGGTGACACAGTATAAGATTGTAAAGTCGATTCAAGATGGTCTGAATGGACGTGATATTTTGCGAGGTGATTCAGTGAAGGACATTGTTTCGGTGATTTCGAGTGCGAAATCGGCTGGACTTTCGGCGGCAGATTTGCAGGTTATTGCTGAGACTAACATGGCGGATTCGGAGACTTTATCGAAGGCGATATCACCACTACTTCAGAATGTCGTGCCACGCGTCTTTAAAGAGTCTTATGAAAATGCCTATGCACCGATTTATGAGATTTTGAAAGAATATACGGATGCGCAGGTGATTGTAAAAAACATCGAGCGGTCGATTGGGGGTATGGCGCGTGATTTGAAGGATGCGATTGCTGAGGCTTTAGCGGAGCAGAAAATCAAGCCGCTTTCAGCTTGGAAAGATATATATTTCGAGAAAGATGCTAAGGGAAATTATCGACTCAAAGATAGAGTGGCTAATAAGAAGTTACTTTCACTCGCGCATGTGATGACAGAATATGATAAATATTTATTAGATAATGGTTTATATGATTTCGATGACATGATTCAGGAGGCTTTGAAGGTTTTGCAGAAAGATGCTGGATTTAAAGCGACTTTGTCCGAACGGTATCAGGTGGTGATGCTAGATGAGTTTCAGGATACGAATCCGTCACAGTTTGCTATTATTAAAGAGCTGACTGATTATGAAAAACCTCTCGTGATGGCGGTGGGTGACGATGATCAGGCGATTTATGAATTCCAGGGGGCGCTGGCGACAAATTTGACAGATTTTCAGGAGTATTATGAGGCGGAGGTGATTGCTTTGACCGAAAACTATCGAAGTACGCAGGAAATTTTGGATTTTTCACGCAAAGTAATTAATCAGGCGCTCGATAGGTTTGCTGACAAAGAACTAATGGCGCATCGTGCCAATCCGAGTAAAACCCAGATTCATCGTCACGAATTTTTGTCTTCGGAGATGGAATATGCGTTTATTGCGGATGAAATTGCTAAGTTGATAAAATCTGGCGTATCGCAGAATGAGATAGCAATTATCTCGTATAAGACTAAATACTTTATGCCGCTTTTGCCGTATTTAAAATCGCATCCGGAGATCAAAATTGCATATGAGAAGAAGGATAATTTACTTGAAGATGAGAAAATACATGAAATCTTGACTTTGGCACGATTTGTCGATGAGATGGCGCAGGGGAAACGATTGAGTGTTTCGATGATGGAGATTTTGACTTATCCTTTTTTTGACATTTCGCCGCTTGACGTAGTTCGACTGATGAGCAAAGCACGACAGGATAAGCGTGCAGTGTTTGATGTGATGGCGGAGTCGGAAAACCTGCAGATTGTGAAGGCAGTAAATTGGTTGGCGGGACTTGTCGCGAGATCTTTTAATGAGCCTCTTGAGATTATGCTTGACTATTTAATTGGTACGGCGGAGTTTGATGGGATACGATCTGATTTTATGTCGTATTATAACAAGAGTGATGACTATTCGGTGTTTTCGCTGTATGAGAAATTGGCGTCACTAAGAGGAAAGTTGAGAAAACATTTTGGTGAACGTAGTTTGAAATTGGCGGATTTGATTCAGATGCTGGATGATTATACCGAGGCGGATATGTCAATTAATCTTGTTTCGCCGTATCGTGAGGCAGATGATGCGGTTTCGATATTGTCGGCTCATAAAGCAAAGGGGTTGGAGTTTGCACATGTATTTATTATTTCTGCCGATCATATGGCGTGGGGTAAAGGTAAAGGCAACAACAATTTACTAAGTTTGCCGAAGAACATGATGCAGATTAGACATACTGGTACGACCGATGGGGAAAAACTGAGAATTTTATATGTGGCTTTGACGCGCGCAAAGGAGGCGCTTTATATTACGAATTCTTTGCATGATTTTAATGGTAAGGCACCGGATAGGTTGGAGTATTTCAATGAGTATGCGACTGATGGCAAGGTGGTCTCTTCATTAATTCCGTCCGGTGTGGTTGAGACTCACTATGATGCTGTGGTCGATGCTGTGGCTGAAGATAATTTGAAACATTGGCTAATGCCATATGTAAGATTGACGCCGGACATGCGCGCGATTTATAAAGAGCGAGTTGCAAGATGGAAAATGTCAGCTTCGGCATTGACTTCTTTTATTGATATTGTTTATGCCGGGCCGGTGGCATTCTTTGAGTCGTATATTTTACAAGCTCCACGAGAACCGGAGACTGAAGCGTTGGCATATGGGGATTTAGTGCATAAAACCTTCGAGCAGGTGACGAAGCTTGGACTTGATAATGAACAAGCAATTAAATATTTTATGGATGAGCTCGAGAAGAAGGAGCTCCCAGTTGAGGTAGTTCAAAAGATTCGCGAGAGAGGTCCGACAGATCTCAATACTGTTCTGGATGCCTTTGGTACTATTCTAAGGAATGGCAAGGCTGAGGTGAATCTGGGCGCAGAAAATGTCTCAATTGATGGAGTGCCGGTAACTGGCAAAATTGATCATATTATGATTGATGAAGAACGCAAAACGATTGAGGTGTATGATTTCAAGACTGGCGGATACCATAAAGAAAAATGGCAATCACATGCTACGTTATACAAATATATGTTACAGTTGGAGTTTTATAAGTTGCTACTTAATAACTCGGCTACTTATAAGAAATATAAGGTTACTAAGGCACATATTCTGTTTGTGGTGCCAGATAAAGATGGTGAAGTGTACGACAAGACATATGATTATAATGAACAAGACGAAAAAGACATCCGTGCCTTAATTAAAGCTGTTTACGAGGTGGTTTCTTCCTTAAGTTTTATTGATGACAAAGAATTGTTTATTTCGGCCAATGATTCCGCTACGATTAAGGATATTAAACAATTCATTGAGGTAGTGCTTGCGAAATCGAATTAATGCTAGTATAATACTATTTTATTGGATTAAACGATGATCTAGCACTTTGGTAGAAAGGGGGTGAAAAAGGATGTTTAGAAGGATTGTTTTTGTGCCGCATTGCAGGGTTCATTGTGTAACATGGAGTTGCCCGCGTTGCGGACGTCCTTTTACGACTCAGTTAGAGCGTGATCTACACTGGATGCAGTGCGGCAAATAAATAATCTTCTGGCAACTTTTCAACCTTTTGGCAAGACTATTCCTCAAGTCTTGCCATTTTTTTATCTCTGTGATATAATTCATATAATTATGGCAAAGAAGAATAATACTAAGAGAAAGTTGGTTGGGCTCGTTTCGGAAGAGTCTGGTGTGCGCGCTTATTATACTAAGAAGAACACTATGAATACTCCAGATAAGCTATCACTTCGTAAATACGATCCGGTACTCAGGAAACATGTGGTTTTTACTGAAACCAAGAAGAATCTTGGACGTAACGAAGTCAAAGAGAAGAAACGCTAGAATGTAAGTAGCTAGCTAAAATAGCATAATGAGATTTAGACCAGATTTCTAAATTGTAAGTTTTGCAACTCAGCAACGAAAAAATCTCCCCCAGCCCGAAGGGCGAATAAGGAGATTTTTTCTTGCCCTGTGTTGCAAGTCTTACAATTTAGAAGTCCAAGCTGTTTTAGCTAGCTACTTACATGCTAGAGGTTATGCTATTTTCTTTGTTCAGTCGATATGTCAAGTCTCGGAGGACGTTTTCGTAGTACATGAATGATTCGTATGGCGAAGCGTAGGCGGAGAAGTAGGCGTGGACGTCGCCATCGTGCCAGTATTTGGTACACATAGAGTAGACATGATCTGAAGTAGTGAGATAACGCCAGTCGCGAATGAGCTCTGGGCTATGGGAGGCTAGAACTGCATCTCGTAAAGCGTATAAATCACTGGTAGCGGAATACTGCATAGCATTTGAGGACCAAGCCGAGAGATCACGTTCAGTGTCGGCCCAAGTGACGGTTTCTGGCATTGAGATTTCATCGACCGTAGGCTCAAGTTCGCAGGCTTCGGAGACGGTGACGAATTTGTTTTCGTATTCACCGAGCCAGCTTGGGATGAGAGTGTCGATAAAACTAAAAATGCCAGTGTCTTTCCATTGGTGTTCACCAAAGGTTTCGAAATCCATGAATAGGTTAATGAGAGGACCACGGAGACAGTCATCGTCAAGCCAACGCTGATATTTGGGTACGGTGAGTGGCCATTCTTGCCAACCGTGATTGGAAAACCTGAAGGCAATATCGTCGGAGAGGCGATAGTTTTTAAGTAGAAGTCTAATATTGGGGCAGTTTGCGGGTCGGTAGACATGATTGGGGCTGCGCCAGCCGAGTATTTTGTCCCAGCCTTCGGCGAGAATGCCGTGGTAGCCCGCTTCGTCAGCCCATTTGGCTAGTTCATTATTGTAGGCGAGCTCGGTATTGCGAAAGACTTGCGGCGTGACGCCGAATAGTGATTTGACTTTGGCTGCATGAAGTATGACTTGTTTCTCGAATTCTTCGCGGTTATGAAAGAAAGACATGGAATGGTAGTATGTTTCGCCAACGATCTCAACTTGGCCGGTGTCGACTAAGCGTTTAATCTGAGCTATGAGGTCAGGAGCCCATTTCTCGGCTTGCTCGAGCCAAGTACCAGTGATTGATAGAGATAGCTTGAAATCTGGATACTGATTAATATTGTTTTCAAGCAACTGCAGCATGGGGCGATAGCTTTTGTCGGTGACCTTTCGGAAAATACGTTCGTTGGATTGGCGACCGTAATAATCGTCGTCATAATAATTATGATTATTGCCAACATCAAAAATTGAGTATTCGCGATAACGAATCGGTTGATGGATATGCAAATATAAACAAATCGCTCGCAAAATTAAATCCTCTTATGTTTTACATTATTATATATCTTCAGACATTTTTTGGCAACTTGATCCCAGGATATTTTACAATACTCTTGTTTAATGTTTTCTTGAAGAGTTTTACGTAGGGATTGATTATTTGTAATGGACAGTATTTCGTCAGAAAGCTTGCGCTCATCCCAATAGTCATATTTCATGGCTGACCAAATAATCTCAGACACGCCGGATTGTTTAGTAAGAATAAGTGCGTCGCCATGATGGGCTGCTTCAAGTGCGGTGAGCCCAAATGGTTCTGACACTGAGCTCATCACGAATATATCTGAAAGGGAATAGATATCACGCAGACGTTTGCCGCGAATGAATCCAGTAAAGATAACGTTTTTGCCGATGCCTAGTTCGGCGGAAAGACGAATAAGGTCATTGCGTTCCTCTCCATCGCCCGCAAAAATAAAGAGCAGTTTGGGATTTTGATGTACTGCTAGTGCGGCGGCATGCATGAGATTATGAAGCCCTTTTTGAATAGTAAATCGACCTACGGTTGAAACGATAGTGTAGCCCATTGACTTCATGCGTTCAAGATAATCATAGGTAGCGTTCTGGAAGTGATAACTGCTATTATTGTACCCTTCATCCATTGAATTATAGACGACTTCGATTTTATTCAAGGGGATGTGATATTTGTCGTGGACGATGCGTTTGGTGGTTTCGGAAACGGCAATTATTTTATCGGCTACTATGAGTCCTTCTTGTTCGACCTCATGAATAATTGGGTTACCGGAATGAGCTCCGGCGCGATCGAATTCGGTGGCATGTACGTGTGCTATTAATGGCAAATTATACTGTTGTTTGGCTACGGTGCCAGCTTCAAATGTGAGCCAATCATGAGCATGAACGATGTCTGGGCGGTGATCTCTAAGATAGGCTTCGATGAATTCACAATAAGAGTGTTGAATGTCGCGAATTGAGACATATTTGGCTTCGTCGGCGGTGGGAATGATTTGGCTACTAATCCTGGTCGATTCGTAGGCGCCGCCGTATCGCGCAATCGGGTCGAGATGGGTAGCCGCAATGACGTTCATAAAGTCAGCTTCTGGATGTTTGGCTAAATAGGGGACTACAAAATCGATGTCGGCACCGTTTTTGGCGAGTGAACGTGCCATATTGAGACAGGCGACACCTAATCCTCCGCTATTATGGGGCGGTAATTCCCAACCAAGCATTAGTATTTTCATCATATTATATTTTAGCATATTTTTATGGTTTTATGTAAAAAATATGATAAAATTAGTAGTATTACAATGCGTAGGGGTGTAGCTCAGTTGGTAGAGCAGCGGTCTCCAAAACCGCGTGTCGTGAGTTCAAGTCTTGCCACCCCTGCCATATTTGTTGTAGTATTCGCCGTTTTGGGCGATTTTTGTTATAATGTAAATTATGGCGAAGCGACGTCGACTGTGGGGGAGAATTATTCTATTGTATTGTTTTGTGGGTTTTCTTTTGCTGTATTGTGGAATAATGATTGTGGTTTTTGCAATAAAAACGCTGGATGGGCGTTCTGGAGAACTATCCTCTCTGTCAATAGATACGACTTCGCCTGTAATTGAGTTGTTAGGTGGTGATACACTAACAATTGCTGTAGGCGATTCTTATGATGAACCTGGATTTGTGGTTTATGATGAAAGTTCGATTCCGAGACTTGAAATTGAAAGTAACGTCGATGTCTTGAATGAGGGAACTTATTCTGTTCGATATGTAGCGACTGATGATGCCGGAAACTTGATTGATAAAGTGCGTGAAGTTAAGGTAATTCGTCCTAACGGTCGTATTTATTTGACTTTTGACGATGGACCGAGCGAATATACGACTACTTTGCTGGATGTGCTAAACAAATACGGTGTTAAGGCCACCTTTTTTGTAACTGGTTATGGGGAGGATGAACTAATAAGGCGCGAATATGCTGAGGGGCATTCAATAGGTCTTCATTCGTCGACGCATAATTATAGTTGGATTTATACTAATTTAGATAATTATTTTACAGATTTAAATGCAGTTGGCGAACGTGTGCGCAGTATCACGGGTCAACAGTCTCATATCATGCGATTTCCTGGAGGTAGCTCTAATATGGTTAGTCGATTATATGATGGAGGACAGAGGATAATGTCAACGTTGGTCAATGAAGTGTCTAGACGTGGATATGTTTATTTTGATTGGAATGTGGATTCAGATGATGCTGGCAACGCAAAAACGGCGGATGAAGTATTTCGAAATGTCACAAATGCTATTCACGATGGAGGAGAATATGTCGTATTGCAACATGATGTGAAACCTTATTCTGTTGAAGCGGTTGAAAGGATTATCCAATATGGACTCGAAAAAGGTTTTGTGTTTAGTAGACTGAAAGAACATTCTTTTAATGCACACCACGGTGTAAACAATTGAATTATTATTTGTTCAAAAATGCTAAAAGTATGGTACAATGGATTTATATGGAAGGTAATAAAATGAACAAAGCTCGAGCCATTCTGGTATTTGGTGCGCCTTGTAGTGGTAAGACTACTTTTGCAGAAAAATTTTCACAAAAATTCGGTTTAGCCTATTATGACTACGATGAACTAGTCGAAGAAGGGTTTACGCATGAGGCGATTCTGAGGATTCTTGAACTAATTACGCGCACACGTCAGTCGATTGTTCTTGAAGGTGGTCTTAATACTGAAAACGAACGCGCTGAGGTCCGCAATCTTCTGCGTAAGTATAATTATGAGCCTTCTTTGATTTGGGTACAGACGGATATCGCGACTTTAAGAATGCGGCTTAAAACGAGGTTTCGCTCTGTTTCTAAGGCAAAAGAGTATTTTGATAGTGTTACTAGTGGAATGGAGGCGCCTACTGATTTCGAACGCCCCATCATTCTATCTGGTAAACATACTTTTGAAACACAGACGAAACATGCAATTACTGGCTTGGCAGATTTAGTTGAATCCAAATGATTATTCAAGATGATGAGTTCGGCGAGGTGATCGTCCGCAAGAGTCCTTTGGCTCGTGGCGTGAGATTTAGTGTGTCGACCTCTGGACGGCTTCAAATGTCCGTGCCAAAACACACTTCGGATTTTTTGGCGAAAAGATTTCTTAAGACTAATCGGCAATTGATAAGAGAACAACTTCCTATTAAGGATCCCCAGAATCAACGTGCCCGCGATTATCAAAAAAAAGTTTTGATGAAAAAGGCGCGTGAGTATTTGCCGTATCGTTTGGAATATTATGCGAAGCTATATGGTTATTCATACGAAAAATGTCGTTTATCTCATGCGAATACGAGGTGGGGGTCTTGCTCGTCAAACCGTACTATTTCGCTAAATATTGGCCTAATGAAAGTTCCTGAGGTGCTACGAGATTATGTGATTTTACATGAATTAGCCCATCTTAATCATATGGATCATTCAAAGGCTTTTTGGGCGGAAGTGGGTTCTCATGATAAAAACTATAAAAATCATGAAAAAAAATTGAAACTTTTTTCGCCTGGTTTATAATTCTTGTGCTATAATTGAACTAAGGAGGAGAGTGTGGAGCTAAAAAGACACTTGGATTTGCGATATCTATTCGTGAGTTTGTATATGGTTTTGTTTGTCTTGTATATTGTTATTGGCTTGCAGCCTGCTGGTGCGGTCGATTATGATGTGTCTGGCTATTTATCGATTCCTGCTATTGATTTGCACTCTGATGTGACAAGCCTTGATTTAGATGGTAATAGGTTAAATACTCCCGATTATATCGTGGGGAGTTATTCTCAAAGTAGTAATAAAACTTTGTTGATTGGTCATTCGACGACAGTTTTTGAGAATCTTCATTCTATTATGCTTGGTGATGAGATCGTATATGATAACAAGACTTATACTGTGGTTGAGCGGTACGTGGAGGCGAAAGAAAGTATAGTGATGGGGGACTTGATGCGAGCTGAATCCAGGGATACGATTGTTTTGATGACTTGTGCTGGTGAATTGCTTGGTGACGGTGATGCAACACATCGATTGATTGTGGTTGCTATGCGTGACTAGCTATTTTTTAAGACTAACAGCAAATCCTCCACCTGGAGCCATGTATAAATCTAGAGAGTCGTTTTGATTGATTTTTTTGATTTGCCTATTGATGGCGAATTGGTTGTCACGGTAATGAGCGCTTTCGGAATCGGCATAGATTTTCGCTTCATAAACGCCTTCATTCAGGAAATTGAGATTGAGGTGGACACGGCGACCTTCTTCGTTAGTAACTCCACCAATATACCAATCTTCAGAATTATAATCCTTGCGGGCGACGACGTAGTACTCGCCGATTTCGCCAGCTAGGGGGATAGTTTTGCTAAATTTGGTGGGGACTTGTTTAATGAACTTGAATTCTTCGGGAAAACGGTCTTCATAAATGAAAGGGCGGTCGGCGGCCATTTGCATGCCTGAATAGATAGTGACGTAGTAGGCTAATTGTCGTGCTAGGGTAGTCGACATGCGTTTGACACTGTTTTCGAGATCAAAAATACCGCTAGTGTAATCCATGCTGCCAGCGAGCATACGTGTATATGGCAAATAACAGGCGTGTGAGGGGCTAAGGGCACCACCTTCATATTCTTGTCCACGGGCACCTTCGCGACTTAGGAGGTTAGGCCAAGTGCGTTCGATGCCGGTACCTTTGATAGGTTCATGGATGTCAAGGCAGATATGTTTCTTAGCGGCAAGTTCGACGGTTTTTTGGTAGTGATTAACACCTAATTGTGAATGATGGTACTCTCGGCGACCATTGATGAGCATCATGGAGCCGGCATAACCTGTTTTGATATAATGAATTTGGTTTGTGGCGTAATAATTGTATGACTCCTCTAGCTGTTTTTCATAGTTATCAATAAAACCAACTGTTTCATGATGTCCGACGATTTCTATATTATTGCGCTTGGCATAACTTGCGACTTCTTCGAGGTCGAAATCGGGTGTTGCGACGGTGAATTTGTTATTGATACCGTTTTCGAGCCAATCGCCTTCCCAGCCTTCATTCCAACCCTCGATAAGTAGACCACCGATGCCCAATCTAACGGCGGCATCAATATACTCTTTGGCGTGCTTAGTGGTGGCACCGTGACGCTCGCCGGGTGCCCAAGTCCATTCGCCAACATACATGGCCCACCAAATACCGATAAATTTTAGCGTATTAACCCAACTGAAATCTTGACTAGGCGGATCGTTTAGAACAAACATGGTGCGATTGGTAGTGAGTTCGATAGCGGAGTCTGCTATCATGACGAGGCGCCATGGGGTATTGAATGGTAGGATCACGTGGGCTTTGCTGCCGTCTGACAGTGGAGTGATATCTGCTGTGAGACTAAACTTGGAATCTAATTTGATAGTCATGGAACCATAATTATAGAGTGCGGCCTCATGAATGGCTAGGTAATAGCCAGTCGGAGTTTTGATGGTGAGCGGAGTATGAACTGAATGCGTAAGGTTGTGCACTTGAGTTTTCTCATAATTGTATTCGTAACGGTCGGGTTGAAAAGCGGGAATTTGCCAGGCGGTAGAATTCGGGTCTACATTGAATTCGGTTAGCTCTTCTTTGATGCTAATTTGTTGGAATTTAGGCTGAGGTGGGATTTCATAGCGAAAAGCAACTGCGTTGTCGAATACCCTAAATCTAATAGTGAAGATACGATGTGGATCTTTGGTTTCCGATAGGTAAAATGCGGATTCGTTATAATTATTGTTAATAAAGCGGTCTTCGCCCCATGGCATTTCAATGGTCTCAGTGTGACGAGATTCACGTTGGCGAATTAACTTCAGATTATCGCCTAACGGCTCTTCGCCAAAGATGAGAAATCCGAGCGTCGAAGTACTAATTAATGTTTTGTCGTTTTTGTAAACTGCGTAGTAAATTCGCCCGGATTTCAAAGTAAAATGGCACCGAATGCGACCATCAGGCGAAAAAATGTCCTTGTTGACAGAATCTTTCGTGAACCATTTAAACATAAGCTTATTATAACATAAAACACTTTTAACATTGATTGAATGAGCATTTGACGAGCCCAGTTAATTTTGACAACTTTTCCTCATCCGAGACGAGTAAAGTTACAGATTCGCGAAGCGAGTCTGATAACTTGATCGAGGCGAGGATTGAGTGAAACGTTGTGAAAATTAACATGGCGCGAAGTCATCGCGAATGAAACAATGTTAAAAGTGTTGATATGCTATAATGAGTTTATGGGAAGAAAACGCAAGAAATCTTTTGGAATCGGGGGATTATTAATAGCTTTATTGGTTGCTGGGGGTGTGTTTATTGGAGCGCAATGGGTGACGAAGACGGGGTTGTTTAAAGTGCCTGGGATGGTTTATTACGATGAAAGTCTAAGTGATGAAGAGAGGGAGGTTCTGGAAGGGATTTTTACTGAGGAAGTTACGCTGGATAAGGATGTGAAGATATCGGCGGAGTATAGTTTTGAGAAGCCTGAGGTAATCGATGGAACGTATATATATAATATATATGTGCCGGTGACGGATTTTTATAGTATAGATGAGGGTATTGAAGTGGATAGGCCCGAGAATGTATTTGCGGACGCATATCAGAAGGAAGTCAATTATGAAATGATACCGGTGGGTGAATTGGATTTTGGAAAGAAATTACTGGTTTTAAACGGCAACTATTATTTGGATGAATATGATAAGGGCGCGGTGTATAGGATTGTTAGGTTCGAGTCAGAAAGATTCGATGATGAAATTAAACCCTTAGTCGATACGGAATTTGCAAAACAATTTCCGGAGAAGGATAAGGTACTGACTTTTGCACAGACAGGCGTGACGGCGTTGTCGCGTGGGATGAACGAAAAACTGTACGAGGTGGGTGACGCGAAGTATTTTGCGGAAAAGATTGGCGGGTTTTTATCTTCGTTTGATTTGACGCATACTTCGAATGAGTCTTCTTTTTCGGCAATGGCTGGAGCGCATAATATTTGTTCGGATAAGCGATTTATTGACACTCTGACGGCGATTGGACTTGATGTAGTGGAACTGACGGGGAATCATAATCAAGATTGTGGGTATGCAGCCGCAGAAGACACGATTGATATCTATAATGAGCACCAGATTAAAGTTGTGGGTGGTGGCAAGACGGCGGATGAAGCTGCGGTGCCTTTGTCGATTCAAGAGAAAGGAAACAATATTACGATGTTGGCTTATAATTTGTCAACCGGAGGTGCGACGACAGATGATACGCCCGGGGCTAATCAATACGTGGAGTCGAAAGTAGTGTCTGATATTAGTATCGCTAAGGAGCGGGGGGATTTCGTGATTGTGGATGTGCAGTATTATGAATGTAGTGCCTATGCATCGGAATATGAAGACCCGACTTGCGATAGGGCGGATTCGGCGGCTGGAGATCAGGTTGGTTTATTCCGGCATTTGATTGAACTTGGTGCCGACGTAGTGGTGGGCACGAGTGCGCATCAACCGCAAACGTATGAATTATATAAGAATGGGGTAATATACTATGGTCTTGGTAATTTGTTCTTTGACCAAGTGTGGTGGCCTGGTACGACGAGAAGCTTGGTGTTGGCGCATTATTTATATAACGGAAATTTGTTGCAAACTAAGGTAATACCTACTGTATATGATAATAATATGCAGACTATGGTAATGGATAATCCTGGTTGGTATCTCCAAAGATTGATTAGTGTAAGACCTTAGCGTTTACTAACGTCTGCTACCTGGCATCATTTGTTGGTCTGGACCGGTGTTGTTTTGACCTACGGTTGTGGTTGTACTTGAAATGGTGAAGGTTTCTATTGTTTCGTCATTGAGGTAAAGCGTATATTGATTGCCAAGTTCTAGGTTGCTGCTTCCAAAGGAAATATGGCTAAAGGATTTGGCGGAAGTATGTGATAGGACCGTGTCACCCTTGGAATCTTTGATTGTGATTTTGGTTTTGGCGGGTAGAGTACTTGATAGAAAAATGCTGACATTATTAATTGATGAACTGCCTCCTAGAGACTCTGCCATACCGCTGGCGCCGACAGCGATAACTTCGCCACCATTCATAACTATACCCATGCCGGCATCTAGGGCGCCGTTTCCATTGTTAGTCGGGCCATCGACGACTACGTTGCCACCATTAAAATATAGCCAACCATTGGAATCAATGCCGTCGCCAGATGCATTGACGTAAATGTTTCCACCATTGATGGTGAGGACGCAGTTTTCGTCGGCGTTGAATGGATTCGCGCCTGGCCGATTGCTGGACGAACCATCAACGCCACCCCCAGCATTAATGCCATCATCGGTGGTTATAAGCTTAATATTACCATTATTAACTGTGACGACTTGTGCTTCGAGTCCTTCATATGCTTTAGCAATTATAATATTGCCGTCATCTATAAGCAGTTCGCGATTTGCATGAATAGCATCATCTCCAGCAGTGATATTGATGGTCCCCCCACTTAGTCCAATATAATCATCGGAATGGATAGCATCGTCGTAACTACTGATGAGATAATTGCCATCTTGAATCAGAATTTTGCTGGTTGCCTTGATACCTTTGGCACCGGCCTTGAGGTTAAAATTGCCTTTTTCAATCATGACGAAGCCTTTGGCCTGGTCGGTATCATTGGTTGACTTGATAGCGTCGGCCGTGGCGTCAATGGTATAGTTGCCATCTAAGATATAGACCGAATCTTTGCCACGAATACCATCATCGCTCGCAATAATGTTGTAAGTACCAGAATTAAACTTGAGGTCGTCTTTCGAGATAATGCCATCTTGATAGTTGGCGGTAAGATTCAATGTGCCATTGCCCGTAAATGATAAATCAGCCTTGCTATAAATGGCACCAGTAATGTCTTCATCATAATCCGTAGAGTAAGTTGCGCCATCGGACAGCTCATTCCTTCCTATTAGCTCAATGACGAGATCGTCACCTGAAGCGCAATAAATAGTTGGTCCCTCCGAGTTATGAATACTGATATTATCGAGAATTAGTCGTACGACCCCTTCTACGCCAGCTTTAATTGTAATGACGCCGTCTTCGAGTGAGCCGGTGAGGTGATATGTACCAGATTTAGTGATTTGCAATGAATCGGATAGATTAATGTTAGCGGTAGGATAATGGTCCCAGTTGATATTGGTGTCACTATTGTCTAAATTGATGGTGCTAGCTATGTTGTCTACGGATTGGTTGTCGCGATTGTTATTCATTAGCGCGGTAGTTAGTAGGACGGATAAAATAATTACGAAAATGATAACCCATTTATTAGTTTCCTTATCCATGTTTAAATTTCCTCTTCGCAACATGGTTCGGAGAGCAGGACTTTGAGATTACAGTTTTTGACGCGGATTTCATCGAGGAATTCTTTTTCTTTGACGCCGTGGCGAAGTTTCACATCATAAGTTAGCTTATAGAGTGAGCCCATGTTCATGGTTTTCATGCGGACGAGGCGAGAGCGGGAGGTGTATTTCTTGAAAATGTCGGCGAAAACGTCTTCGTAATCAAGATCTTCTGGGATAATGATTTTAAGAACACGCTCGTGGCGGTCTGGTTCAAGAATGGGGGTGAACGTTAGAATGACTACCGCAAGGATATAGATTGCCATAATAACTGTACCAAAGAGGACGTGGCCCATGCCGCAAGCAAGACCAATCATCATAGCAGCAAAAATAGCAAGTAAGTCTTTCGCACGGCCTTCAAGGGAACGAAAACGAATCAGGGAGAATGCACCCAAAATAGCAATAGAAGTGCCCAAGTTGCCATTAATCATGATCATGACAGCCATGACGAGAATTGGTAATACCGCTAATGTCACCATTAGACCTTTGGTGGTTTGGGTGGTTTTGGCATGAGTGATGGCTAGAGCTATACCAAGCAAAAGGGCAACTCCTGCCGCAATTAAGGCGCTTGGGACATCTAGCCCGCTGACCGTAGTGTCAAATATGGTATTAAACATTCTTTATCCTTTCGTATACTTTACCTATTTTGCTAAACTTTTGCGGATATATTTTTAATTCCGATAAACTATGGACCAACCAAATTGGCATTGCGCCGTTTACTTTGATTTCCATAATAATATTACGGCTGTCCTTAAAATATATTTTATCACGCTTTTCTTTAATCAAGCTTAAATTATGACTGCGATATTTCAAGTTTTCGTCAAAAGTAATCCGTAAGTTGTCGCTATCTTTGTAGGATTCCCGATTGTACGTGATGAATATTTGAGGTTTTAAATCAAAATGCTCCAATAGGTAGTCGATTTCTTTGGCGATTTGGAGGTCATTTTTGGTTTCGATGGAACGTTTGGCGAGAGATTCGAGGGTGGTTCTGTGTTTGATGAGTTCTTTGAAATCCTCATGTGTGATCATAACTCGTCTCTTGTAGCCAATGTTTTCCTCGATATCTTCGTATTCGTAATGTTTGCCGCTTTGTCTGGATGGATGTATTTTGGTTTTGACCTCCATAAACACGCGGTCGTAGCCAGCATAGCTTCTGGCGCGGATTTTTTCCTTGAAATCAACCCAGTCGATGGATTGAGTGATAAGGTCGTAGTTGTCGTTATCGAAATAAAGATTGAAAACTTCTGACTTATGATAGCTATCTTTGGTCATGTTGCGCTTGATGAGTTTTAATAGTTTGCGTTTGTCTTGCCTTGTGATTAGATACTTCTTTTCAATTCGGTCGAATACTTTGTCTTCCATAGTATATATTATATCTTGTTTTGGTTAAAAATGGCTTAAAAGTTGTTTGGCTTGTTTCTCACAAACCATAAAAACTATGCTACAATAATAATATGAAAAAGGGCAACCATTATAATTCTTTAATACCAGTAGGTATGTTATTTACTATTACTACTATTACTAGTATGTTTCTGTTATCAAACCACACTATGGCAGATTCTAAGACAGTCAATGCATCTGTCGTAGTTCCAGAAGCTTGTACTATGACTAGCACTAACAATACTCCTCATACCGCCACATTAGCACCCAATACTTATTCTGGTGCTAGTGGTTCCGAATACGAAAACGGTATTGGTAAAACCACTCTCACTGCTATATGTAATGACGATAATGGCTTCTCCATCTATGCAATAGGATATACCGGTAACTCATATGATTCAGAAAACCATACTAAACTAGTAGGTACTAATACTGGTGGCACAGTAGCTACTAAAGCCTATGCTTCAGGAGACACTACTTCAAACTGGTCCATGAAACTAACTAAAGTCACTGACGTAGCAGAATCCTATAATCCACAGAACTTAACTATCCAAAGTGATACAGAAGGTATCTTCTCTTCATGGCATAGTGTACCAGACACTTATACCAAAGTAGCAGAATACCATGCTGATACTGGCGCATCTACCACCGATACTACATTAGGAGTTAAACTAGAAACTACCTACGCAGCTTATATTGCATCTAATCAATCACCTGATACTTATATAGGAC
>JAZTZQ010000029.1:0-10812 GCA_045637565.1 Candidatus Nanosyncoccus sp. | reverse complement strand
AGATGCTTTTGTTCTTGCCCTAAGTTCTACCTTTGTAGCAACGCCTTCAACCATCAATCGCCTAATTACTTTTATAATTTCATTCGAGACAGTGGCAACCAAGATAATCAGCAAAATCGGTATAACTGTTGTAAAAACTATCTCATCCTGAGCTAGAACTTGGTCAGTAAGATAACCAATGGCCAGTGGAGTAATTTGGCTTAGTATCGCCGATATTCCCAGAAGAAGCAGAACCAACAAAAAACTAATTTTTTGTTTCTTATCCAAAATATCATATATTTTTCCAAATAACGTTCTTTTCATATATCTATTATAGCATGATGAGACGCTCTTGCTTTTATATCTTCTCTATACACTGTTAATGCCTGCCCAATTCGCCCCCACCAGGATATATCTAAATCGGCGAAATGGCCGATTTTTTAATAATAAATCCCCGTTAAATATCCTGAAAGAACTAGAGTATTATTATCCATATATAGACAAATCCATTACGATACATTGACAGCATCAAGACTTCATGTTATAATTTAGTAGTATACTCACAAAGAAAGGGGTGATGATATGAACCTTAATCAGCTGTTCTGCACTGTTCTTTCAATTGCTGATAGATATCAGAAGCTACTTGAAGATGAGGACAAGTGTAGAATCCTCAAGCAAAATAGGCATTTTTTTTACAATGCAAGTTTAGCACAAAAACGCGAGTTAGAAACAGCTCGCCAAGTACTCATGGAAAACTACGGTTTTCATGAGATGAATAAAAATGCCCTGCAAAAGAGCTATAATGAGCTTGTTACGAAGCTGGAAAACGAGCAAAAAAAATACGAAGAGTATTTTGAAGAACTGGTCACAGCTATATTTAGCGAATTTTACAATCTACCAGTCGAAAAAGTCTGGCCCGAACAATTTATAGACTCAGACAATAAGCCTGAACCGGTAAAGTATTATGTACACCTAATCGGTTTTGGCAAAGAAGAGATGTTCACCAGACGTTCGTTTTATAGGGCAAAGCTGAAGAACTCACAAGCCCCAATAACTCCATACGAGCTTGAGATCGCCTATATGGCATCAAAAGGAATATTCAAGACCTTTTTGCCAATTAGGTAACAAAGTCAAACCTTAAAGCGGAAGGAACCTTCCGCTTTTTTTCTGTGGCAAACAATTGGCTATTTCAGAACGGACTATTATCTATTTCGCGTTGAACCCAACTCGTCACTAATTGCTCAGGCTTCGAAATGGCTTTGCTGGACCCATCATCTTCAGACATTTTTTCAAAATATTCCATAAGAAGTTTCATATTTTTTGCTTCCATCTTCAGTTTCTCATCGTTACTATTTAAAAAATTATTATAATACTTCATTCTGAGAACGCACTGTTGATATATTTGCCGATAAATACTTTTCTTAAAATGCTCGTTTGGATAGCGCGACTTTCCATTCGTTGGGCTTGGAGAAATCAATGCTTTGACATTTTCTCGACTAATACCAACAACGAAATTTGGCAACTTTTGAGGCTTAAATATTTTTAACTCTCCACCTTCCCCATCTTCACGATCAGTCTGTTCGAGTGCATAACGCAGGGTTGTCTGCCCTCCTGACCAATCCCGAAATTTGCTAAACTTCCCACTAGGATCCTCTTGTTTAGTAGTAGCAGTTGTCAAATCTAAAGAAATGGGAATGTAAACCGCATCCCCAGCTTCAGTTTCAACTGGTATATCAAAGGCGCAGTCTACTCCATGCAAAAGGTCGTCAACTTTTGACGGGAATATCGGATATGCTCGTAAACCGGTCGGTGAATCAAATAGTCCAAAGGAGGACACAAACTGATACATATATGCTTCCGCGACACGACTCCAAAAATCCGTCTCTTTCTGTTCCGAAGACCAATCCTTGCGAGATTGTTCTATTTTCTTCCCTTTTTCAATTGCTCTAGAAACATCGTCTTTAAAAACATAACCCATTCCATTTTTTTTCTTTTTCCCGTCTAAAAAATCTATGGCAGTATTGACATTGCCGTATGGAGTTATTTCATCAGGAATATTTTTTAGGTAGTAAGTCCTATTCTCTTTAATAAAGCCAAAATCTGGCTCTAATTCTTCAAGTTGCTTCAGGTAAAAAATACCTCGTTTATGCATATTATCGGGCGTTTGCTCCGATTGATATGTACCAGAATCTCGTTCTTTTAAATCAAATAAGTAACCAGTTGCTAATTTACCTAACTTTCTAAAAATATACTTCTCAGATGGTTTACCTAGGTCCTCAACAATTTCCACAGTGTTCAGTTCATCAGTATCACCTTCATCTTCTGAGCACAAACCTTCAATTAATTCCAAACGTTTCGCATAATCTTCTTCTGACTCACCCTCAATAATTGGATATCGATCACTAAGCGACAGCTCCTTTAGCGATCTGTCACTCCATATCTCTCCATTTGCAGACAACTTTTCAGACATATCTTTATTATAACATAAATAGCGACAATGACTCCAATCGATATTATTCAACCTATTCCAAATGTCTTCTTTATGGATTGTTTATGCCTAAACATAATGATAATCAAAAAGTTTATCAGAACTCGCTATAAGCATCCTCTTTCGTCATTTCTTTTAAAGCAGTGTTCTGCAATAGCTCAATATTACCACCGGACAGCATATACGAATAATCATAACCATCAAGCGTAGTTATTAGCTTTGAACAGCTCGCGAGACATTTTTCAAAATCCACCTCGCCTGATTTGTTTCTAGAAATACGCAATAAACTATTATTATTCCAGTCTATTTGCTGTCCATATGTATAGGAAGGTGCATAGTCAGTAATATCGAGATAGTCATTACCACTAAAAATATAGCCAATCTTACCAACCAAACTGTCCGGTATTCTTATCTTAATACCCCACTCGCCAACATATATATAATCTTCTGTATTTTCATTTTTGATGGCCGAATCTGCAATAGTGACCGTAGTGCCTTTTTCGTCATTAGTCTCGATTTTCTCAGTTTCCAAAGTAGTAATTTTACCATTAGAATCTTCGACCTGAACCTTCAAACCAGAAATCTGATTATCTTTTTGAAAACTCTGCATCATACCATAAACGCCAAACCCAATACCACACACTGCCACAACACATGCAATCGCAGTAGCAATCTTCAACCCATTTCCGCTGTTTTGCCTGTTTTCCGCCATTGACGCTATTGGTGCTCCAGTATCAGCATTTTGTTCCATATTTTTCTCCTTTATTAAAAAACTTACGCTTCCATTATAGCACTTTTAACTGTCACCGAATAGCTTTCCTGTAAAAAACGCCACCACAAATCTAAAAGATGTGTTATAATATATAAGCAACCTTTTGGGTCGGTAGCTCAGCTGGTTAGAGCACGGGCCTTTTAAGCCCGGTGTCGAGGGTTCGAGCCCCTCCCGACTCACCAATAGGGCGGTTAGCTCAGTTGGCTAGAGCGCGTCTTTGACGTAGACGAGGTCACAGGTTCGACTCCTGTATCGCCCACCAAAAAGCAATAAAACAAGCCCGAGAGGGCTTCTTTTATTGCTTTATGACGAGACAAATACAGGAAGCGGACCGTAGGTTCGCTCGTGGTAGGAGGTGAGCAAAAATCTAAAACTTGTTTTAGATTTTTCGAACCGACACCCCACGAATAGCCCGCGCTTCAGCGCCAGCTAACTCCTGTATCGCCCACCATAACTGCAAAATCTTGAGAGTTTTCGCCCATAGGGCAACTTTTTATTGCCTAACACAGCTCAGAGCGTAAGTAAATTACCCGAATTGCCATGTATACCACCACACTTTAATGAGTTTTCCCCGGCTCCGTTTACTAAACGGAAAGGCCGGGGGCTTTTTGTTCAATGCGTTTTATTTACGCCCGCGCAAAAACTTGGGCTTAGGGATATTGAAATTGACGGCGTTTTTCTGGAAGGCGCGGACGGCGAGTCGGATGGCGACGACGGAGAAAACCATGACAATACCGATGCCGATACAGAATTCTGGCATCGTGATAGTGCCGAAGCCGTTGCGAAGCATTAAGGCGATAGGTGCAGTAAATGGGAAGTAAGTAAAGAATTGCACGATAAGGCTCGGCTCGGTCGCCATAAACGCAGACATGAAGTAAAGCGGTAGCACCATCACGATAATGGCGGGCCCGATAAAGGACGACGCATCGCGAGCAGTGGAGACGAGTGAACCAACAAATGTGCAAACGCCGGCATAGAAAACCGTGGAAGCGGCGAACAGAATAATACTAAGCGCAATCGAAACTGGATCGATTTCAATAATGGAGAGAAGACCGCCGATAAAATCGTTACCACGATTGACAAAGACAAGCAGGAGAACCGGAATAACCAGGACTGCCATCTGAATAAAACCAAGCACTAGTAAGGCAATGATTTTGCCGACAATGAGGTGTTTGGACGAAATGGAAGTGAGAATCATTTCGCTGATGCGGTTTTCTTTTTCCTCGACGACAGTGAGAAGGAAACGGTTGCCGCATAGCGCGATAAACATAAAGAAGACTATACCAATAAAGAACGGGATGATAGCCTTGCCGAGAGCGTTAGCTTCGCTGCCGTCATTGGCTAACTTGTTATCGACTATTTCGTAACCATTGGTAAGAGCAATCACATCGAGCGGGTCGACACGACTAGCGGCGTCTTGAGTTAGGATAGCCTTCAAGATACTAGCATCATTATTGAAAATTTCGAGGCCTTCGGAAACGTGGTAGAATTCAGCTTTCTTGCTCTCGGCGAAATCGGCCGGGATGTAGAAATAATAGTCGGCTTCGCCGTTTTTGACCATTTCGATACCTTTGTCTTTGTCAGCATGAACTAGATATGGAACTTTTTTAGACAAAATACCGGCATCATCGATGATGGCGATTTTAGTGTTTTCGTCGAAGGCGGGCTCGTTTTCGACATGGGAAGACGAGACGAAGCTGACGAAATAGATTAGCCCAATCATCAAGGGAATGAGCAAAGTAGCCGCCCAGAAGGCTGGTTTTTTCAGCTGTCGCATGATTTCGAAGCGCGCGACTTTTAAGGTGTGTTTATTCATCTTTACCTCCATAAACATCGACGAAAATTTGGTCGAGACTCTTGCCGCCAAATTCTTGCTTAATCTCCTTAATGGTACCGTAGGCGCGTGCCACACCGTCTTTTAGAAGCAAGGCACGGTCACAAAAGCGCTCAACTTCGTCCATGTAATGCGTAATCATGACAATAGAAGCGCCTTTTTTGTGGTGTTCTTCGATGATTTCCATGAGGAGGCGCCGATTCATCGGATCGAAGCCTTTGGTGGGCTCGTCGAGAATCAGGAGCTTCGGGTCATTCATGATGGTGATACCGAGCTGGACTTTCTGTTGCTGGCCGCCGGAGAGTTTCTCGAGTTTCGTGGTCTCCTTGTCCTCAAGACCGACGCGTTTAAGATAGCGACGACTCCATTCGAGCGGATTCTTGAGACCTTTCAGCTCACCGAAATACAGCATCGTATCGATGACGTTTTCTTTGCGATAGAGTCCGCGTTCTTCCGGTAGATAACCAACTGTGACGCGCGAATTCTCTGGATTGTATTTAGCTCCGTCGATTAGTAATTCGCCGCCTGTAGGGGTATAGAAACCAAGTAGACAGCGGATGGTCGTGGTCTTGCCGGAACCGTTGGCACCGAGGAGGCCGAAAATTTCACCTTTTTGGACATTGAACGATAAATCTTTAATTACCGTCTTGCCGTCAAAGGCCATTTTGAAATGGTTGACTTCAATCATGTTTTTCATGACCCAATTATAACATAGTTCATGGGCAGAAAATCACAGTCTTACGTTTCTAAAACATAGTTTTTAAAGCTTGTGGCTTATTTTATTTCGCGTTTTAGCGCGAACTAACTCCCACGAACCTCCACCAAGCATTAAGCACTTGCATTTTCAAAGCAAATATGATATAATTAAGACATATTACTGATAACCAATAGTAAAGTTCTTTAGGAGGAGATAACGTGATGTTATTAGTGTTATACTTAATTCTTATCGGTATGGCCAGCGTAGAAGGTACCGGCTCGACTCAGAGTCTAGAATCACTTCAAACGGAGTCGGTCTCAAACATCAGTTCGGTCCAGGATCTGGACTCAGTTCAAGCTAACACCTATACGATTGCAGCCGACGAAGCTATAAACTACATCGAAGCAACAACATCAGAAGCGAACGAAATGGATTCATTAAAACAAGCCGACGATAGATTCGTTGGTTTCTTCCATGTTCCGGACGCCAATATCACTGTCCCACTTTATCACATCGATGCTTGGGATTTTGATTGGCCCACACCAGTAGCACAGGACTACACAGACAAAGAAAACTCAGCAGTCATGCTGACTGGCTGGGGTTCCTGGGTCGTAATCGCTGACCATGTCAATCAAGCATTCCGCACCTTGTCAGATGTTTCAGTCGGCACCATTTGTTACGTCAATGCATTTGACGGTTCAGAAGCCACATATCAGTGCATCGAAACCGGTATCGGCATCGATGATACCATCAGGCTTTATGACCAAAATGGTATACCATGGGAAGAGTGGCAATGCGATTTAATCACTCAGACTTGCTACCATGCAATCCCAAACGGCGTCTTTATCGCCAAATGGCAAGAAATCTCCTAAACCAAAGCCCGTAAATTCTTACGGGCTTTTTTATTCCAATCATTTTGTGTTACAATTAAGATATGAAAAAATTCAACACTTCCAAAATCTCCGGCACCCAAGAATTGTTGCCATTAGAACAGGCTGTTTTTAGTAGCCTCAAGCGCAAAGTTGCCGACGCATACGATAATCACGGCTACCAAGAAATCGAAACCCCATCCATCGAACGCATCAGCACTCTACTCGCCAAAGCCGGTGGCGACACTGAGAAGCAGATCTACAAACTCATCAAAACCGGAGACAAATCTATCGAGTCCGCCGACCAAGCCCTAAGGTTCGACCACACTGTGCCATTAGCCCGCTACGTCGTCGAGCACGAATCCAACCTCACTTTTCCATTAAAAGTTTCTCAGCTTGGTCTCAACTTCCGCGGCGAACGTGCCCAGAAAGGCCGCTTTCGCGAATTCTACCAACTCGATATCGATGTTATCGGTCGCGATGAATTATCTTTCGCTTACGATGCTGACGTTATCTCCACATTACTAGATGCACTTAACTCTTTCGACCTCGACACCCCCATCCTTGCGCGCATCAATAATCGTAAAATTCTCACTGGCTTCCTCGAGTCATTGGGTCTCACCGACCAAGCCACCGACATTATGGGTATCATTGATCACATCGACAAAGTCACCCCTGAACAAACCAAAGTCTCCCTCGAAGAGCTCCCCCTAGATGAACCCGTAGTCAAACAAATCCTAAATCTCGTTAGCCTTCACGGTTCTCGTTCTGAAGTCGTCAAAGAATTAGCTAATCTCAACATCGATAACCCCACCTTCAAGCAAGGCCTCACTGAGCTCGACCTCATCCTTTATCTTCTCGAATCTCAAGGTCTCACCGATCAAATCTCAGCCGATATGGCTATTATCCGTGGTCTCGATTACTACACAGGTACCGTCTTCGAATTCGTCTTACCAGAATACCGTAACATTGGCTCAATCGCCGGCGGTGGTCGCTACGACAATCTTACCAAACATTTTTCCAATCAAGCTTTCCCTGGCGTCGGTGGCTCCATCGGTCTTACTCGCCTATTCTACATTCTAAACGAAGCCAAGCTTCTCAACCCAGTCACCGATCATCTCCTTGATTATGCCATTATTCCTATGTCGGAGCACGAATACGACGAAGCTATGAATGTCGCCGCCAAGCTTCGCAATAACAATCACAGCACCACCATTATCTTCACTAGTAAAAAACTCGGCGACAAACTCGCCTACGCTAGCAAAATCGCTCAAAATGGTATTGTCATTGGTGCCGACGAAGTCACCACTAAACAATTCAAATCCAAAAACTTCGGCACCGGCGAAGTCACCGACCTCCACCTCGATGTCGCTTCCAAACCCGAAGATTTTTGGGCCGACTAATTAATCATAAGATAAACAATAATAACCGTAAAAAAATAGCACAATCACAAGACGAATAACATCATAAAGATGTGCTATAATAAGTTCTATATAAATAAGGAGTACAAATGGCAGATTTTAATAAAGTATTAACCCCCGGCGATTACGAAAACGGCGAACTAAACGTCGTCATCGAGATTCCAACTGGCTCGAATCACAAAATTGAATGGGATCGCGAGCATGCCTGTTTTATGCTAGATCGCGTTGAACCAATGGCCTTCGCCAAACCTTGCAATTATGGTTTCATTCCGCAGACTCTAGACGAAGATGGCGACGAGCTTGATGTCCTCATGATTACCGACCAACCTCTCACCACCGGCATCTGGATGAAAGCCAAGATTCTCGGTGTTATGAAATTCATCGATAGCGATGAAGTCGACGACAAAATCATCTGCGTACCAGCCGATGACCGCAACAATGGCGATGCCTACAAGACGCTCGAAGACCTACCAGCCCAGACCCTAAAACAAATCGAATACCATTTCAATCACTACAAAGACCTCAAAAAACCAGGTAGCACCAAAGTCCAATCTTTCGAAGGAATTGACACAGCCAAAGACGTCATCAAAAAAGCCATCGACCGCTACAAACAAGCCTAATAATGCAGTCGGTTCTATCAAGTCATTCAATCGAATCTTGACTCATCATAAAAATACAGCATGCAAGGCATACTGTATTTTAAACATTCTAACTTATTCTGCGACCGTTTCTTGCTCAACTATCCCCTGCTCAACGTTTTCATCGCCTTCAGCCGCGTCCACCTCGACCGTCTCCGTCACTTCATTACCCTCAGTGTCTTCATCATCAATTATCAATTCTTCTTCGGTCCACTCCTTCAACATCTCCATCGTCAACCCATCATATTGTATCTTATTTGCAGTCAAGACCACATATTTACCATTTAGTTCCACTAGGTCAACGTCATCCCCCTCTCGTTCTTTATAGTAATCAAGCGCCGCTTTTGCTGCTTCTTCGTCAGCAAATTCATAATATAGCTGATAACCAGTAATCGTATCGCCATCATGATAATACACATCATGAGATGCCACCGGAGCTCCATTATCATTTTCGCCGTATATGTCTGACGTCAATACATATTTATTATCAGTTGAAACGAAAAACGACTCATTATCATTTGGATTAGTATTCCTATTCAACATAATGATCGTTATTACTGCCGCAACAATCAGCACGATAAGCACAGCAAAAACACCAATCAGTAAATTATTATTATTTTTCATCTTAGAATTAGCTTTTTTAGCCATTTTTTCTCCTATCATTTATTTAGCTTACGTTTATTATACCATATTACTACTCAAAAACCACAACCAAAAAAATTATAAAAACAAAAACCACTCGCCACCTAAACTAATTCAAACATTCACTCAGTCTTACAGTCACTACAATTAGTCAATCCTACAACTCGCCGGGCTTGATCCGTACTTGCTCTGTCGTATCACGATCTCTCACCGTCACGGTGCCATCGACTAGCGTATCAAAATCCACCACCACACACTTAGGCGTACCAATCTCGTCCTGTTTACGGTACCGTTTACCGATATTTCCCGAATCATCCCAGGTCACATTGGTATACTTACTTCGTAAATCCCGATAAATCTCCTGCGCCTTGCTAACTAGCTCAGGCTTATTCTTCAGTAACGGCGAAACGCAAAACCTAAACGGCGCCAACTCTTCAGGCAATTTCAACACTACACGTCTACTACCACCCACCTCGTCTTCCGCATAAGCCGCTACGAGCACCGCCAAGAACAAACGCTCAACCCCAATCGAAGGTTCAATCACATGTGGCAAACAAACTTCACCAGTGTTCTTGTCGCGATATTCCATCGACTTACCCGAATGCTTAGCAATATTCGCCAAATCAAAATCCGTCCGATAAGCTAGCCCCATTAATTCTTCTTCTCCATTCGGATAGTCGAACATATAATCAATCGTGCGCTTCGAATAGTGCGCCCTATCCTCCGCTGGTACTTCGTATTCATGAAGCATTTCACCAGGTAATCCAACTATTTTCTCCAGAAATTCATGTTGCAATTGCCTCATCTCCTCAAACTGCTCTTCCCAAGAATCAGGATGTACGAAATATTCTATTTCCATCTGACTACATTCTCTATCTCTCAGAATAAAATCACGCGGGCTAATTTCGTTACGAAAAGCTTTACCCTGCTGTGCTATCCCAAACGGTAAACTTGGATAAAAAACATCCACTACGTTTTTGTAATTCGTAAAAATCCCCTGCGCTGTTTCGGGTCGCAAATACGCGATGTTTTTATCTGCCACTTCTTTATTATCATCCGGCAACACCGCTCCCACATGCGTCACAAACATCATGTTAAATTTCCGAATTGGACCCCAATTCTCTTTACCACATACTGGACACTTCGTCTTCGTCGCCAAAAATTCTTCCGTCGTCACCGATTCAGTAATGCCATCCGCAATCTTATCAGCTCGGAATCGTGACTTACATTCCTTGCATTCCACCAATGGGTCCGCAAAAGTCTTCGTATGACCCGAAGCCTCCCAAGTCTGTGGATTCATCATAATCGCAGCATCCACACCATATATATTCTCGCGTTCCTCCACGAAAAACTTCCACCACGCATCCATTATCTTTTTCTTTAATTGCACGCCAAGTGGTCCAAAATCCCAAGTCCCCGCGAACCCCCCATACACGTCACTACCCGGAAAAATAAACCCACGACGCTTGCAT
>JAZTZQ010000028.1:0-48185 GCA_045637565.1 Candidatus Nanosyncoccus sp. | reverse complement strand
CCGGTCTCTGGGTTGCGACAATTGCTACCAGTCTCGCTGGGTACGGAGTTTAATGCACTATTTGCGGCGAGATCTTCGAGTATGTTCGAGGGAAGGGTGCCTGGTATTTGTGATATGCCAACGTTGTTGGGATCACATTTTTTAAGTTCTTCGTCGGAATATGTGTCGCCACTGGGTTTAGGACACGCGCCAGTCTCTTTGATGATTTTGGAGTAGTTGGCGATGGATTCGTCCTGTGCAGAGATAACATCCATGTTGAACATTATTTGTTTGACAAAATGGCTAGTGAGCGAAATGGCAACACCTAGAAAGATCGCTGCTACGAGAACTGATAGGAGCATATACTGCTGTGCTTCGCTGATTTTTGCTCTTTTGCCAATTGCAACTTCTTTAGCCATTTTGTTGACCTCCGTTTGTATTCGAGTTATTGTTCGTGGTGTCTTGGTTGTTGTTTTGTGTAGGTGCTTCGAGACAAGCCTTATCACCCTCTGCACAGTCAACCGCTCTTTCACTAAACATAGCTTGCACCTGGAGATAAGAGTCAGTCACGTTACGACGTCCTGTCGGTGGGATAGGAATGACGTGGTGGTTATTGAAATTATAAACTGCTGGGTTGAGTGAAATGACTGCGGAGAAGCGCAGGACGAGTTCTTCGTCTTCGCCGCGACCATTTGAGGAATCATTGATTTGAATACCCGTTGATTCACCTTGTTCGTTTTGACTGCCTGGGACTAGAAGACACGAGTCGTTGGTCTCGGTCCATTTAGGATCACCCTGACTATTGTCACCTGAGTATGTAATGCAAGAGCTAACGAAATGCGGAACATTTGAAATGGTACCATCGAGGCTCATGTAAGGTTGACCATCGACTGGTTGCGACTTATACCATTCATTAAACTGTGGGGTTCGCCAAATACGAACAACTCTTTGTCCCTCGTAATCTTCTTCAGGATAGGAAGTATTATTGGCTGAGCTAGTATCGGTCGAGCTGGTTGATTGGTTTGTTTGCGCCGGATTACAGCCTTCGGCATTGATGGTCCAATAAGCATAAATACCACGGTCGGGATCATTGAGGAGGCTACCGTCTGAACCATTTTCTATGATACAGTAGGCCGGAATAGTATTATTATTACTATCAACATAATTGCCGAAATCATATCTCATGTATGCCATGCTTTTCTTGAAAGCCTCTAATACGTTATAGTCTATAAATGGTTCCTTACCGGCATTGGCCTGAGCATCGAAAGTAAAAGTGGGGCTATCGTTTTCGAGGTTGACACTGAGTTCGGATATTTTAATGGTGTCGGTGCCAGTTGGCAATAGGGCGGCCAGTATACTGAAGGTGCGAGATAGGACTTTTTTATTACCGGTCAGGGTCGAGATATTACCAAGTTGATCTTTGATGGTGAGAAAATCACCTAGGTCGGTATAAGAGTTTAGCTTATTGGAAAGAGCTGTGATGGCCTGTTCTTTATTTGAACGAGCTATCTGCTGTCCGCCCATGATGAGGCCCGTTATTGCAGTAACAGCAACACTGACGGCTGCCACAACGATAGATAAAAATAGAATATAATTGCGTACTTTGAGCGCCTTAAGCATCTCATTTTTAATATCTGGTACCAGATTAATCTCACGTGCCATTAGTCATTACTCCTTTCTGATAGGCCAATTGCAACGGCAAACTCGCTCGCTACTGGCATGAGTGCTTGCTGTTGGCTAGCCGTAGTGCGGACGAACTGCCAGGGATTGCCCTGGGCAGTTGGAATGTTGAGCTTGCTTTCGATGAATTCTGAAAAGAGAGGAATCATGCCGGCATAGCCTGACAAGACGATACCACCGACTTTACCATTGATGTATTTTGTTTGGAAGAAGCGAATTGACTTACCGAGCTCTGAAGCAAAACTTTCAAGATGGGCGCTAAGAATTTTGAAAACTTGACCGTCGGCTTGGGTTTGATCGAGTCCAAACTTTAGGATGAACTGTCGAGCCTGATCTTCCCTGATACCCAAGCTATTGGTGACAGCTTTAACGAGCACGGAAAAACCTCCTGGGACCGAGCGAACGAGGCGTGGCTGGTTTTTAAAGACTACAACAATATCGGCAGAGTTTTCACCAAAATCGACTGTCATGGTGGCATCAATGGCACCCGGCGTGCTAAGTGCTCTGGCCATGGCTAATGGCTCTGGTTCCATTGCTATAATGTTTAGGCCGGTTTTTTCGATCATTTCCATGGTAGATTCTGCATAATCTTTTGCAACGGATGAAACTAGTACTTCGCTTTTGGCTGGGTCATTTGGACTGACACCCAGTACAATATAATCGGCTTTGGCATCGCTCATTGCCATCGGGACGTATTTGTCCATTTCGTATTTGAAGGTTTTTCGGAGTTCTTTGTCTGGGAGGGTCTCCGTCTCAACAATTGAAGTGAAAGTTTTAGATGCTGGTAAACCAAGTGCTACGTTTTTGGTCTTGATGCCAGCTTGATTAACGGCACCTAAAATTGCCTCACCAAGACGTTTTTTACCAAGATCGGATGAATCTTGGACTAGTTTTTGTTCAATGGGCACATATGCGAATTTGAGTAAGGTCCAACCGTGCTGGCTATTGCCAGAAAGTTGAACGATTCGCATTGAATTCGTTCCTATGTCTAAGGAAAAGAAGTCGCCCACGCCATGCAATAAGTTCATATAATATATTATATGCTTGTGTTTAAAAAAATGCAAGAATTAATTTGAAGCTAAGCAAGGCATTTGGTTTTTCAGCGATGAAATGCGCGCCGCATAAAAAATACAACAGATCAGGCGGATTCGTCCTGATATTGCAGTATCAGATACTCATCCGTGACTGTTGTATTTTTTATCGGGCGATTTCATAATGCTGAGAAACCAAATACCTTGCTATACTTAACTATTTCTTTCTTTCACGATAAGCGTAGGTGTCGGTGTCGACCGAGACGATGTCGCCTTCTTTGATGAAAGCTGGGACTTTGATGATCACGCCAGTTTCGAGGGTGGCATCCTTCATGACTGAAGTGGAGGTATCACCCTTGACGGCATTTTCCGTGTAGGTGACAGTAAGCCAGAGATTCTTAGGAAGCTGGAGATTGATGGGGGTACCATTATAAAACTGGATTTCCATCTCGTCACCGTCTTTCATAAAATCTTTGGAATCACCAACCATGTCTGCAGCCAATTCATACTGTTCGAAAGATTCTGGGTCCATAAAATAGAACTTTTCGTCGTCTCTATATAGATATTGAACTTTCTTCGTAGTAACCTCGGCTGGTTCTATTTTTTCTTGGCCTTTGAAAGTCTTGGGGAGGAGGGCACCTGTGATAAGATTCTTGACTTTGACGTTCACGATGGAACCGCCGCGGCCCATGACTTTTTGTGAGTACTCCACCACCTTGTACGGCTGGCCGTCCAAAGTGATGAGAGTGTTTTTCTTTAGATCTGTTGGTCCGTACATATATTGCTCCTTAGTTATTTGATACAAATGGCAAGAGTGCTAAGTGACGAGCACGCTTGATGGCGACAGCTAATTGACGCTGTTGCTTGGCAGAAAGGCCAGTTTTGGAAATAGGCTCAATCCGACCATAAGGATCGATATACCGCTGAAGTGTTTTCACGTCGCGGTAATCGAAGTACAGATTAGGATCGCTTTTGATTTTCTTCATTTTGATACTCCTTCGTTACATTTTATTAAAATGGGACTTCGCTGAGGTCAATTTCGCCTTCGGGTATGTCATCAGGAATTGATTCGTTGCTTGATACATTGGGCTCTGAAGACGAAGAGCTACCTTGATAGCTACTACCACCGTCACGATTGCCACTGCCAGTAAAGTTGAAGTCCTCGACTACAATTTCAACGCGCGAACGTTTTTGTCCGGTGTTTTTGTCTTCCCAGCTACGCTGGTCAAGACGACCAGAAACAAGTACGCCGCTACCACGCTTGGCATATTGACTAATCATCTCACCAAGTTTGCCCCAGGCAGAACAGTCAATGAAAGAAACGTCTTCCTTCTGCTCCCCGCTGGTATCACGATAAACTCGGTTAACGGCAACTGAGAACGAGCAGACACTTGCACCGCTTGGTGTAGTACGAAGCTCTGGATCCCTGGTTAGATTGCCCGCAATGATAGCTTTAGAAAAACCGCGCATAATTAGTTATCCTCCTTTGAATTGGTATTATTGTCATTATTTGACTTATCTTCGCCTTTTGCTGAACTTTTAGCTTCGGCTTCCGCACGTTGTTTAGCGTATTTCGCTTTGCGTTCGTCGACACGAACGAGTAAATGGCGCAAAACTTCATCTGCAATATTGAGGTTTGATGAAATTTTGCTTGGCGCATCACTAGGGAGCGACAAATCAAAATAATAATACAAGGCAAATTCCTGCTTGCCTATCTTGTAGGAAAGACGCTTCTTGCCGTCGTCTTCTTCCTTGGTAATGGTGCCGCCGGCCTGAGCGATGGTCTTTCTGACCTTGTCAAGGGCGGGGTCTGGATTCATCTCTAAATCAGGATGAATCAAGACTGTGAGTTCATAGTCTTTCATAAAACTCCTTTGGTTAAAGCAAGTACCGTTCTTCTACAGACTTCTTGTCGGCAGGGTTGACGTGCTTGCTGAGCTGATATTAGTGTTATTATAGCACAGATTTGAATGCTTGACAAGAGATGAAGGCTGGTTGACGAGAGAGCGATCACCCGCTAGTAGTGTTAAGACGTTTTTAAACAAAGCTTTTGACATATAGAGTACTACACTATATACTTATAGTATGGATAACCAGAATCAAAACAGTAGCAGCGCGCCTATGGGTGGTGTGCGATTGCCAGGAAAAGCACCTGAACAAGAAAAGAAGAAAATAACGTGGTTATTGATTGCAGCAGCAGTAATAGCCATGATATCAATTATAATTACCATCACAGCCTTGGTAACAATTAATCCTGGTGGTGGCATAGATGATGATTTACCATTAGTTGAAGATACGCCAACAAAGGGGGAGCGATATAGTGATTTAATGAATTTATTCGCTTATCTAGACGACGAGATGACAGAAGAAGAGGTGATTGAGTTAATGAAGACACTTGACATTGATGAGAGTTTCCTGCAGCTTAATAAGAAATACGGCGAAGAACTGAAGGCAGAGGATGAAGATGAGTACAATAATAGCGATTTACCAGTGAGTTATATTGCTGCTACCACAATTGATCCGGTAGCGGATTATTCTGGTCAAGATATTGAATATATTAGTTTTAATTATTTGCCAGCTGACGAAGAAGAGGATGCAATGATAGATAATATTGAGTATCATGTATTTCATGATGGAAAACATGATTGCGTCTTGCAAACATCAGAGGGTGAGTTTACGCATATCTTCGGTGATTATGCGAATAGTTATGATAGTGTGACTGATGCTTTGGATGATTGTTTGATGGATATCCAGTAACTATTATTTCTTAGTCTTTGACATAACATATGTATATGGTGTTAAATAGTGTCCTTTACCATTGCACACGCTAAGACCTTCCATAGCATTTTTGGTGTATTGCTTTTTGTTATACCAACCTGAAGCGCGTGATGAGTTGGGATTCCAAACATAAATTTCACCTCCATTCTTTTCGCGATATGCTATAGAAGTAACGAAGTGCTCGCAACCTGCAAAGATGCTGGGTTCGACTACAAAGTTAATAATCACTTTGCCTTTCTTAAGTTGTTTGACTATGTTGTCCCAAGACATGGTAGTATGTCTAAGTTTGACGCCGTATTTTTTCTCGTATTTGGAGCGCCCTTCTTTCTTATAGAGGAAATATTTAAAATCCATAACATCGCCATAATAAGTCCCACAACCCTCTTCAGCAAACTTAAGATAATCGATATCTTTACCAGTGAGGACATAGTGTCCGGCTAAGTAGGCGGCAGTACCACAAGAGTGATCGCCAACATCGCTATCACATGAAACAGACATACCACCGTAATTGTTTTGATGATATCTTTTGAGATGTTTAAGAAGTTTTTTGGTTACTTTGATTGATTTATTCTTCTTTTTCTTCTTGGTGACGGTAACTTTGATAGATGCGGTAACGCCGTTGCTAGTCTTTGCGGTGATGGTAGTGGTTCCCTTCTTCTTGGCTTTGATGACGCCTTGACTGTTGATGGTAGCAACTGATTTTTTGCTAGAAGACCAGGTGACGGCCTTGTTGGTGGCATTGTAGGGCGCGACGGTAGCGGTGATGGCTTGGCTGTCACCTTTCTTTAGCCTAAGGCTACCGGTAGGAATTGTTACTGAACTTGCAAGAATCGGGGGTGTAATGGTGACTTCGGTGGAGGCGGTAGCTCCGTCTGCGGTCTTGGCGGTAATGGTAGTGGTGCCATCATGATGAGGTGTAATGAGACCATTGCGGTCGACGGTGGCCACATCCGGATTACTGGAATTCCAGGTAATACGTGGGTTGTCGCCGGTGGATGGTCGTGTATATAGTGGCAGAGTAAATGGAGGATCATTGACGTTTCTCTGAGTGTTTGGGAGAAGACGAATGATAGTAGAAGTTGGCTCTGGATTTGGATTATTAGGGTCATTAATTAGCTGTTCTGGATTACCTGGGTTGTTTCCTGGGATTCTTGAAATGGTGAAGTTAACAATAGCAAAGGCTAAAGCCGATATAATCATACCAATGAGGGCGTATAAAATGGTCTTCTTAGCGGTTTTGGTCTTTTCTGGATCACCTGAAGAGGATATGTATTTGATACTGCCAATAACGACATAAATGACCGAAACAATTCCCACGACAGCAATAACAGAATAAACAATATTAGTAATGATATCGGGTACAGCGTTTGTAGTGGTGCCTTCATAGCAACCATTAGCTTCGAGCACTTCGACTGGTAGAGTATCATCACACATGCACTATTAATCCTTTCATTGAGCTAGTTCGTCAAACTCCTCCATGGACGTAATGAGGACGTCGCGAGGTTTGTTGCCATTCTGGGGACCAATGACGCCAATTTCTTCGAGCCAGATGGCGAGACCGGAGACAAAACCGTGACCTTTGCCAAGATAGGTCTGAAGCATAGCAGTAGAGAATTTGCCTTTATTCAAGGTAATTTCGATGGCTTGACGAACGGTAGGATCTTGCGGGTCGAAGCGACGGCCAAGACCGCCAGCGCCACCACCTTCTGGGGTCATTCCCTTGATTGCGACTTGTTGTGCGATGACTTCATCGTTGTATTCGGGAGCACGCTGGGCGCGGAGGAAATCGGTAACTTTATTAATATCATCATCGGAGGCCCAAGCACCCTGAATACGACGAGGCTTGCCCATCATCTCGGTAGTCAAGAGGAGCATGTCACCTTTACCGAGGAGTTTCTCGGCGCCGCCTTGGTCGAGCATGATGCGGGAATCCATCTGGGAGCCGACAGCAAAGGCGATACGGCCTGGAATGTTGGCTTTGATGAGACCAGTAATAACTTTGACTTCTGGACGCTGGGTAGCGAGTACTAGATGGATGCCGGCGGCACGACCTTTCTGAGCAATACGAACAATGAGCATTTCGAGGTCTTTACCCGCCATCATCATGAGGTCAGCCATCTCATCAATAACAATAACAATATAGGGCATTTTGCCTTCTTTTTCGGGGTTCTGCTCGGCGGTTTTGGCCATTTTGGCGTTATAATCGGAGATGTTTTTGACTTTTTCTTCGGCCATCAAGGTGTAGCGTCGCTCCATTTCACCAACAGCCCATTTCATAGCGCTGAGAGCCTTTTCGGTTTGAGTGATAATCGGAGTAAGAAGATGGGGGATGTCTTGGTACTGGGCCATCTCAACCTGCTTAGGATCGACGATGATGAGTTTCATATCGGAAGGAGAGTTGCGATATAATAATGAACTAATAAGAGTATTGGTCATAACTGATTTACCTGAACCGGTGGTACCAGCAATGAGAAGGTGTGGCATTTTGGCGAGGTTAGCAACAACAGCTTTACCAGAAATGTCCTTCCCTACTGCAAAGGTGAGCGGGTCGGTAGATTTTTTCCATTCGGAAGACTCAAGTACGCCACGCATACGCACATCGGCGGAGCGAGCGTTAGGAATCTCGACACCGACGGAACGAGTGCCGGGGATGGGAGCTTCGATGCGAATCTTGTCTACGGCGAGATTCAAGGCGAGCTCCTTATCGCGAGCGAGAATTTTGGATAGATTGACACCTGCGGGCGGTTTCATGGTGTATTGAGTGACGCGTGGACCGACGTTGGCGCCTTCCATCTCGACATCAATGCCGAATTCAGCGAGGGTGGACTTGATGATGTAAGCGTTTTGCTGAATATTGCCGGCATCAGCTGGGGATTGTTTCTTTTCTAATAGATCGGTTGATGGCATTTTCCAATCCGGGTCAGAAACGGCAACCAGAGCCGTAGGTTCCTTGGCTGGTTCGGGCTTGGCTGGGGATTTGATATCACTTTTGCGAAGCAGGCGGCTGGTAGCCTTGGCTGGAGCTGGTTCGGAACTTCCAACTCCCGAGTTGACTTTGATTTCGAGTTGGCCGAGTTTTTTGGATTGTTTACCGTCTTCATCATCATTACTGCGACTTCGAGCAGGGAGTTTGCCGGTTTTGACCATGTTGGTAGTCCCCTTAAATAGCGTAATGGGGGATATCTGAAGAATGAAGGCTAATGTGATAAAAATGAGCACGATGTAAATAAAAATCACCACGCCTTGGTTGAGAAAATTAGTCATTAAAGAATTGAGCCAGGAACCGAGTTGCCCACCATTCCCCATGATTGCGGCAATGCCGGAAATCCAGACTATCATGAGCGCGCTGAATAGATAGACCGGAAAGGCGACGCGATTATTGTCGGCACGGAAAATTTTGACAGCAAGAAATACCAACAAAGCTGGCAGAAAGTATGTAGCAAAGCCGATGCTACTAATAAAAAACTTGTGAACCTCGTTTAAAATGTTGCCGCCTTGGCCAAACCAAGTAATGACAAAGAATAAAGCTAACGCTATCATGAGAACAGCAACAATCTGACGCCCAAAACCGCCCGGAAGCTCGTATTCTGCCTTGGTTACCTCCTTGGTGTTTTTGCGCTTGGCTGTTTTTTTGGTAGATTTGCGCTTTTTTGTAGCCATATATATTATATAGCATAATTGTAAAACTGACGCAAGTTGGGTGGTCGGTATTTGTTCGCTTCGTCGTCCGAATCTACGGCTCTCGTCCTGTTCATCTCTAATCGGAATCAAAATAAGACTCTTTCGGAGTCTTCTTCTGGTTCTGGCTGGGATGGCAGGACTCGAACCTGCGAATGACGGGACCAAAACCCGTTGCCTTACCACTTGGCGACATCCCAATATAATTATATTGTAACATATATAGATGAGAAATGGAACAGATTAAGCCTAGTTTGATTAGTAGTTTTCGGTGCCGGTGTAATCTGCGGTTAAATCACGGTATTCTATTGTGTAGTTATCTGGGTCATAGCCTTCGGTACGGATGCGCTCTAGGGCGGCATCATAATTATTGCCCGTATAATCATTGATGAGAATAATGACTTCTTCGGGATTGTCAATTCTGAATGAGATTTGGTAGTGGACATACTGTTTATTCTGGATATAATACTCTACGTTAATCGGTAAGATTTCAACTATAGGATTGTTTTCAAAGACAATATCACTGCCAGCCGTGATTTGGTTGGTCCAGATGGTTTCTAGCGCATAGGCTTCATCTGGATGCAGCTTATAGTAGTTCTCATTGCCAGGGAGTATCTCGAGGGCTATATTGATATTTAGCGTTTCACCATCGCCAGGTGAGATGGTCTGTTGATATGGCTCAAAGCCTTCCTTTTCGATAAGTAACTGATATTCGCCTGGTACAATTCTGTAGGTTTCAGCGCTTTGATAGAACGTGTCATTCAAACTGATACTCGCCGACGAAGGGGCGACCATGAAGCGGATTGTAACGCTGCGGGAAGCGTCGTCGATTATAAAAAATAGGCTAATAGAAAGAATTAAGATAAATAAAACACCACAAATAATTAAGATGGGTTTTAGTTTAATGACTGGTTGGAAATGGTTGTTTTTCATTTGATCTTCCTAAATACTCTATATTTGCGTGCTCCGTTTTGATCTGTGTAATAAATACTGGGGAAATGCTGACCAGATCGTCCCTTAGCGGAAGCGGATGCTTGACCTTGTTGGCCATTGATTTCGACGTAGATGAAAATGTGACCATGAGCAACACCAGTGCCGGAGTTATCGAAGATGAAAATATCACCGGGCTGAAGCTTGGCATAAAGATCGTCACCAGTGTATAGTATTTCTTGATAGGCGTCGGAATTAATCATATGTTGCAACGCATCGCTAATGTAAAATGGATAATCCGGATCAGCTTTCGAATAGCGCATTACAGTAGTAACAAATTGGTCGCAGCTCGCTCCGATATAGTTTCCTCCCTGATAAAATTCCGTAGTGGTGCCGACATCATTCATGGCTTTAACGTACTCCGGTTTCGGATCACAGCCAGAGGCTGTACAGTTGCCGCGTGTTTGGCCGTCCCATGAAAGCTCGAGGGCGGTATTTGCGATGTCACCATTGCCAGAGGACGGACCTTCGCAAGGGTCATTATCGTCACCATTACCACCACCAAGAGCCTGAAAAACCACGAAGGCCCCTGGACGATTGTCTGGGACAACCTTGCCGGCAAGATTTGCAATTAGCCCGTTCCAAAGTGGACTTACCTTAGCATTGCCCGGATCGCGTTCTACGTCTGCGATGTTCATAACGTATGGCGACCCCTCGCCATTACGAGCCTGTTCTTCGGTGAAGCCCATCTTAATGGCGCGTTCGATATAAACTGGATTGGCCCAGTTATACATAAACATGACGCGCTTGATGTTGTCATCATTATTCATAAGATCTGTTTCTTGGCCGATTTTGCCCCGAATCACTTGGGCGGCGAGATCAGTTTGGCGTTCAAACTCAGCTTGGCTGACTGGACCGGCGGGCTTGAAGGCTTTTTCGTTCGAGCCGTGATTAGTAAGGGTGGTAAGTTGATACATGCCCTCGCCATTTTCTGGGTTGTCGACGGCAAGATTATGCTCCCTATAGTGCAGAGCAGCGAGAAGTTGCCAAGGGAAATTGTATTTTGCGGCGATTCTTTGATAGGTAGGCTTGTTTTGTTCGATTTGCTGCAACTGTGCGGCGCTAAGAACGTCTTGACCATTGTAGAGCTTGTTGTTGCCGGCTGATGTTACCGTAGAGTATGATTGCTGGAGGGTGCCGCTACTAGATTCGTCAATTGACTGAGTGTAGCCAAATGGATCACATGCAGACGTGACGATGCCGGTTTTGGATTTTTCCCCGTCACACCAAGAATAGAAAGTCCAGTCTGAGCCGGATTTATTATGTATTGTGGTCTGCCCACTGACATAGTTGGCAGCATTACCGGCGTCGGTGCTACCGGTGGGCGAAGAGGTGATAGAGTAGTCACCAATGCCGTCATGCTCGTCGATGCCATGAGGAAGAGTGCGATTGCCATTAACCAAAATATCCTTGGCCGCGTCGATGTATTCTTGAGGTGCATTGCCACTGCCATTATAGGCGTCCTTGGTGGAGGTGGCGAACCATCCTGGTGGAACTGGCAAAAGAAGATAGTGAGCAAGAGACGATGCGGTGTAGCTACAGTCGCCATTGGCACTAGCACAGTTTTTATCGTACAGATTGGCCAGAATGGAAAGTTCGAATTTGACGCCGTCTAGGCTACCCTGCTCAGCGGCGGCGGCGCGCGCGAAAGCATTGAGATAAGTATTATCAAGCCCAGTAAAGACCGTACCTTTATACATGCCGTTATCAACTGGCTTGGTACTGCAGGAATCAAAAAAGAGAATACTGTTTAACGAGTAATCAATTAATTGCTCTGGGCTTAATACGGCGTCAGCATGATGCGGGGCGACGAGGGCAAGAAAAACTGTGACAACAAGAAATAGCACAACGTAGGCTAGTTGAGTATGAAAATGGGGCAATTTGATGTGCTTTGACATAGACAATATTATGATATCATGATAAGCGCAATTTATCAATCAGACGAGTGTGAGTGGTAGTGGTATGGATTCAAGTTATTCTTCTTCTGTGGTTGAGCTTCTGTCGTAGGTGCAGTCGTAGATGACGAGACCATCATATAAAGTGTCGTCGTCAAAATAGAGGACACGGTCGGTGTCGTTAGACAGTGAAATAATGGTGTCATTTATAATTGTGTAGGTGTCGGAATTAGATAGTGAATTGGTGGAGTCGTATTCTTTGATACTTTTGTCGCTACTGAGAACGATATAATTGCCTGTTTCATTATTTGTGCAGTTGGTATTGACGGAAACGAGGTTATCGTCGTTGTCGTAGAAAAAGAGTTCACCTGGATTACTTCCTTCGACTGTTATTGAATAGTCTTCGACCACATCATCATATTCGTTTACAGAACTAAAGTAGTTTATGGTAATGATAATTAGTGCGATCGATTCAAATATTAAAACCGCTGAGAGAGCAATGATTGCTGTTAGATATAACTTGTTGGATTGCTGAGTTGTGCTAGTGGGGGGCACGGCAGGGGCTTTTATGTTTTGTTTAAACTGTTCTGTAAATTCATTGTTATTCATAAGTATATTGTAACATAGTTTTGAAATTTATTAAACAAATAAAGTGTAGTTTACATATTATCCACCGACATAACGGTATACTTCGGTAACAAATTGAGTATTGGCTCTTCTCATCTTACCGAACCATCCACAGGTTTGCTCCCCGTTATCGCAATTGCAATTATTACCATCGGCAATCCATTTTTTGTTAATAAATATAAAAATATGCCAGTCGTTGGTATATTTTGCAAGGCCCACGTCGCCTGGTTCCCTGCGTTGACGTGTGACATTCTTCCATTTCTTGGAATTTGCGAAATATGCTTGGAACTTGTAGGCAAAAACAAGGTCGCTTCTGCTAACTTTATTGATGCTTAGTGCGCCCGCATCGACCAATACTGTCGAAGCGAACGTCCCACAGGATCTCCCTATTCGGTGACACCAATCATCATTACCGCTCTCATATGCACCAACGCCAGTCCGTTTGAAAGCTTCACTAAAGGCCTTCGTCGGAGAATTGCCATTTCCATTTTTCGCTAGTTTATAAGCTATACCGGCAATTTTTTGGCGGATTTCTTTATTGCGTTCCTTTTTGGTGCGTTTGGTGCTACCAGAACCGGAGCCAGAGCCGGAGTTGGAGTTGCCGGAGCCGGAATTCCCGGAGTTGCCGGAGTTGCCGGAGCCGGAATTGGAGTTGGAAGAGGGATTGTTTTTGTTGGCGGCTTCTTTGCGCTCGGCTTCCTTCTGAGCTTGATACTCAGCGAGTTCGCTATTTGATACCTTGGAACAACCCGCTAGGTTTGGATTAAAGTTAGGGAGAAGAAAAACTAGCCCTGCGTAGATAATCACAAAGGCAACAACGCCAATAACGATATTGAAGATACGGCTCTTGGCCTTGGTGACTTGAGCCTCGTTGTCTTTGGCCGTAAGATACATAACTCCCGAAATCGAAATGCCAATAACAGCTGCGATACCGACGCCGCCCGCAAGGATTTGGAGGACTAAATCTAAAACTGTAAAAATGCCACAGCCTTCACCGTCGTCTTTGAGGTTTCCAAAAAAGGTGGTTTCGATGATATCATCCGCAAAGGTTGGAGCGACAAAACATGCTGAAACACATAAAAAAGCTATTATAGCAAGAATTATTTTCGCGGTTTTAGTTCGCATATGCATATGTCTACTATTATAACATGTTATGCTATAATAGGAAAATGAAAATACTAGGGATAGAAACAAGTTGCGATGAAACTGCTGCGGCTGTAGTAGAAGACGGAGTTAAGATTCTATCGAATGTAGTAGTGAGTCAAATCGATATTTTTGCTGAATACGGAGGGGTGATTCCAGAAGTGGCTGCAAGATCACATCTCGAGGTGATATTGCCGGTAATCGATAAGGCATTGTCGGATGCTTCGTGCTCTTGGAATGATATTGATGCGATTGCGGTGACATATGCGCCAGGGTTGCTTGGGTCGCTTTTGATTGGGACGTTAACCGCTAGGACGCTCGCCGTCCTGCATGATAAGCCGTTGTATGCCGTGCATCACTTGAAATCGCATGTGTATGCGAATTGGCTTAATAGCGAATCAAAATCTGCTCCTCTCGAGGCGCGTCAACCTATATTTCCTGTTGTGGCACTGGTGGTATCGGGTGGGCATACGCAGATTCTATACATGCGAGGACATAATCAGTTTGAGATAATTGGGACGACGAGGGACGATGCGGTGGGGGAGTGTTTTGATAAGGTTGCGAAGATACTGGGATTGCCCTATCCGGGGGGACCGTCCATTGCAAAAGCAGCTCTTAGCGGGGACGAACAGAAATATCGGTTGCCGCATCCAAAAGTCGAGGGGTTTGATTTTTCGTTCTCGGGGTTAAAGACGGCGGTACTACGTGCGGTGCAGAAGGAAGTCGGAGTACCAATATCGTATCCCTCTCACGAATTAAAGGAATTGTTATCTGAGCAGCAGATTAATGATTTTGCAGCCTCTTTTCAGAAAACCGCCGTGGAGATTTTGATTGAGAGGTTGAGGGAAGCACTTAAAATGTATCCGGAAGTGGAATCGGTGGTATTTGCAGGGGGGGTGAGTGCAAATACGGTACTTAGGGAGGCTGCCGAGAAGAGTCTGGGGCGAGAATTGCCAGTGTATTTCCCTGTTTCGAAGCTGTCGGGAGATAATGGGGCGATGGTGGCAGCGGCGTGTTATTATGAAATAAAAGCTGATATGCAACCGGCGGATGCATACGCGCTAAATATTTACCCGAGAATCTCTATTGAAAAATAGACAAATTGGTAAGATTATAGTATAATAATAGATATAGTGGGGGCGCAACTTAAAAATGGAGGTGTTTGATATGTTGATGAATAGAGAGATTTTTAATCCAATTAATTTGGGAACTGGGATACCAGACGAGTTTTTTGCTAAATACATCGCAATTCGCGATAAGCAGTACAAGTTGGTACCAACTCTGCCGGAGTTGACTACTGATGTTAAACGGGTATTCTACGAATCGCATCCAGGAGCAGCGTCGGAGAAGATGGATAGAATCTGGGCGTTTATGAACCCGATGATTTCACACAACGAGGCGTTGGCTCAGTTTATTCTGGACAATGGTGGAGCGGAGTCGGATTTTTTCTTCCCTTGGTTGATAAGTGTAGCAACTTCGCCTTCGGAGGCGTTGGAGTTGTCTTATAATGCGGGTAGGAATCTAAGCGGCGAATGGATTTCTGACATTCCTGAAACAGACAAGATCAGTCCCTTTGTCTACAATCTGCCAACTTTGGCATTTAACCGTGAACGGCAGTTCAGGGTGGCAGATTTGGCCACTTCGGATAAGGCCGTTTTCGGGGTTGAGGGATCGAAAGTGATTGATCTGGGCGCTGGCCGGATGGCTTGGGCGAGATACCATGGCTTCAAATTTGAGCCGCAGATGCAGAGAATCGTTGCTTGCGACAAGGATGCGAGCATCCAGCCGGATTTGCTGTTTACGCCTAAGTCGCTTGACGAAGTCGGCGTGATTTACCGGCAAAACGATATCATGAAGGAACTGCTGGACCCAGAGTGCCGCGATGCAAGCTTGATAATTCTTCAGGGTGTAGCGTCGTATTATCCGGGTGGCGTATTCAAGGAGGCTATTGTGAAGCCGGTCTATAATTGTCTGCGAAAAGGTGGTAGTTTCTTCTTCGACCTGCAGCTGAACCACATTTCGTATGAATGGAGCGTAAAAGTGTTTGGCTGGCCGGAGATGGGGCTACCAGAATCTGCTTCGGCAGCGATTGATATCGTAGAGACGTTACGAAAAGCCTTATGGAATGATGGAATGAAATTCCAGGCGGAATACATTCTTGATACCTACAATGCATCACCATTATCGGTGATGATTGTATTCACTAAAATATAAACACCCCCACGAAAGGCCCACAGTGATTTGTGGGCTTTTTTGATGATTGTGACTGAATGAGATTTGATTGCCGTGAGGATAATTCGATTCATGAATGCTAGTAGGGTAGACGATGAGATTAGTCGAGGTTTGGTTGATGGAAGGAAGATTTGTTTTTTGAGCGCTTGTGGTATAATGGTGTTATAAAAGGAGGTGACTTAACGTGCATTTATTGAATATTTTGGTAATAATCGTTGCGGTGCTGACGATTATGGCGGCATTAGCCTTGGTGCTGGGCAGCCCGAAGGGTGAGCGGACACGAAGTCTGTGGTTTTTGGGAGCAGCAATGGGCGCGGCTATTTGGGGGATGTCGATTTCGGTGTTTTTGTCACTTAAGAATGGTGAAGTACAACAAATGAATGCGCCACATCTGGTGGCCGGGATTTATGGTGGAGCGATTTTGATGGATGTGGCGATGTTGGGGTACATCTCTTGGAAGTATAAACTGGGCAAGGCGGTGACGTGCTTGTTTGGAATTGCGGGGATTGTATTGTTTACGCTGTTTATGTACGATCCGTCGATGTTGTATTCGTCAATTAATCTGACGAGTACCGGTAATTCGATTACAATTGATTTTAATAGAGGATTCTATGTGGCCTATGCGCTGTTTTTCTGCACGATTACGCCAGCCTTTTGTGGGTTTTTGATTCATCAGATTAGACATGAAAAGAGTCGGAAGACACGTAAAGGATTGCTATTCTTCTTGATTGGATTATCGATAGCGGGGCTGTTGTCGTTGGTATTTGATATTATCTTGCCACCTTCACGATATGATTTGATATGGGTAGGGCCACTGACGATTGGCCTCGTGATTATTGGGTTTTATTACGCGATTCTGAGGTTTAAGATGATTACACTGAACGCAAATTGGCTCAGAATAATGTCTTATATCGTCGTGATGGGAAGCGCGATGATTGTGTACCTCTTGATATTCCATTTGATTTTCTCGGCGTTGTTTAGGATTTCCAACCCATCGTTCCAGGTGATACTGCTGAACTTTATCATGATTGCGATTGTACTACTGCTGACGCCAGCGATTTCGGAGATTTTTGCGCTGACGAAGTCGTGGATTATGACGAAACAGATTAATATTGCTTATATTGTGAAGAAGATTACAGCATTGAACCGGAGACAGATTGACCTTAAGGAGATGGCTGGGTTTCTCGCCGAACACATGCATTTTAATGATGTGGGGTTCCTAGTGAATGGACGCTTCTACGGTTCCGATGATTTTCGGATGACAGCGGCTTCACTGGAAGAGATTGAGAAATTAAAGAAACCGGAACGAGGAGTTTGGCAGGAAGTGCCAAAAATAAGCGGCGTGTCAGAGGCGGAGATTTCGCGGATTGGCGTGCTGACCAATGCTAAGGGCGACGTGATTGGGCAGATGATTATCGGAAAACCGATATCGAGAACGAGTTTGACACGTCAGGATTTGACCGAAATCGAGATGATTGTAAACTTAATGGCGGTAGTGGTCGAGAATGGTAGCCGCAGGTCTTAAACAAACTAAGATGACGATTCTGCTCTCGCTAAATGCGGCGGCGATTTTGATTGCTGGAGTGTTGATTGCGGGAGCGATTCTGCTGAACGGCGGGATGGATTTCAAAGTAGTAGGTGAGTGGAGTGATGATGTCGAGGATGCGATTGAGACTCCTGAGCTGATTGATGCAGAAAGTAATACTAGTTCTTCCCTGACGGATGCGCAGAAGTCCTACGTAACTTCGGTACACACCGTGACGGGAGTGGACTCGACGCCGGTGCCGGATGGAGAACTCTGGGGTGAGGAGGCGATTTCAATGTTTGAGACGGCAAATTTTGATCTTTGTGTAGGAGGAGATTTGTCGGACCTTGGCGAAATGTATTGGCAGACGAGTAATCCGGAGGTGATTTCGGGCTTCTACACAGGGGCGCGGACTTGGCTGGGGTATTCGTCGGATACGTGCCGATTCCCTCTTGTAGCCGGCACGGGAACTACAACGATTACGGCTGGCACTTATGATGGAACGCGTCGAGATTCGATTGTGGTGACGGTGGTAGAGTCTCCAAAACTGCGTTGGGAATACGAGGTGCTATCATTGGTAAATCAGGAGAGAGTGCGGAATGGACTAGAGAAGCTAACTTGGGGTGATACTTGTGCGGATGCAGCGGATTTGCGGGCACGTGAACTAGTGGCCAGCTATTCTCATACAAGACCAGATGGATCATCATGGGATACAGCATGTGATGCGCCTGATAAGAATGCTACTTATGTTGAGGGTGAGAATTTGGTGGTGGGATCATCGGCGGTGTCGCCAGAGACGACAGTGGCGGCGTGGATGAATTCGGAGGCACACCGAGCGAATATCCTGAATCCGAGTTTTACGAAGTTGTCGGTGGGATATCATTTTGATGCTGGTACACAATATAAGACGCATTGGTCTCAGTATTTTGCGAATTTCTAGACTATCTAGAATCTGAATACCATTTCTGAGACGGCCTCGAAATTGAAAAAAGTAAAGGTCTAAAGGCCATTGACTTTTTTACAATTTCTCGGGATATTGTCTCAGAAATAGTATTCAGATTCCTATAGTCTAGTAATACAAAATGTTATAATAATCATATGATAAGGATTGTGTGTGGGGGGAAGAAAAATGCGGGGTGGGCGCTGGAAGCGATTAGTGAATATGAGAAGAGGCTGAGGAAGCCGTATGATTTACATTGGGAGTTTTATGATGAGGAAAAGTTAGTACGGAGATTGGAAGAGTGGCCGTTTGAACGTGGGCGAGAATATGTGATTTGTTGCGATGAGCGAGGGCGAAATATATCATCAGGTGAATATTCTTCCTTATTATCACAGGTGTTTATGTCGGGTCAGGAGGTGGTGATATTGATTGGTGGGGCGTACGGGTTCCCTGAATTCGTGCGGGAAAGGGCGGATTTCGTGTGGAGTTTTTCAAAACTAGTGTTTCCTCATATCATGGCACGAATAATTACAGTGGAACAGATATACCGAGCATCTCAGATTGCGAGTGGTGGAAAGTATCATCATGAGTGATATATTCACGGATTATGCTTGACATTTTTGGTGTTTTGTGGTACAATACTTGATAGTTGATTTTTTTTATCCGTGAAAGGGGGTAGAATAGGATGAAAAATGAACGCACTTTACAAATGATGCAGAACTACATGATTTTGCGCAAGGAGGGAAAATCCAATCTCGAAATTGCAAAGATGTTCGATTTGTCCCCTTGGACCGTCTATAACGCTTTGCAAGAAATTGCCGACAAGGCAGGAGTAACTAGGGAGTCTCTTTTGACTCAGCCACACTCTGAACCTTTACCTTACGAGCGGATTTCGGAGCCGGTCAAACCGGTTAATATTGAGGCTTTCGAAGAAAAGTTTCAGAATGCGCTCGGAATTATGAGTGAGTTCAAAGAAATGGTACAACTAGCAGTCGATGACGCCGAAAAGTATGAAATAGCAAAGGGGGGGCTCGGTGATGAATATCACATTAATGAAGGCTAAAAACGTTGCCGTTGGTATCAAAAACGGTATGACAAGCGATGATTTCTGCAACAAGTATCAGTGCTCCTTAGACGAATTCCAAGAAAGAGTAAAGCAACTCTATGGACACAACAAGAAACAGCTTAAGAATTGCTTTGTCCAGATTACGGCCAATGAGAAAAAGGCACGGAAAGAGCCGGTTGAGGTTGAGGACGCCAATGAAAGTGCAGAGTCGACCAAACCCGTCGCTGAGGAGCAGTCGCCTGAAAAAGTGTCGAAACGTAGGACCGTTGAGCTTGCTTATTTGGCTGAGTTGGAAGATCAGCAGAGCAGGCGTGTGATGACTTTAGAGTCTGAGCATAAAGAGCTGTCAGCTGAGCACCGTTCTTTGAAGATGTCTTTGAGGAAGCTCAGCGATAACATCGACAAATTGATGACTGAATTCCAGACACACTATCAGGAGTTCGAGGAGATTCTTTCGAGAAACTCGGAAGTTGAAGCTCGGATGAGCGAGATTACTGCAGAATGGACCTTAGAAAGGACAGCATTGTCCGACACGAGAAGTCAGATCGAGGAGCTTTCCGTAGTAACGCTTTGCGTATACGCTTCGGGTGAGATTTCGCCCATTGATGGTTGTGAAATCGATCTTGATGACTCCGGCTGGGAATCCACTAAAGAGGTTCTTCTGGTTAAGGATGACTGTCAGGAACTGCGACTTAAGGACATCACGACGCTCGCAAAGTTACTGATGATTGTTGAACATGCCGATTCTAAGATTGAAGCAATCTGTGACAACGCGGAACTGGAAGCAGCTTTCCAGAAGATGCGGAGTAAGTGAATCCTGTAGTTTTTGCATTAATAATTGCCACCCTTCGGGGTGGCTTTTTAATGGCTTTGAGTGCGGGAGTGGAGGTATTTAGTGGTAAGAAGACGAAGAAGAGTGAATAGCAGTAGGCCGAGGGACGCGAGAGAGATAGTAACAATGAGAGAATTAAGTGAGAGAAATCCGAGGTCGAGGAGGTTCCTGGTGTAGGGAATACAGAAGGCGCCGATTACGATAGAGATGATTACCGTAAGGAGGATGGTGCGGAGAAGGTTGAGCGGTTTGCTGATTTGATAGAGCATGGCAAGGTCGATTGCGAAGGTAATGAAGAGACTGGCGGTAAGGAGTTCGGGGCGAGCGAAATGATTGAGGCTCGCCACGACGGCGAGGGCAATCATGGCAACAGAAACGGTGAGGCCCGCGGGGACGGAATAGCGAATGATGTTTTTGGTGAATTGATTTTTGATGCGAGCAGTGTTGGGCTCCAAGGCCAGGATGAGCCCGGGGAGGCCGATGCAGGCGAAATTTAGGAGTGACATTTCGATGGGACTAAAGGGATAACTAAGGGGGAGAACGACGAAGACTACCGCCAAAATGGAGGCATAGACGGTTTTGGCTAGGAAAAGCGAGGTGGAGCGTTCGAGATTATTGATGGACTGGCGACCTTCATCGATAATGGAAGGTACAGCCTCGTAGCCGGAGTTTAGAAGGACAAGCTTGGCGGAACGGCGAGCGGCGTCAGCGCCATCACCGATGGCTAAACTAACATCCGCCTCTTTCATGGCCAGGATATCGTTGACACCATCTCCGGTCATGGCAACAGTACTTCCCTGTTTTCTTAGAGCCTTAATGAGTTCCTTTTTCTGGGTGGGAGTAACGCGTGTGAAAATGTTGTATTCTTTGACTAACTTATCGTAGTTCGGGTTTTTGTAGTCTGAGAGATTGGTGCCTTTTGGCTCTTTGATGTCGACGCGATTTGCGATTGCAGTGACAGCTTCGAGGTCGTCGCCGGAAATGATTTTGACAGCGATGTCGTTATCGTAGAAATAGTTGATAATTTGCTTCGCATCGGGGCGGATTTCGTCTTCGAGCCGGATAAAACCTAAAAGTATATCTGAGGATGCCAAAATGGCTTCTCTCGGGGCGCGTCCAGCGGGCCCCTCGACTGAACTCGCCGACCCATCGTCGTCTGGGAAGAACGAACCAGTTCGTTCTTCTCTCGCCTCCTCGGGTCGTCTGCCACGGGCGGCTGGCGCTACCTCTCGCGCTGCCGCGCTCCGAACCCCCTTCGATAAGCCATTTTTGGCCTCCTCAACTATGATTTCATGCTTTATCACCGCTAGGGTGCGGTAGCCGGCGGAGGCGGATTTGACTTTGTCGATGAGGGATTGGTCGTCGGTAATGAAGTCAATGGCGCCAAGGAGATAGGTGGCATCTTTTGTGCGGATGCCGGAACATTTGCGTTCTGATGAAAAATTAATCACATTAATAATACCTTCTATTTCGCGCGTATTGGCCCTTTTTACGAACTTTTTCTTCAAAGCGTTTATGGTAGCATTTTCGGTGGTTTGATGGCTTAAAATCGATGCTAGGGCTGTTTCGAAGGATTTTGCGGTAGCCGTATAGTCGTGGACAGTCATTTTGCCGGTGGTGAGGGTGCCGGTTTTGTCGAGAGCTATAGTGTCAACTCGGGCCAGAGTTTCGACGGAGTAGAGGTCTTGGACAAGGACTTTTCTGCGACTCAGACGGATAGTGGCAAGAGCAAGCACGGATGAGGTGAGCAGGACAAGACCTTCTGGAATCATGTTGATGAGTGCGGCTACTGTACTAGTGACGGCAACCTCCGTGGTGGTATCCGCGACACGGAAGCGTGACCAAAGGAGTAGGGCACCAATGGGAATGAGGGCAAAACTGATATATTTCACTATGTTGTTCATGAGTTTAAATAACTTAGAGTCGGCGGTTTTAACCTTGTGAGCGGTTTGCTCGATTTTACTTAGCTCCGATTTGGCACCAACCGCTGTAGCAGTCGCCTTGCAGGTGCCGGCAACAACGAAGGAGCCGGAGATAAGCTTATCGCCCTTTTGTTTGGTGATGTTGTCTTGTTCACCAGTAATAAAGGCCTCGTTGACTTCTATGGTTCCTTCTTCGAGGCAGCAATCGACAAGGATTTGATCGCCCAGTGAAAAGATAAGCAAGTCACCTTCGACGATGTCTGTCTGATTGATTTGAATCGTTTTACCATCGCGAACCACAGTGGGTTTTTGCTCAGAGGTGAGGCGCATTTTGTCGACGGTGCGCTTGGCGCGGATTTCGTTGATGATGCTGATAAGAGTGTTTGCTATGGCAATTAGGATAAAAAGGAGGTTTTTGTAGGAGCCTACAAGAATAATCATGATGGCCAGGATGAGATTAACTAGATTAAAGATAGTAAGAGAATTCTTGAGGATAATCTTAGTAATTGAATTGGTGGTTTTTTTCGAAGTATGATTGACTTTGCCCTCTGCGATTTTGGCATGAACTTGTTTAGATGAAAGACCTTGTAAATCCATAGTCATATTATACACCAGGTGGAGTGGTTATAGTATGATGGAATGAGCAATGCGTCTATTCCTATTATGATTGCTTGAATTTGGATAAAAACTTATGTAACTGATAGAATGGTTGATTGATAGCAAGTTCGTAATCGCCGATTAGCTCAATGACTTGACCAGTGTCTGTAGAGGTAAAGCCTTTTTTGAAATCATAAATACCATAGTCATGGCTGGTTTTATCTGGTAGTCCGTTAATGCCGTAAAAATTATAGGTAGCAAAACCGTGTTCGATGGCATATTTAATCATATGCCACTGGATTAAGTATTGAGCATTATACTCCTTCATATACTTTTCGTCGCTTCCTGAAAAGAGATAGACCACCTCATCGTTATAAAGAATAAACATCGCCGCGGATAGTGGGGTGTCGTTTGCGCTTGCGAGGAGAAATTTGACTTCACCACGGGGGTGCAAAAGATCGTACATTTGTTCATAATATTTCAATGGCTTATCGTTAAAATGACGACGTTGAGAGGTTGATTCGGTAATTTGTTTAAAAATCTTGAGTTCTTCCCTTTTTAGTTCGCGGATAGATACTCCCGCTTTTTCGGCTTTACGAATGTGATTGCGAGTATTTCGCTTCATTTCGGTGAGGATCTGGTCGACAGTACGATTGTTCAACTTAAGAATGAATTGATAGCGAGGGGTGGAGTCAGTGGGGGTTTTCGTAAAACCGATTGCCTGGAGATTGCGAAGAGCTCGATGATGGCTGAAGCCGTTCTCTGTTGTCTCGCCATCACGGTTACGTTCTACGAGTTGGTAATTGGGGTCGATAATGAGTTTGTAGCCGTTATGAGATTTGATGTAGGATTTGAGATGCTTAAAAAAGAACCTGGTAAGTGTTTCGTTTTCTAAATCCAAAAGTGGTCCGCCTGGAGCAAAAAAGGTTGATTTGCCCAGGAAGGTTGGTTTTGCAACAAGCATAGTGGCTGCTTCGAATCGACCATTGTTTTCGACCCCTAAGTAATATGGCGTCCAGCCGTTTTTTTCGCGATACTCAGCAATTTCAGGGGTTTGGGTGAAGGTCCTGTAGGGGCTTTGGTAGGCGAATGTACGAAATTGTTCTGGTGTTAGGGTAACGAAGTTCATTTTACTCTCCTTATGATACGATTGATTCTCCGTGTAGACTGATATAACCTATACTTGGCTGGCTTTAGGATTATGTCATACGTGCCGGCGTAATCTTGTTCGTAGCCCTGGAAGGTCTTCTTGAAATTCGTAAACCCAGCCCAAGGATGATTGGCCGGGGCGCCCTCCGGAGCTATTCCCCAGAAATCAAAGGTTTTGAGATTTTTGGCTTTAGCATCTAAAATGAGCTGAATAGTCAGGATGCCGGTGGCATGGAGTTTCCTTCCCTGTTCGGATTGAGCACCTTGAAGATTATATCTCGTCGTGTCGTCGTCAAAAACAAGACCGGCGGCAATTATTTCGTTTTGGCTCGTTTCGGGATTGGTGTATTTGACTAAATATAGGGTTGAGAACGGCTGCTTTAGTTCTGTTCTGAGGTAGTGTTCCGAAAAAGTATTGATTCCCTTTTCTTTGGCAAGTGCAGACTGAAGAACGATTAGATGCTTAATGTCGTCGGCGTTATGCGATGAGCTAAGCGTGATTCCTTTACCCGAGGCTGATTTGTAGTAGCGAAGCAGGCGTGATGGTAATCTAGACCTTAGTTCACTGTCGGTACCCTCTAATGATAGGAGCCAGGTCTCCTTAGGGTTAAGGTCGGTAGTTTTTTTGAAGTTTTGGGCCTTAATGATGGTCTTGTCTTGCGGCTCTATCCGAATAAAGATGGCTTGGTGTTTCTTGCCAAGATTTTTTAACGAAGTAAGTGCGTTGTTGAAACCATTTTGACTATCAAAGCAAGGGCCATATGGACAATAGAGATAGTTCCCCGCTGGAGTGTGTTTGAGAATTGCCAAATAATGGAAATCCGTATTTGATTCTAGAAAACTGGTTTCACCGAGATCTTCCTGAAGCTTAAGCCAGGCGTCCGATTGTGTAATTGGTACTTTCATTGCTATTATTATAACACTTTTTTTATTAGAAAATGCTTTAGTTTTGGACATATTCTGGTATCGTTGCCAATCTGATGGCTATCTGTTTTGTCTGGCATGTGAAATTTATTGACTGCTTATGGTATTTTATTATATGCTTATGCAAAATTTACCGGCTGATTTTCTAGACGGCTTTTATAACGAGATTAGCGTGATTCCCTTTGGGAATATCCCATTGGGTCCGGAGGATTTTGCGAGTATTGCGTTCCGTCCTACCTATATGTTCAAATCTCGGTTGCTAATTCTCCCAACTGGCGGTTTGACCATCAGTTGTTGTTTTGATTTTAGCGCAAGCGTGTTTTGTTGTCAAGTGCGGTTGCTAAGCATGACGTTTGCTAGGATAACGGAGAGTGGTACTGCGTTTCGCTTGCGCTTATTGTGGATAATACTTGTGAATAATCGCTTTTTTCTGTGCAAAACTGCTTTTGTTTTGCTTGTCTTGATGGTTTTTCACTTGAGGCAAAAATGGGGTGAGAAGGTGAAGTGTCATGTGGTACAATGAGGACATGGCTTATATTCGGAAGTTCAGGACGACATCTGGGGCAACTGGCGTACAGGTTTGTCACAAAGAAGGGAATCAAGTAGTAAAAACTATTCATGTCGGTTCAGCTTCGACTGAGAAGGGAATTGCCCGACTAGTGCGTAAAGCGCGTGAAATAATAGATGAAGAAAAGGGAACGCCGATGTTTAATCTGGATAGATTTAATAAGAAAAAGAGATGAGTCTAATCTATTTAGTAAAGAGTTTGTCGGCCAATGAAAGCTGATCTACAAAATCGGTGATGGTATTGATGTCATTTGCAATCTTTGCAGATTCTTTTTGTTCATTGATTGGCCTAAAGGGCAATGGGGGTTCGAAGGCATCTTTGCCGTCGTCTAGACCGACGATGAGTTTTTTCTCATAGAACGCAAAAAAGAACTCTTTTTTTGTGTTTCGTGGCAATGTCCATAAGCTTAACCATAAAAGCAGGATCTAAAATGTAATAGGCTTCGAAGCCATCTTGTCCATAAATGCGAAACATCTTGTTGAACTCGGCGGATTCAGTGGTGATTTTCTCGGCTTTTTGGCCGGTTTTAATGTTTTTGCCGGGTTTCCGATAAGCGCGAAAACGTTTACCTTGCAAGCTCAAGTTTAAAATTGAAAGGTTTGGGAAACTCAAAAATCAAGAATCGTCCTTTAAAGATGGTAGTGTAGCTTCGATTGCCGTCAGAATCTGTAGATTCAATTTCGATATGAACATCGGCTTGAGAGAAGTCGACGTTTTTGTATTTTCCAGAGGTAAAATCATTAGAACTATAACGATTACCGGTATTGACCATGCCGGTGAGATTTAATACGGCACTATCCATGCCCGCTTCATGATTATAACTAAGATCAGTGAAGGTTTTCTTCAGGTTTTGCTCGACAAAGTAAGCCTTGTAAGCACGACGATAATTGTGTTGGATAGCTTGATTAGTGAATGTCGTGACAACTATAAAAGCGAAAGCAACGACAAAGCCCATGACATATGGTATTGGGGAAGAGTTAGTTTGACCGCTTATGTAGATAATAACCGCAAATACTAGAATAACGATGATAAATACCGACCACTGCCAGATTATTCTCTTGGCATAGGCTTTACGGGCTACTTCGACGGATTCTAAATTCATGGTTTTATTGTAGCATACTTGCAGGGTGAGTTACACCATTAGCTGTTGTGTTAGATGGAATCACATTACTAGATAAGGCTCTGTTGGGTCTTGAGGCGGGAGATGAGTTGTTCTTTCTCTTCGATCTGTTGCTTGGTCTCGAGGACGAGGTGGGCGGGGGCGCGCTCGACGTAGTTGGGGTTACTCATTCTGAGGTTGAGGGCGTCGAGTTCGCGGCCGACGGCTAGGATTTTCTCAGTAAGGGAATCCTTGTAGTCTGCGACGACTCGCTCGGGGACGTCGAGGTAGAGCTCGTGGTTTGCGAGGGCCAGCCGTAAGCCACGTGGGGAACCGTTGAGATTGCTGATGGCTGGGACCTTGGTGAGTTCCTTGATGAGCAGGAGGTTCTCCTCCACAATGCTATCATTGTCGTATAGTAGGGTGTATTTTTTGCTGTTATTGGTGCCTGGAAGGGCCTGTAAGGTGCTTCTGACTTCGGAGACGATAGTTCTTATGTTTTCGAAGTTCTCCGCGGAAATGGGGTCATATTCAAGCCGTGCGGGCCATTTAGATGTGGCAATAAAGCCTTCAGTCCATGATAGATTCTGCCAGATTGTCTCAGTGACAAAGGGAGCAAAGGGGTGAAGTATAATAAGGATAGTCTCGAGAGTGTGCTGCAAAAGAGTAGTGTTCTTGTAAATCTTTTGAGATTCGAGGAACCAGTCGGCGTATTTGTCCCAAATGGTTTGATACAATACTTCGATGGCTTCGGAGAAGCGATACTCTTTCATGCATCTTTCGACTTGCTCTAGGCAATTGTTGAGCTCGCGGCAGATCCAGTCTTCGCCCATATTGAGCGTGGTATAAGGCGAATTCGAAATGGTATCCCCTCGACTCGCTTCGTCGCGCCCGTCGTTACGGGGCTCCTCGCTCATCCCGCTCCCGTTGTCGCGGACGGTCTCGGGGACACCATTTCCAAATTCGCCTTCTTCATCGACTATAGACTGGACTAGGCGGGAGATGTTCCAGAGTTTGTTACAGAGGTTGCGGCCGGAGATGACGGAGTTTTCACTGAAGGCTTGATTCATGCCAGCGGAGCGGCCTCTTAAGATACCGAGGCGAAAAGCGTCAGAACCGTATTTGGTCACGAGATTCATTGGATTGATGACGTTGCCTTTGCTCTTGCTCATTTTCTGGCCATGGGCGTCGAGGACAAGACCGTGGAGATAAACGTCCTTAAAAGGAACTTCGCCGGTAACATAGAGCCCCATCATGATCATGCGGGCGACCCAAGCGAAGAGGATGTCGGCGCCGGTTTCCATGACGTTTAGCGGATAATATGGGTTGTAGTTATCTTCGGTCCAGTCAGTACAGATGATGGGCCAGTGACTTGAGGAGAACCAAGTATCGAAGGTATCTTCGTCTCTGACATATTTCACGCCAGCTTTTTCGATTTCCTTGAGGTTGGTACGACGATCGAAGATCCAGTCGGGCTCATCAGTAGCTAGGCGATTAGACGTCAGAAATGATTCATTCTCGACACGCTCGTCTCGGCCCGTCGTTACGGGCGAGACTTCGCTCCTCCGCTCCTCGTTAGTCGCGGAAGGTCTCGAATGAACATTTTCTGACGTTTCTTCGACACCCACCTGACGAAACATTGGGATGGCGATACCCCACGGGATTTGGCGAGAAATGTTCCAATCTTTGAGGTTTTTGAGGTAATTGATGAGGACTTTTTTCTTGCTCTCGGGATGGAAATTGATTTCGCCTGCCTCGAGGTGTTCGATAGCGACTTTGGCGAGTTTTTCGACATCGACAAACCATTGTTCCTTCAGGGTTGGCTCGAGGATGGTGCCGCATTTATAGCAGTGACCGACGGAGTGATTGATTTTTTTCTCGCCTTTCAGTAGACCAGCTTCTTTTAAATCTTTGAGAACCTGTTTGCGGCATTCAGCTGTGGTGAGGCCATAGTATTTCTCTGGGACGTTAATCATAGTGCCGTTTTCGGCGATGACTTGGATACGTTCGAGATTGTGACGCTCGCCTACTTCGAAATCGTCGAAGTCATGAGCTGGGGTGATCTTGACAGCACCGGTACCGTATTCGGGGTCGGCGTGTTCGTCGGCGATGATGGGAATTTCGCGGTCAGTCAGAGGCAAATGCACAGTTTTGCCAATACGGTCTTTATAGCGTTTATCATCTGGATTCACAGCGACCGCCACGTCGCCAAAGAGAGTTTCAGGCCGAGTAGTTGACACGACTATATCATCATAAGCGATATCCCAGAGGGTGCCGGAGTCGTCTTTGTATTCGACCTCGATATCGGCGAAGGCGGTTTGATGCTTGGGGCAGAAATTGACGAGCTTCTCGCCACGGTAAATCATGCCGTCGTTCCACATTTTCTCGAAGGTGGTATAGACGCGATCGATGACGTTCTCGTCGAGAGTAAAGGTGAGATCTTCCCATGCACAAGATGCACCGAGAGCACGGAGTTGGAGCTCCATATTGCCGCGCTGCTCGGCAACGAAGTCCCAAACGCGAGCGTAGAGTTCATTGCGATCGAACTCGAAGCGAGTATGGCCACTTGCCTCGAGGTTACGCTCGTAGACTACCCAAGTTTCAAATCCTGCATGATCGGCGCCCGGAATGTACCAGGTCGAGTCGCCCCTTAGGCGATGGTAACGTGTAAGAGAATCTTCAAGGGCAATGGTGAGGCCATGACCGATATGGAGGTTGCCGTTGGCGTTGGGTGGCGGCATGACGATGGAATACATCTGAGGCGTAGAATTAGAATTTCTCGTCGCCTCCTTGCTCGCGCCTGTCGTTACAGGGCTCGCTGCGTCGTTCGCTCCCGTTGTCGCGAATGCTCCTCGAAGTTCCAATTCTACGCCTTCCACCTTTTCTTCACGATCGTCAATGCCGTCGCTATTGTCGTCAACGGGGATGGTAGGAATAGTAGGGTTAAAGATACCGGCAGCTTCCCATGCGCCATAGATATCGGCTTCATATTGATTCGGTTCATAGCTTGATGCAAATTTCATGTTTAATTATTCCTCTTGCTCTTTATTAAAACTATTATATCATATCTTAATGCTAAAAATGTTGTGTATCTTGACTTATCCTGTAAAAGATGTATAATATTTTGGCATATTTATCTACAGACAGAAAGGGGGAGGCATATGATAGGTGAATATTGGGTTAATGAGCCCAGTAGAGAAAGCGTTCAGGCCGAATGCAGGAGACTAGAAGCAGCTGGCTATAAAATAATGTATTGCGTGCAGCCCAATAGCTTCACGAGACCGCAGCTTCGACCAACATCACAATATGATTTAGGTTATTATGATTTTACGACACCAGGTATACGCGCTTTTAGATGAATATGTTGCCCTCACGGATGTGGGGGCTTTTAACTACATTTTAATTCAGTTGCAATTTGTTCAAATTCCGCGGGGGAAAGCTCGAGGGTGCGGCCATATTGCCAGTCAGGGTCTAGGGGCATGAGATGGACATGAGCATGAGGAACATCGGTGCCAACAACCTTCCAAAGGATGCGAGCGCCAAGCTTACTCTCTAGATGCTTGGAGAGTTTCTTTGCTGTACTCATCAGAGCTCGGAAATCTTCATCTGGAAGGTCGTAGATTTTATCAACCTCGATTTTAGGAATTACCAAGACGTGACCTTTTGACTCTGGATGAATATCGAGAAAAGCGAAGGTTTTATCATCTTCGTATATTTTATAACAAGGTATATCACCCTTAATTATTTGCGTAAAGATGCTCGGCATGGTGTTTTTTCCTGGATTTTTTGAATTTTTTGTAGGCAAAATAGTATATTTCGGAGAAGGCGAAGGCAAAAGCAACACCGCCAACGACATCGATGATCCAATGCATATTAGCATTAACGCGACCAACAGCTACGAGAGCGATTAAGGCCATCATGATAATGTCGAGAATGATACGGATAGTTTTATTCTTAATATATTGAGGGAGAATAATCATAACGACAAAGAAAATCGTAGCCACTATCATCGTATGAGTGGAAGGGAATGACGATTCGCCGGAACCATTTGGGCGGAAATTAACTGGAAAGATTTCAAAAATGACGTAGGTTAGAGCGGCCAGGATTAGCGGAAGAGGGAACCAGAGGAGCTCCGGGTCAACTTTCTTGATAGATTTACGCGTCACCCATTGGTAAATACCGAGCGCCACGAAGACTACCAAAGTTATAATTGATGATATAAGTATGATATTTGTAATTAAATCCCACTGCATAATACTTTTATTATACACTATATTTCGTGATTGCAAGTAATTAAGCAATAAAAATAAGGCCTCTGGCCTTGTTTTTAATACATGGTACGCCCGACAGGATTTGAACCTACGACCTTTTGCTCCGCAAGCAAACGCTCTATCCAGCTGAGCTACGGGCGCATATGTGGATGTGTTGAATTGATTCTCGACATCCACCTAGAAATTAAATGAGCATCACCTAAGAGGTGACAATAATATTATACCATATTTTTGCAGAATTGTTGTAATTTTTACCTTCTTTACTTGGTTTTGGGTCTTTGAGGTAAAACGTTGATAAGAGGTTGATAGATATCTTCCGTGGGTGAGATTTTGAAATCATCCATGGAAGCGTTGTCCGAAAACGGAATATCGTAATAATCATGTAGGATAACTATGGGAGTACATTCATTGCTTTCACCCATCAAGAGAACCGCTACTGAACTGAGTGGATCAATCAGATTGACCTTAGTCAGATGCATGAGGCGACCAAACAAATCCGGTTCACCGCGAATGTCCTTGAGCGGTTCAATACCAGCTAATCCAATCGTAATACCCGTTACGCCCCAACGTAGTGGGGTAGTATGAGAGTCGGTGGCAACTACACCGAGATGGGTAAGATGATGTTTGGCTACGAGATAGTCACGTATTTTGCGACAGGTCTCATCTGGATGCTTGGGCCACATGACATAGTAGCCATTAGCGTTAGATTCGTCGATGCCGGCAGCGGGAATAAGGATATTTTGAGTAACCGTTAAGTTGGCGTGAAAATCGCCAAACCTATTTACATAGGGAAGATAGCGGTCAGATTCCTGTTCAATTAGAGTCTCTTTGGCAACAGTACCAATCTTAGCCGTGCGGCCCTCGGCAATACCAAGAATCTTAGAGGTGATAAAAATGATGTCGCCTTCTTTAACCATCAGGTTATCGAGAATATCCATAATGTCGTCCTTGGGTGGGTGGACGATACGCGTTTTGACCGTAGCAAATTTTAAATTCATGGATAGATTATATCATTTTTTAGGGTGGAAGGCGAAGTAATAAAGGTTGAAAAAGGGGGTGAATTGTGTTAGAATTGGTAGTGGAAGAGTGGCCGAGTGGTTGAAGGCGCACGACTCGAAATCGTGTGACGGGGTTAACCCGTTCGGAGGTTCGAATCCTCTCTCTTCCGCCATTTAGCGGCAGATTGTCTTTTTTTGTTATTTCGGGATTATTGGTTTATCTGGTATAATGAGGATAATTAAGGGAGGAGGTGACAGAAATGGCCGATGATACCAAGAAGCAGATTGAGATTTATCAGGGAGAGAAGGGCGAGGTCGTCTTTAATGTTGATGTGGACGCCGAGACGATTTGGGCAACCTATGAGCAGATTGCGGGAATTTTCGGACTAGATAGAACCGTAATTGTACGCCATGTAAACAATATTTATAAAGATGGTGAACTTGAAAGAAATCCAACCTGTGCAACAAATGCACAAGTTGAAAATCGAACTTGTAAAGAAATATTACAAGTTCAAAATGAAGGTGGGAGAGTTGTTAGACGGCGCGTCAAGATGTACAACTTAGACATGATTATATCGGTGGGATATCGGGTAAACTCGAAAAAAGCGACAAAGTTTCGGGTATGGGCTACTTCCGTACTGCGGCAATACTTGACTCAGGGTATCGCAATAAACCAGCAGAGGCTTTTGGCGATACGCGAGAAAGAAGAACTTGAAAGATTACATGATGTCGAAAAAATGATGACGCTCGTAAGGAGGCTAACGACACGAAACGAACTAGACGCCGGTGAAGCAAATGGGATTCTAGAAGTCATTACGAAGTATGCTGGGAGTTTTAAAACGCTGGAAGAATATGACGATGGGCACATTGATTTATCGTTTATGTCGAAACGCAAAAAGGGGAGGGAATTAACAGTTGAAATGTGCGTACGAGCGGTAGAATCTTTGCGTGAAAATGTGGGCGGCTCGGAACTGTTTGGTAAGGAGAGAAACAAGAGTTTTGAAGGAAGTTTGAAAGCGATTTTTCAGAGCTATGATGGAAAGGAACTTTACCCGAGCGTACAAGAAAAGGCAGCAAATCTGCTGTATTTTATTATTAAGGATCATCCGTTTTATGATGGGAACAAGAGGATCGGAGCACTATTGTTTATTCTGTTTTTAACCGTGAATGATTGCCATTTGACCACCAATGGCGAGACAAAAATTAGCGATAGGGCGCTGACGGCGATTGCATTACTTATTGCAGAAAGCGAACCACGCGAGAAGGGGTTAATTACTAGTTTGGTGTGCAAACTATTACAGTGATAAATATGATATAATGGAGGTATTATGGTAGAGCAGAACACATCCAAGTCAAACAAAAATGGTGGATTAAAACAGAGTCGTCAGAAATTGAAAGCAAAACTGCTAAAATCATATTACGGTAATCCGACTAAAGATATGAAGCTGATTGCGATTACTGGTACAACCGGAAAAACAATTGTGGCACATTACACACATGAAATATTGAAAGCCGTAGGTGAGCAGGTGGCAGTGTTGGCATCTGAGCAACCATTCAAGATGGGAATGTTACATAAGTTTCTATCAGATGCGTGGAAGGCGGGGGCCAATTACGTGGTGGTTACGGTGCCGGCGGAAGGGCTCCGTGATAATATCTTTTATGGCTTGCCAGTGGAAGTTGCAGCAATGACGAATTTTGTGACAGCTGGGCTACATGATATGGAACCGGGGGAATACATTGAATGTGAGAAGACCTTGTTTGATATGAAGCCGGAAATTGTGATACTAAACAGCGACGATTTAAACTACAGCACTTTCGCAGAATTTAAGGGCAAAAATAGGACAGTGAGTTTCGGGCAAAGTAGTTCGGATGTAAAAATCCTAAATTCAAAACTGTATCCAAAAGGAACGGAAGCGACTTTGTCGGTTGCTTCGGAGATTACTTCTGTGGCAACATACGTAACAGGAGAGCCGGCGGTTTCCTATATGGCCTGCGCGGCGGCGATTGCGTATGGACTTGGAATTGATCAGAAGTTTGTGGGTGAGGGAATTGCTAATTACGAACTATAAAGGGGCTACTAAAGTCTATTTATCAGCTTGGACTTCTAAACCTTCTTATGCTGATAAATAGAATTAAGTAATTCCTTCGCCACTTTGGAGTCATTAAACTCGTGAGGACCGTCAGCGCGTAGGATGGTTTTCTCGTGACCTTTGCCGAGGATGAGAACGAGGTCGCCGGGTTTGGCTTTTTCGAGGGCAAGCTTGATGGCTTGCTTGCGGTCGAGTTCTTTAAAGAGGTTTTTACCCAGCACTTTACCATGTTTCTCGGCACCCTTAATGAAGGCGGCGGCAATTTTCTCAGGATCTTCGTCGCGGGAATCATCTTCGGTGATAATAACAATATCGGAGTGCTGGGCGAGAATAGCGCCGCGAATGGATCTAGTGGAGGGATCGCGCTGACCGGCGCCACCGTGAACTGAGATGACTTTGCCCTTATGGTCACGGACGGAATTGAAGACCTTCTCTAAAGCATCTGGGGCGTGGGCATAATCAATAATAACCGTGAAGGGTTGACCTTCGTCGATAGTATTCATGCGGCCCTCGACGCCCTCTAGAGACTTAATGCCTTCCTCTATCTGCTGATTGGTAAGGCCAAGCTGTTTGCCTACCAGTGCGGCAGCGAGGGAATTGTAGACATTAAACTCCCCCGGAATTTTGGTTTCGATATTTATATCACTACATGAATATTTTACGCCAGAAACAGTCAATTTTATGTCTTTAGCACGATTTTCGCCATGTTTTATGCCATACGTGATATAACTCTTTGCAATGGTTTTGTAATAACTTGTAGCTTGGTCATCGGCATTCAAGATACTGAATTTGGCTTTTTTAAAGAGTTTACCCTTGGTGTTGCGATAATTGGTGATGGTTTTATGATAATCTAGATGATCGTGAGTGAGGTTGGTGAAAACTGCTATTTCGATAGGTATGCCGAAAGTACGAAACTCGGCTAGGGCGTGAGAAGTAACTTCGAGAACCAGATACTTGGCACCTTGTTTTGCGATGTCACGGATGCGCTGATTGAGGGTAAAGGCATCGACGGTAGTCATATGACCCAACTCGGGCTTAAGCTTATCAACACCATAAGCTACCGTGGTGAGAAGGCCGGCTTTGTAGCCAGAGTGATTTAACATCTGCCAAATCATAAAGCAAGTGGTGGTTTTGCCATTGGTACCAGTAACCCCTATGACGTGAAGCTTGCGAGCAGGGAATTGGTTTTTGATAGCTGCAGTAACACCTTGGGCGTAATGATAGGGAAGTACCGCTTGATTGTAGAATGGGATTTTGCGGAGAAGTGCTTTCATGGCTAGCGATAATGTTTAAGTGATTCAATAGGGTTACGCGAGGCGGCTTTGACGGCAGGATAGATACCGAAGAGGACACCGATAATGATAGTGGTAAGCAGAGTGATAGCAACGATTTCCCAACTGATAAATGGAGCGAATGGTGTAATAGTGGAGAGTAGGAAAGCTAAAACGTAACCCAGAATAAGCCCCATGATACCACCGGAGAATGAAAGAATTAAGGATTCAAACAGGAATTGCATAAGAATATTACGACTGGATGCGCCGACAGCTTTGCGGATGCCGATTTCACGATTACGCTCGGCGACTGAGACAAGCATAATATTCATGACACCAATGCCGCCCACCACTAGGGAAATGGCCGCTACGGTGGTAAGCATAGCAGAAATGATTCCGAAGAGAGAACTGGCTGGGTGGGTAATCTCGTCACCGTAGGACACTTTGAAATTATCGTCGCCGTGCTTTTGTTCGGTGAGGGCCTTAGTGAGATTATCGGATAAAGTAGCCATGCTATCTGTGTTGGCAGCCTTGATGTTGATTTGTTGGATCTGGGTAGAACCGGAGATTTGGCCGAGGCTGGCAATATCCATAATGAGAGTATTATCGAAGTCGATATTGTCAAAGTTGATGGATTTGTTGATTTCGTCGAGCACACCAACAACCATGAATTTCTCGCCCATTATGGTTACTGTTTTACCTATCGTGCTATTAATGGTATTGAAGAGGGCCAGTGAGAGAGTGTGACCAAGAACAACAGATTTCTCTTCGTTTTTTTCACTGAGGAAAGCTCCATAGCGAAGTGGTAATTGTTCTATCTTGATAAAATCAAGATTCGTACCGAGGACTGGGACCGAAGAAAGAGTGTTCTTCTCAGAAGCAATCGTATTAACGGATACGGCAATAGGGGCTACGGCGGCGACGTTTTCGTTTTTCTTGATTGTTTCTACGTCAGATACGGTGAGATTGGATTTTTGGAAGGAGTGCGAGGTGGTGAGTTCTTCAACGATGTCCGTCACAGTGTCCTTAGTAGAGCTGGGACGCACCACCATTAGATCATTACCGAGGTCACTAATTTCATTTTTGATGAGATTGGAAACACTACCCATGAGGGATAGTATTAGAATAATGCTGGCTACGCCAATTGCAATACCGAGACAGGTTAAGAACGAACGTGTACGGTGCTCTTTGATGGCCGTACGAGCAAGTTTATAGTGGGTCTTTAATAGTAATGGCATTAGTGTTTCCTCCGAGATTTTTTGCGTTTTTTGGATTTACGTTTACTGTCATCATCTGGGAGATCAATTTCAGGCTTGTTACGCTTCTTTATCTTAACCGAAACTGGCTGAGGTAGATTAGCGTCAGCTACCGTCTTGACATCGGTATCGATTTGGCCATCTAGCATATGAATGACGCGAGTAGCATAGACAGTAAGGGCGGGATTATGAGTAACCATAATGATAGTATTGCCTTCATCATGGATACTTTTTAGTTCCTCCATCACAGCAAAGGATGCTCTGGAGTCAAGATTACCGGTGGGCTCGTCGGCGAGAATTATTTCAGGACTACCTACAATGGCGCGAGCAATAGAAACTCTTTGTTGTTGACCGCCGGATAGTTGATAGGGAAGATAGTATTCCTTCTCTTCGAGGTTGAAACGCTTGAGTACAGAGGAGGCGTGCTTTAGCCTCGATGTTTTGGTGTAGCCCGTGTAAACTAGTGGTAGCGCGACATTTTCAATGATGGGCAGGTCTTCGATGAGGTTGAAGTTCTGAAAAACGAAACCAATTTTCTTCGCCCTTAGCTTTGCCTGACGGCGAGCTGAGATGCTGGCAACATTTTCGCCATTTAAATAGTAGTCACCATAAGTGGCACGATCTAGTAGTCCAATAATATCAAGAAGGGTGGTCTTACCACAGCCGGATGGACCCATGATCATGATGAATTCGCCACGTTTGATTGTTAAGTTAAAATCTTTCAAAGCAAAGGATTCTGTGTCGCCATAACCATAGCGTTTAGTCAGTCCCTTTAGTTCTATTATGATGTTTTCGCTCACCGCTCACTCCATATGTTTTAGTCTTAGCTATGGCGGAAAGGACAGGATTTGAACCTGCGAAAGAGTTGCCCCTTTACACGCTTTCCAAGCGTGCGCCTTAAACCACTCGGCCACCTTTCCGTCTTATAAATAGTGTAGCACGGAAAAGTGGTAAAGTACAGACTAAAATACGCAATTTTCATTGTCCGTCCGACCCATCGTCAGAGCCATTGGTAGCATCATCTTCTCTAGGTTGCTCCTCTTGATTGACGGCTTCGGCTCCATTATCCTTGGAGGAGCTTTGGCTTTCCTGAAACTTTTGAAGAGCATTAGCTTGTTGCCTAATATCAGAAGTCGTAAGACCCTTGTATTGACCTTCATCGGCGGTAACGACGATGTATTTTCCTTCCACAACAGCACCTTTAAATTCGGGTTGTTCTTTGATGGATTCAAGAGTATTTCTGGCGGTTTCTTCATCGGGATATTCAAAATAGGTTTTGAGACCAGAGACGTTATCGCCATCATAGGTATAGACAAGATGAGTCTCGATGAGGGTTGTATTAGTTGATCCGTTGCTACTCGGAGTAAGAGAGATGGTGGTCTTAGTGTCGTCTGACACAAAGAATTCGTCGTCAATAGTGGGGCGGTTAAGTACGGTAAGCACAATGAGCACAGCAACGGCTACAAGTAATAAAATGACAGGGAAAACGGTGGCGTAAAGTGTTTTTAGCGATTTGCGATTGGATTGATGGCTACCCTGGTGGCTAGCGCTAGCAGTCACGGAGCCTGCGGCGTTGATTTGGTTGGTTTCGTGCAACATAATTCCTCCTGTGTGTGTTTATATAATAACGCAAATCGGTGGGGTTGTAAATGGGTGAGAGTGAGGCCTAGTTTGAGATATCTGCGATACACCTGACGCCGAGACTATACCACTTTTCTTTTTCAAGTTTCCCTAAGAATACTCTCGAATTGTCTAAAGCCATGGCATACGAACGATAAGCACTTATCGTGGTAGATGACCAATAGCCACCGGCAGTACCTATGAAATCTGTCGGATTGTCGATGCCAGAATAGAGATAGTTGTTCGGAAAACTTCTAAACCTAGTAGACATTACGGTACCCGTAGGAGTAGAAGAAGAATTCGCAGTGGCGCCCCCCTCTGGACCGCCAAGTGAAACGCTTAGATTACCGAAACTCTTATTTGCCGTAGATTGGTCTCCGATGGGTAGCCTCCACCCTCTAGGGCAGAGGGAAGTAGTACCATGATCTCCGCTATCATAATGGGTAGTGTCCGCTATGGCTGCATGCCAGGTGTAGTAGTTACCGTAGCTATACATACCAGCATTAGTGTTGCTATTCTTGACGTAGTTGGTGGTTGGATATTGTGGTCGGTTGGCTGAGCTAGCTTGATGATTCCAATTATTATAGCGTGGCATACGATAGGCAGCGTTGTAACTTGCAATGCCGATAGTGCCATTACTACCATCGCTACTGTATAGACTATTGGCAGAGTATGTTCCGGAAATACTTGTGCTTTCCGCATCGGCTAAACCAGAGAAATTACCATAAGTTGTAGACGTCCTATAGCCTTGGGCAAGGGCGCCGGTGCTATTATCTGAGTTGGTACTTTCTAGCCTTAGATTTTCAATCATCCAACAATTACCATCGGCGAGTTTAGCAATGGCATAGGTTTCATTATCACGTTGGTCGGTGAGAGCAGAAACAGAGCTGAGATTTGCGCTGCCATCGATGGGGGCAGCAATAAGATTACGACAAGTGGTGGCTGTGTCGGTTTGAAGATAGCCGGCAGATTGGACCCAGACAGCGTAGAGTTTAATGCCAGCGGTATTATACTGGCCAGCAGTAAAAGTGAGGTCTTCTTGAGGGCCGTAGATTTTACTGTTATTAGTGATGGTGGAATCGGTGCTCCAGCCGGCGAAGCCGTAGCCGGTGCGAGAGAAGTTGGAGGCGAGAAGAGTGACAGAGGTGTCGGTGGATGAGAAGGTTTGAACGCCCATGGTACCTTCTACGTTGTTGCCGTTTGGAATATAGCAAATGGAATTAGCTGCAACGGTGCCACTACAGAGTTCTTGTGATGCGACGGTGAGGGTAGCGGTATCGGTAATAGTGTAGGTAGTGGGGTTGGTCGTGGTGGAACCGAGGGTACCATTGGCGGTAGTGGACCAGGAGGCGAATTCGTAGCCGGTGGCAGTGGTGGCGGTGATGGTGTATGGTACGCCGCGGCGGAGGGTGACGGTGGAGCCGGTGGTGGTGACGGATTGGGAACCATAATCGGTGTTAGCAAAGGTGATACCGGTGATATTGCTGTCCATATTAACTGTGATGGTATATGTAGGAATAGCTTGACTAGTGATGGTGAGGGTAGCGGTATCGGTAATAGTGTAGGTAGTGGGGTTGGTCGTGGTGGAACCGAGGGTACCATTGGCGGTAGTGGACCAGGAGGCGAATTCATAGCTTGTATCGGTTGTGGCGGTGATGGTGTAGGATTTGCCTTCTTTTAGGCTGACTGTGGGGTTGGCGGAGGTGGCAGTCTGAGTGGTTTCGCCGGTGGCGGAGAAGGTAACGCTGGAGATGTGAGAGTCGGGAGAGATGGTGACGGAGTGGGTGGGAGCCGGGGCGACGCAGCGCACTGTCCTCCCGCGGTACTTGTTGTAGGTGATCGTGCCTGGGTCGACGCTGGACGAGTACAGGTTCAGGTTGTAGGCGTTGACGGACGAGTACGCCGTAGACGACCAGAAGTAGCCGTTCGAGCCTCGATTGCTCACTGAGCCACCGTTGACGTAGCCGGAATAGACAAAATTGTTAGGATAAGCTCTCATTTTATTAGAAGCATCCGTACCTTCTGGAGTACCGGTGTAATAAAAGTAATCATTAGCGAAGTTTGCTGGATCTGCTCCTATGGTAGCACGTGATAGTTTCCAGAAGTCACTTACATCTACATTGGCTTTTCTGCCGCCTATTGGTAGGTGCCAACCAGTAGGGCATAGGTCACCTGCTACACTATTATTGTTGGTACTAAAGCTATATGTGCCATTGCCAGCCGTAGCGGAGTACCAGTTGTAGTAGTTGCCGTAGGAATACGTATTGCCTGAGCTTGTGGTTGGGTTGGTAGCGCGGTTAGTAGTATTGCCTGTAAATAGCATTGATTGATCATCGCAGGAAGCAGCATTGGTAGTACACCATGCGGTCGTAGTGGGATCTTGTGAAGCGGAAAGAGTGTTATGTGTTTCGGTATCTGAATAGCTATGTTTGAGGGTAACATTAGTGCCATCGTTTAGTGGATTATTGGTATTAATAGTAGTAAGAGTTGCGGAATTGTCTAAGCGGAGGTTTTCTATCATCCAACACTTACCGTCGGCAAGTTTTGCAATGGCGTAAGTTTCATTGTCACGCTGGTCAGTTAATGCGGAGACAGAGCTTAAATTAGCAGTGCCATCAGTAGGTGCGGTGGTGAGGGTTTTGCAAGTATTCCAGGCGTCAGATTGGAGAGAGCCAGCCGATTGAACCCAGACGGCGTAGAGCTTGAGGCCGGTGGTGGAGTATTGGTTGGCGGTCATAGCGAGGTCTTCCTGAGGGCCGTAGATTTTACTGTTGCTGGTGATAGTGGAATCTGGGCTCCAGCCGGCGAAGCCGTAGCCGGTGCGAGAGAAATTAGAGGCAAGGAGAGTGACGGAGGTATCGGTGGAGGAGAAGGCTTGGATGCCCATGGTACCTTCTACGTTGTTTCCGTTTGGCGCGTAACAGATAGAATTAGCCGCAATGGTGCCACTACAAACCTCTTGCGATGCGACGGTGAGGGTGGCGGTATCGGTGATGGTGTAGGTAGTGGGGTTGGTCGTGGTGGAACCGAGGGTACCATTGGCGGTAGTGGACCAGGAGGCGAATTCATAGCCTGTATCGGTTGTGGCGGTGATGGTGTAGGATTTGCCTTCTTTTAGGCTTACTGTGGGGCTGGCGGAGGTGGCGGTTTGAGTCGTTTCGCCGCTGGCGGAGAAGGTGACGCTGGAGATGTGGGAGTCTGGGGAGATGGTGACGGAATGAGCGGGGGCTGATATCGTGCACCTAATACTGCGGCCGCCGTTCTTAGTGTTGTAACCGGTACCTGGGTACACGTTGGAACTACTCAGGTACAGGCCGTAGCTACCGATGTTATCGTCCGCAGTAGACGACCAATAGGAGCCGTAGCTACCTCTGATGGCCGCCGACGACGTACCGAAGTACCCGGAGTAGAGGAAATTGTTGGGGAAGGACCTAAAAGCAGTAGTAGCAGTCTTACCAGTAGTATTGGTAGTATCTGTTGTATAGCCTGCGTTTCCACTATTTGGCGTATCTTCATAGGCAGTTTTTGCTTCATCCATGATTTTGTATCCTAGATTATAGAATTCACGGAAAGTAGAAGTATCTCCAGTGACATTTACGCCGCTTGAACTACCAGAAGCATAAGCCATTCCGCCGGTAGGTAGATGCCATCCCGCTGGACATAGTGAAGTTCCCGTAGAAGATTGGTTATTAGTACCGTTATAAGTAAGATCGGCAATGGCTGCATGCCAAGTATAATAGTTACCGTAGGAGTACATATTTCCATCATTGTTAGTTGGGTTAGTTGCACGAGTAGAAGTATTGATATTATTGTATCGTGGCATACGGTAACCTGGACGATTCGTGGTACCTATATCTATACTAGCAGTGCCTGACTGGGTGCCACTGTAGTAGAGGCTATTTGCGGTAGTGGAGTCTATGAAGTTGGAACTTTCTGCATTAGCAAGTCCTCCGAAGTTGCCATAGGTAGCGGAAGTGCCGTAACCTTGGGCGAGGGTACCCTCACTGTTATGTTCGGCAGTACTTTCTAGTCTGAGATTCTCAATCATCCAACATTTACCGTCAGCTAGTTTTGCGATGGCGTATGTGTTGTTATCGCGCTGATCAGTGAGGGCGGAAACTGAATTGATATTAGCGGTGCCATTGGTGGGGGCGGCGGTGAGGGTTTTACAAACATTCCAGTAATCAGATTGCATTGAGCCAGCAGATTGAATCCAGACGGCGTAGAGCTTGAGACCGGTGGTGGAGTATTGACCGGCGGTAAAAGTGAGGTCTTCTTGAGGGCCGTAAATCTTACTGTTATTAGTAACAGTAGAGTCGGTGCTCCAGCCGGCGAAACCATAGCCTGTGCGAGAGAAATTGGAGGCGAGAAGGGTAATGGAGGTGTCGGCGGAGGAGAAGGTTTGGGCTCCCATGGTACCCACTACATCATTTCCATTGGCCTCATAACAAATAGCATTGGGACCTACTGTGACGCCACAGATTTCTTTAGTGGTGAGAGTAAGAGTGGAGTTGTCAGTAATACTGAAAGTGGTGGGGAGAGCAGAGGCGGAGCCGATAGTGCTGTTTGTGCCATTGATCCAAGAATCTAGAGTATAGCCAGAGGCAAAGGTGGCGGTGAGAGTGTAGGTGGCGCCCTGAACAAGAGTGACGGTGCTATTAGATGGAGTGGCGGTCTCAATACCATGTTGAGCACTAGTGAAGGAGACACTGGTGACATTGGCGGGGAAGGTAACTACAACATCGCTATATTCTATGGTGCCCTCATCTCTTACGCAGCGGATGGCGAAGCCGTCCCATTTTCTATAGTTGCCGCTAGGCGTGGAGCCTTTACTACCGCTTTCTTGGTGGCCCATGCGATAGGCGTTGTTAGCATCAAGGCCAGTAGATGACCAGTAGCGGCCATTGCTATAACCACTAGTGCGACTAGAGCCATTATAATCACCGGACCAGATGAGATTGACCGGATAAGTTCTGAGACCGGCGTCAGCATTAGAGACTCCTCCATTAACGGCAGTGTTTAGAGCCGCCCATTCGCCAGAAGAAGTACTGGTGGGTAAGTGCCAGTTCTTAGGACAGAGATCGCCACTAACATTGGTATTGGCGGATGTACTGAAGGTACCTTGGCCGGCAGTGGCGGTGTACCAGTTATAATAAACACCATATGAATACCAAGCAACATTATCTCCTGTGCCATTATAAGATTGAGTAAGGTTACGATTGAGACTATTAGTATTATATTGAAGTTGATTGATGCATGAGGAATCATCATCTGTATTACAGAGAGCGTTGGATGAAGATGAGTTAGCGGCTGCAGCGGCGAAGCCGGAAGCTGGATTATGGGTATTCTGGCTGGTAATAGTAGCAGTGTTTGGCACTAGGCGGAGACTTTCAATGGTCCAACAATTATCGTCGGCAAGTTTCGCCACGGCGTAGACATTGTCATCGCGAGTATCAGTAAGAGCGATAACGCTATTCTGAGTAAGAGTATTGCAGCCATTCCAGGACTGGAGAGCACCAGTGGGCGCTACCCATTTGGCATAGAGAGCGAGACCAGTACTGCTGATATCTGGAGTAGTAATGGTAGCATTTGGGCCATAGGGAGTAGCATTGGCGTCGGTAGCCCAGCCGGCGAAGCCATAGCCGGATTTAGAGTAGTTAGACGGGATGAGAGTGGCGCTGGAATTACTGGAGGCGGATTGGTTGGCCATAGTGTTTCGGCCACCCCCATTAACATCGGCGCCGTTATCGTAATAGCAGATTCTGCTTGCTGGACAAGAATTGGCGGTGTAGACGGCATAAAGAGTCTTAGTAGTCTCAGTGCCTGTACTAGTGATAGTAATAGTGTCACCAGAAGCGTAGTCTATAGTGCTACCGCCATTTGTTTCGCTCCAACCAGTGAAAGTATATCCATAATTAATGGGAGCGGAGTTAGTGATAGTGAAATTATACGACGAATCATAGCTTGTGGCGGTATCTGAGCCTGGAGCATCGGTACCATCGCCAGCGTTGTAAATTAGAGTGTAACTAACCTCACTGGCTTCTTGAGCGGAGATACTGAGAGTAGCGGGACCGGTGATGGCGTAGGTAGTGCTAGCACTAGTAGCGTCGCCTAAAGTACCATTGATGGTAGTAGTCCAAGTGTCTATAGTATAACCAGCCTCAAAACTAGAAGAGAGAGTGTACTCCACGCTACGACGGAGAGAGATGGTACAAGTGTAGGTGTTGTTATTATTACTTGTACAGGAAGCGCTGGCAGGAGTGAGGGACTCGGTACCATAAGTGGTATTCGTGAAGGAAATACCAGTGATATGTTCACCCATATTGATAGTGGTAGTAAAGCTAGGAACTTCGGCGCCGGTAGCTGTGAGAGTGGCTTCACCTGTAATTGTGTAGGTGGTCGGATTGGTAGAGGTATTAGCAAGAGCACCACCACTAGTAGTCGCCCAACTAGATAATTCATAGCCAACGTTAGTGGTCGCGGTGATAGTATAAGAGGTATTTTCAGCAAGAGAAACAGTGGGACTGGCTGGAGTGGCGGTTTCGGTATCATGATTATTGCTTTCAAAGGTAACACTTGTGATACCAGAACCGGCAAAATTAATGGTAACTTCGGAGTAATGAATGTTGCCACCTTGGTAGATACAACGAACAGCGAAGTTATCCCATTTATTCCAAGTACCAGCTGGAGTAATACTAGTATTATTGTATCCCATACGATATGATTTGGCGGCACTTTGGGCGGTAGAAGTCCAGATGCGACCTTGGGTACCGCGACCATCTGGTATATTTGTGGAGGGGTTATAGTCACCGGAATGAATGAAGTTATTTGGATAGGAACGGAGGGCTGTGGCTCCAGCTGAACCAGTGCCACCTAGAGTAGTAGAGAGGGCGCTATATTCGCCAGACCTGCCACCGGTAGGTAAGCGCCAACCGGATGGGCAAATATCTCCAGTCACACTACCGCTTGATTTGCTATTGGTGCCATTACCAGCGGTAGCGGTAAACCAGTTATACATAGTACCATACGAATACCAAGCTTTAGACGAGTCATTTCCGGTAGGTTCTTGGGCTTTGGTACGATCCATGTTGCCGGCATAAAAATATACTTGATCATTACAAGTAGAATCATCAGTAGAGCACTGGGTTGTAGTAGATGAGGATGATGGCGCAGCGGAGATAAAACCAGTGGTGGGACTATTGGTGTTCTTAGTAGTAAAAGTGACACTATTTGGGACAAGCCTTAGGTTTTCAATTATCCAGACATTATTATCGGCGAGTTTGGCTATGGTGTAAACTTCATTATCGCGGTTATCTTTGAGGGCAATAACATCGCCTATGTTCATGTTTGAGGCTCCATCCCAAGTCTGCAATGTGTCACTTGATTTAATCCAGTGCGCAAAAAGTGTGAGACCAGTAGTAGATAAATCACCTGGATTAATAGTTTGGTTAGGACCATAGTTGGTACCAGTACCGTCCGCTTCAGTGTTCCAGCCAGCGAAACCATAGTCACTTCGATTGAAATTTCCGGGGATAAGAATATTATTAGTATTACTGGTGGCAGTTTGATTAGTCATAATACCACCATCGGCATGATTATCATTGTAGCAGATAGTGTCAGCGGAGCAGTTTGGTACCCAGATGGCGTATAGTGTCACAAAACCAGAAAGGCCACCTTGGCCCATGGGTATCGTTTCACCAACATAATAATAGTCACCAGTACCATCAGCCTCAGTGTTCCATTCTTTAAAGATGTAGCCGGAACGAGTAGGTCGCTTGTTGGATAGGGTAATGGTTTGATTAGCTGTATCTATAGTATTATCGTTTGTGGATGGAAAGTTAGCAATGGATGCATCTGTACCTTCGGCGCCAGCCCCATCCAAATCTTCATTGAATGTGACAACTGTAGAGTCTGCACAAGATGGAGACATTGTGAGACTATAGACAATAGAACCGTCTTGATTGTTACCATCCTTAACCATTTTATAAGTACCAGACGTGATAGTATTTGACATAGATACACCATAATAAACAGAGAAAGAATCATTAATATCCGATTCTGAAGCAGTCTCGTGAGTTGTTTTAATAAGGGCAGGTTCAACCAAACTACCCGGAACTGTAGAAAAAACACTACTACTGGATGGAACACTACTAGAAAGAAGATACCCCCAGTGGTTGGTCGTAGAGGCAAGTCCAGAGGCGCCATCGGTTGGTGTAAAATAGGAATCTTCACCACTAACACTACTATCACCATCCAGATATAGATTATTGTTAGCAGTGGAAGTAGATAAAGATAGGTTATATCCAGCACGACAATTGGTTGCAACATTTAAATCATCTGATTCTATACTAACACCGTCTCCATAGCCATTACCACTTAATGTAATATCACCTCCAGTGGTAAGTGTAGCAGAGTAGCTAGTAGCAAGGACATTATTTGAAGATAAAAGAGTGAGGATTCCAAAAAATAGAATTACATATACTATCCTCGCGTTTGTATTCTTGCGCAATTCTTGCTTGCTCCCAAAAAATTTAACCATAACCCTTCTCTACAATTATTATTATATTACGGTTATGATTTTAATGCAAGAAAAAATCTCTGCTCATCTACGAGAAAGAATGATAAGGTTTTCAATATGAGGAGTATGGGGGAAGAAGTTATAGGTTTTCACGGTGTTGATTTGGTATTTTTCTAGCAAAAGTTTGACGTCGCGGGCTTGAGTGGCAGGATTACAGGAAAGATAGATAATACTGGTTGGTTGAGCTTCTAGGAGTTTGTCGATTAGTTTTTTGTCGCAGCCGGAACGAGGGGGATCTAATATTACTGTTTGATTATGATTAATATAATTCAATATATCTTCTGACTTGGAAAGAATCGCGACAATGTTACTCAACGGTTCACTTCTCGAGCCTCCTTGCTCGCGCCTGTTGTTACAGGGCTCGCTTCGTCGTTCGCTCCCGTTGTCGCGAATGCTCTCGAATTGAACCGTTTTCGCAACATTCTCACGAAGTTCACCAAAGGCGAATTTATCACACTCTACTAATGTGAGGGGTTTATCTCGGGCGACGGAGAGGCCGATGGTGCCGACGCCGGAGTAAAGGTCGAGGACTTCGTTAGTCTTAATGTGTTGCTTAATTTCCTGGAGGGCCATTTCGTAGACTGGGAGGTTGATTTGGAAGAAGCCGTTGGGGGAGTAAGAATATTCGTGACCCATAATGGTGTCGGTGAGGAAAGGGAAGACCGGGTGGGGTTTATGGTTCTCATAGAGACCACCAGAAACTTCGCCTTGCTGATTACATCTTAAGAGGAGGGATTGGTAGCGGCGAGCTTCGTCGTGGTTATTGTTTAGTTCGTCTACAATTTGCTGGGCTTTCTTAAAGATTTCGGGGCGTTCAATACCAGAGTGTGTGATTGGGGTTTTGCGATGAGAACCACGCTGATGGAAAGCGAGGTGGATTTTGCTGGTGTCGTGATCCCAGTAGAGGGCGTATTCCATTTTGTTGCGATAGCGATAATCATTGTTGTCAGTGAAGATTTCTGGAGTGTCTATATCGATATGGTGTTCACGGAAGATTTCAGTAACCAGTTCTTGTTTGAGCTGTAATTCATAGTTATAATCAATAATTTGCCAGGGGGAAGTGGAGAGATAACATTCGTCTTTGGGGTTGACCCTAAACTTGGAAGGGTGGGAAATCCTAGTAGCGATGGCTTCTTGGTAACGAGATTTATTTTTAGTAACTTCGTACTCTTCCACTGTTTCGCCAGGAAGAGCGTTCCAGAAAAAAATTTTCTTACCGTCGTTGGCGGTACCAAGGGATTGGCCACCAGGAATCATCTTCTCTATCTTAATCATACCCGTATTATAACACACCGGTATCGTATTAGTTTTTTTGGGACGGCCTCGAAATCCGAAAAAGTAAAGCCAGAAGGGCGTTGACTTTTTTGAATTTCTCGGGATATTTACCCAAAAATACCAATACGATTCCACACTATTTAATACAGGATGACATCATTGTCTTTTTCT
>JAZTZQ010000027.1:0-28675 GCA_045637565.1 Candidatus Nanosyncoccus sp. | reverse complement strand
CGATTATGATGAAATTGAAAAACTCGCCCTCGAGAATGATATTAAACTACTCCTCATCGGCTATTCCGCCTTCATGAAAATCCCCGATTTCAAGCGCGTAGCTGATATCCGCAAAAAATCCGAGGCCAAATGGAAACATGAGATACTCTTAATGGCCGACATGGCTCACGTCGCCGGCCTGATTGCCGCCGGCGTCCACCCCAATCCCCTAGATTACGGTTTCAACGTCATGACCACCACCACCCACAAGACCCTCCGTGGCCCTCGTGGCGGCCTCATCCTCACCAAGGGTACCGTCGGCTCGCCCTTAAAGAAGGTCAAAGAAAAGACTCTCGAAAACATCCCCACCCTCGTCGACAAAGCCGTTTTCCCGGGCACTCAGGGCGGCCCACTTGAACATGTCATCGCTGCCAAAGCCGTATCCTTCGGCGAAGCTTTAAAACCAGATTTCAAAGCCTACGCCAAGCAAATCGTCAAAAACGCCAAAGCGCTCGCTGCTAAACTCATTGACAACGGATTTGTCCTCCAAGGCGGTGGCACCGACAACCACCTCATCCTCATTAATATCATGGCGAGCTACAATATCAGCGGTAAATTCTACGAAAAAGCTCTCGATCTAGTCGGCCTCACTCTGAATGCCAACGCCCTCCCAGGCGACAATGGCGGCGCTTTCAATCCTAATGGTGTACGTCTCGGCACCCCCGCCATCACCACCCGCGGCATGAAAGAACCCGAAATGAAAAAGATTGCCGACTGGATGAAAGAAGTCGCGCTTCTCTGCCAAAAAGCCGAAACAATCGAAGTGTTGGAAAAGGATTACTCCGAAGACCTCGCTGTCATCCGCGATGAAGTCAAGTCTCTTGCCCAACAATTCCCCGTCCCTAGCGTATAACCACAAAAAAGAGAACCCATACGGGTTCTCTTTCCACGTTAACAATTAACTACAAGGAGATTTGGTGGAGTGCAGGAGACTCGAACTCCTCACCTCAACAATGCGAATGTTGCGCTCTACCAGATGAGCTAGCACCCCATTTTTATCTATGTACTAAGCGAATGCCGCGCTTTTGTCACTGAGCTAACGCCCCATAAATATATTATATCAGATAACAATAAGAATAGCAACTTAAAATAAGTTTTCGAGACATTTTGGAATCGCCCGATAAAAATTACAACGGTCACGGACGAGTAGCTGGTACTGAAATACCAGGACGAGTCCGCCTGACCCGTTGTAATTTTTATGCGGCGCGTATTCCAACGTCGAGAAAACTATTTTAAGTTGCTTGATTTCTAACGCTTACTGAACTGCTCTTTCTTACGAGCCGAACGCAAACCATATTTCTTGCGCTCTTTCTCGCGTGGATCGCGTTTAATCATGCCAGCCTTCTTGAGAACCGGCTTGAGATCAGCAGCTTCCACCACTAAGGCCTTCGAGATAGCTAATTTAATCGCATCTACCTGCCCAGCGAGTCCACCACCTTTGACGATTACAGAAACATCAAATTCCTTCTGTTTCTCAGCCAAAGCCAATGGATCGGTGATTTCCGCTAGATAAGTCTTGTTACCAGAAAGATATTCCAGAGCGGGCTTATCATTAATGGTAATTTCACCCTTACCCTTATAGAGGCGTACCGTAGCGGTAGCAGCTTTTCGCCTACCAAGACCATACGTGTATTTTTTCGTCGCTACCATTATTTAATCTCCTTTAAGATAACTTGTGGATTTTGCGCTGCGTGAGCATGTTCATCAGATTCGAATACACGCAAACGCTTCATTCTATCGGCCATCAATTTATTTTTGGGAAGCATTCCCTTCACGGCTTCGCGAATCGCACGTGTTGGATCTTTTTCAATCACTTCCTCAAGCTTCAATTCCTTGATTCCACCAGGATAACCACTGTGACGATAGTATTTCTTTTGTATCATCTTATCACCAGTTACCACCAGTTTCTTCGCATTGGTCACTACCACGTAATCACCATTGTCGATATGTGGAGTATAAGTCACCTTAGACTTCCCCATCAATTTATCGGCAATCACCACTGCCAATTTACCAAGTGGCAAACTCGAAGCGTCAATCACCCACCATTCACGCCTAATTTCGCTTGCTTTTTGAGAATAAGTTTTCATTATTTATCCTCCTTTTTTGCTGGCTTTGTCGACTTAGTGGTTTTCTTTACTGGTTCTTCTTCAGCTGCTGTCTCGAAATCAATATCGTCCACAAAACTAATTGTACCCATTTCGGCATTATCACCGCGACGATACCCAGCATGCTCGATACGAAGATAGCCAGAATCACGCTTTATTTGTGGCGCAATCACGTCCACAAGTAAAGAAGCGGCTTCAATATCGTTTAGTCTAGCAATAATCAAACGTCGATTAGCCAAACCACCTCTCTTTGCCAGCGTAATCAACTTCTCGGTCGAGCGACGAATCTCCTTCGCTCGCGCCAAAGTTGTTGTAATACTAGTATTTATAATCAGAGAGCACATTAGCCCACGGGTCAATGCCAACCTCTGATCGGTCTCACGGCCGAACTTACGGCCTTTATATCCGTGCCTGTGCATTTTAAATATTTAACTCCGTTAACTTTTCTTTTACTTCATCCAATGCCTTCTGACCAAAACCCTTCAAATCCTTCAAATCGGTCTCCGACAGAGTCACCAAATCACGGATTGTCCGGATATCATTATTAATCAAAGCATTGGCTGTTCGAGCAGACAAATCAAGCTCTTCAATTGGTAACATCAAACCACTATCATCATCTTCATTTCCAACACCTGGTGCCGGAGCTGATTCGATTTTGGTACTACCAGCAAGCGCCGTATATTGGTTAACCAAGATAGCAGCAGCTTCCTCGAAGGCCTCTCTAGGCGTAATTGTGCCATCAGTCTCTACAATCAAAGACAATTGTTGCAAATTAGTATCTTGACCCACGCGCGTATTTTCTACTTTATATCGTACTCTAAGTACTGGAGTAAATACCGCATCAACCGCAATCATGTCTGAATGTAATCTCGAGTTACTTGCCTGTTCAATCGTCAAATAACCACGTCCACTTTCAACAACCATGCGCATCTTCAAAGTGTACTTTGGATCATCGATGTGGCAAATTACTTGATTAGGATTTGCGATTTCAACCTCAGCTGGAAGCTTAATGTCGCCAGCTACTACTCGTTTGTCGCCATCTTTTTCAGATTGCTTATCACCCTTCATTTCAAGGGATAATTCAATTGGCGCATCAGAGTGAACTTTGAATCTGATATTCTTCAAGTTCAACATGATATCTACTACATCTTCTCGAATTCCCTTGATAGCAGTGAATTCATGCGTAGTCCCGTCAATCGAAAACGCAGTAATCGCTGCACCCTTCACGCTAGAAAGAAGCACTCGACGTAACGAATTCCCAAGCGTATTTCCATAACCATAGTAAAGAGGGCGAATCACAAACTCAGCTTGAGTTTTGCTTATCTCCTTTACTTCAGCCAGCTTTGCTTCGTGAATATTTTTTGTTGCCATTTATTCCTCCTAACGTGAGTAATACTCAACGATTAATTGTTCATTAATACCAGCCTCAGCTTCTTCGCGCTTTGGCAAGGCGGTAATTTCGATTTTCATCTTCTTCGCATCGACCTTCATCCAGGATAGCGGAACTACATTAGCTGCCCCGATGATATTCGGAAGATTCTTGAAATATTCGGTCTTAGCCGACTTTGGACGAACCTCTAGAACATCACCCGGGTTCAATCGAATCGAAGAAACATCAATCCGACGACCGTTCAATAGAAAATGTCCATGCGATACCAACTGTCTTGCTTGACGACGAGTCAAAGCAAAACCAGCCCGATACACTACATTGTCTGCACGTCTTTCCAAAAACTCCAAAAGCTTTTCACCAGTCAACCCGTCAGCTTTTACAGCCTCACCCATCAACTTAGCAAATTGCCTTTCGAGTAAACCATACATGCGACGTACTTTTTGTTTTTCACGTAATTGAGTAAGGTATAAGCTACCACCTCTTACTCGCATATCACCATGTTCACCTGGAATACCAGATTTTTTCGCCATCACTTTATGTGCTTTGGGTGCCAAAGCGGTCCCTTCACGACGGCTCTGTTTTACAATAGGAGCAGTATCTCTAGCCATTACGGTTTCCTTTCTCCCTTAGGTCGCACACCACCATGCGCAATCGGGGTAACATCAACAATACTATCAATCTTTATTCCAGCTGCCGAAACGGCTCTTATTGCAGCATCACGCCCCAAACCAATCCCAGAGACAAAAACCTCTGCCGAATTCAACGCGTGATTCTTTTTTGCAACCTCGAGCGCTTTTTCTGCTGCAACACCAGCTGCAAATGCTGTTCCTTTTTTCGAGCCTCTAAAACCGCACGCCCCGGCCGAAGATGCTGATAAAACACCACCAGTCTTATCAGATACGCTAACAATAGTATTGTTAAACGTAGCCTGAATATGAACTTGACCAGCATTTACGATTCTCTTAACTTTCTTGCTTTGTTTAGCCTTCGAAACAACTGGCTCTGCCTCTGCTTGCAAATTCTTTGAATCATTCTCTGCCATATTTACTCCTTAAGTCTTGCTCGCTGCCTTTGGTTGTGCACCACCGACCGCGATCGCCTTACCCTTACGAGTACGTGCATTCGTACGAGTACGCTGGCCGTTGACTGGCAATTTTGCCTTGTGACGCATTCCCTTATATGAATTAATGTCTTTAATTCGTTTAATATTATTGCTCACGAGGCGCCGTAAATCACCCTCAACACGGTATTTCTTTGAAACAATGTCGTTGATTATTTGTTCGTCAGCCTCGGTGAGATCTTTCACCCGAGTGGTAGGCTCGATTTTAGCCTCCGCAAGGATTTTTTTGCTGGTCGTACGACCAATCCCATACACATAAGTAAGCGCAATCCACACTTGCTTATCTGACGGGATAACTACACTAGCTATTCTAGCCATATAATTTAACCCTGCCTTTGCTTATTTTTAGGTTTTTTCTTATTGATGACCCTTAGTACACCTTTCCGGCGCACGATGATATCATCAGGCGAAATTTTTTTAACACTTGCACGTACTTTCATTGTGTTAAAACCCTTCCTTTGTTAGTGTTATAATAATTACCATTTAACGAAGACCCACCGCTAAATACTTTTGCAACTAGTATTTAACCAAAATCCTCCATTAAATGTTGTAAAAATTACAACAGTTAATATTAATCTTTGAGTCTAAAGCTGATTCTGCCCTTTGTAAGATCGTAAGGGGTTAACTCAACCTCGACTCTGTCACCCGGGACGAGACGAATATAGTTTTTTCGCATCTTCCCGCTCATATGGGCGACAATAACATGACCATTCTCGAGTTCAACCCGAAACTGGGTATTTGGCAGCGCCTCAATCACACTACCAGTGAGTTTAATCACTTCCTTCTGACTAGCCATAAATTACCTTTTAAGTTTATCACAAAAAACTATTTTAGTCAACAAGTATTGCTCTTGTAAATTGTCTAGAAAGATAAGTTTGCTGTTGATCCGACCATTCTCCCGTACAAGTAATCAACGTCACCGATTCTTTGCCTTTTTCAGGAGACCTCGCCGCCTCGGACATATAGCTATTTGATTCGCTAAGTAATACAGACTTGTTTTCTACAACCCTATAATTAAAAACCACACCATCTCCTCGCTCAACCTTAATCATATCACCTACCACCAAAGTCGGTAAATCCTTAAACACACCATGAATATGCGGACCACCATTATGTCCATCTATAATCTGTGTACCACCCTGACCTGGCTTACCCGAACCCTGATACCAACCTACATCGAAAATATTTCGTGGCGTATCAAGTTCACCTTTACTGTTTACCCCCATCTGCAAAATACGTGCATTTCTAATCCCTAATCTTTCAATTGTTAGGTATCTCGGCAAATCCGGCGCTACGACATATTCGTATACCTCTTGCTTCGTAGGCGGCTCCTCTATCAGCTCTTCCTCTTCCTCAACCTGTTGTTGTCCCGCCACTACGACTCTTTCAGAACCCTCTTTCTCACTATAATATGAATTCTCAAAAGACACTACACGCACGAAGAAAAACAGAAACAAACCCAAAACCAGTAGCCAAATCGACCATTTTATAATATTACGGTACCCACCAAGCCTAAGACTCATTGCTATAATCGTCATATGTTATCATTAATGCCCTAGAATCCACCGACCTTAGATTCTCTAGTGCCACCGTCACTACAATGAGAAGTCCAGTACCCGAAATCGATAAACCAATCGGAGCTCCAGTCGTCATAATGAAAATTAAATCAGTAATAAATGGCAACATCGCAATCAAACCAAGCGACAAAGCTCCGAATAAGTCCAAATGATTTACGACTTTTGAAAGATACTTCGCAGTAGCAATTCCTGGTCGAACCCCTTCAATAAATCCACCTTGTTTCTGTAAGTTATCTGCAATCTCCTTAGTATTAAAAATAATTGAAGTATAGAAATAAGTAAAGGCAAATACCAATACGAAATAAATCGCAGGATACACAAACCATCGCGCATTAATACCATCTGGATACATACTAGCAAAATTATTCGCTGAAGGGGCCGAGAAAATAGAAACAAGCGTTTCGCCAAATTCATTCCCAGGATTAATCGTCGTAATAACCTGTCCAACAAGTGCCGGTAACGACAAGAACGCTGTCGCGAAAATCACCGGAATTACACCTGCCGCAATTAGCTTAATTGGCAAAATAGATTTAATTCCGCCATAAGATGAGTTACCATGCACCCTCTTTGCATAATTTACCGTAATAATCCTCTGAGCCTCATTAAGTTTGACAAGAATATAAATCACCACTATCATCGCAATCACGAATCCGAAAATAATCCAAAAAGTCGTCGGATCTACCGGAATTTCCAAACCGAACAAGTTCAACATTCCCTTACTTGTATCGAATAAAGCGGCACCAAGCGAAGCCATTGTAGTCGGAAGCTGTGAAATAATCGAAGCAAAAATCAAAGTAGAGATACCGTTACCAATACCTTGCTCAGTAATCAATTCGCCAAGCCACATCAAAATCACCGAACCAGCCGTCATCGAAGTCACCGACAACGCCCAATCACGCATCGTAGGCGTAAAATCGGTCGCCACATTGGCCGCTGCTGTTGATTGATACAGGATAAAGATATACGCAATCGATTGGACTATAGCTAGAGGCACAGTCAACATACGAGTCCACTGGTTTATCTTGCGACGTCCAGTCTCACCGTCGTTAGAGAGTTCCTCTAATCTCGGAATAGCTTTAGTTAATAGCTGTATGACAATTGAACCTGTAATATACGGCGACAAACCGACCAATATAATGCTAAACGACGCCAACCCACCACCAGAAATCAAATTCAAAAAGTTCGAGAAATCTGACTTTTCCATCAAATTGGAAACCGCTTCCTTAAAAGTCGAAGCATCACCCATCGGCACCGGAATCTGTGCCAACAAACGGTAAGCCACAATAATACCGAGTATAATTAGCACTCGCTTCAACATATCTTTATTTTTCAGGGATTTGAATATTGTCTTGAAATGCATAATAACCTCTAAATTTCTACTACATACTATAATATCACACTTTCTCGAATTTTGAAACACATTAAAGAAGATTTACCGGACTATTTGAATAGTCTAGAAGATGAAACAGGTTCCCAAAAGAGCATAATGAGATTTAGACCAGATTTCTAAATTGTAAGTTCTGCTACTTAACAATGAAAAAATCTCCCCCCAGCCCGAAGGGCGAATAAGGAGATTTTTTCTTGCCTTATGTAGCAGGTCTTACAATTTAGAAGTCCAAGCTCTTTTGGAAACCTGTTTCATCTTCTAGAAATCTTATCGCTGAGGAAAATAGTGTTTTAAGACGCTTACAATTTAGAAGTCCAGGCTCTTTTAGAAACTCATTTCATCCTTTTGAAGTTCTCAAAACGCCTACCGTTGTAATTTTTATCTTGGCGAAATCTTATCGCTGAGGAAAAAAGTGTTTTAAGACACTAGCATTTCTAGAGGTTTTCAAGATCCGCTTCAGTCGGCTCTTTGGAGCCTGGCGTCTCAAAATCCTCAAGAGGTGCTACACCAGTTCCTACCGGAATCTTGCGACCAATAATCACATTTTCCTTGAGGCCCCGCAAATGATCTACGCGACCATTAATCGCCGCATTAATCAATACACGAGTAGTGTCTTGGAAGGATGCCGCCGACAAGAACGAATCCGAGAAGATGGACACCTTAGTGATACCAAGCAACAAATTCGTATAGGTCGCTGGCTCTTTTCCAGCTTTTTCAAGCTCACGATTCTCTATAATTACCGCAGCTCTAGAAGTGATATCGCCAGACACAAATTCTGAATCGCCAGGGTCGTTAATCTGTACCCTAGAGAACATTTGGCGTACCAAGATTTCCAAATGCTTTGGCGAAATTTCATGACCTTGTGCCGCATACACGTTCAGAACATCGTTCATAATATAACGCTCAGTTGCTTCGATACCCTTGTACTTGAGTAAATCTTGCAAGTTTAGAGAACCAGTCGTCAGTCTATCACCAGCTTTTACCAAATCATTAGATTTTACAACTAATTCAGCATCACCTGGAACCTCTACTCGCACTGGCGCGCTCGCTGCCGCCACCAGTATGATAGCACCTTTCACTAATTCAATGATGCCGTCACGTGGAGCTTTAATGGCAGGTTTATCACCAGCTTTTCTAACCAAAGTAATACCAGCCTTTACGCTTTCACCATCTTTAACTAGTGGTTTACGTTCGCCAATTTCAAATCTTTCTATTTCACCAGATTGTGGAGTAATCTGCACAACATAATGATTGCCGTCCTCCCAAACTTCAACCACACCATCTACTGGTGAAACGTAGGCTTGACCTTTCGGCGTGCGCGCTTCAAGAAGCTCTTCCACACGAGGAAGACCTCTTGCGATTGCACCGGAACCCGCCACACCAGAACCATGCTTAGTATCAAGCGTCAGCTGAGTACCAGGTTCACCAAGCGACTGCGCAGCAATCACACCTACAGGCTCATTGGCAGCCACCAGCGCACGAGTTGACATATCAACACCGTAAGCTTTGCGCGGAACACCTTCAACAGCGGTCGTCGAAAGAATCGACTGAATCTTAACTGCATCAATCTTCTCATCGGCCTCAATCTGCCCCGCCACTTCCTTAGTAATAAGCTCATCAGCTTCTAGGTAGCCAGGCACCACTTCAGCCGTATAACGACCAGCTAATCTCGCTGCGAAGCCAATACCCGAAAGTTCAGTCTCATTACGATACACCGTAAATCCAGGATCCTCCGCCACTTCGTCAGTCGTAAAGACATCCTGCGACACATCGACAAGACGACGTGTGAGGTAACCAGAGTCAGCAGTACGAAGAGCCGTAGACACCTGCCCCTGACGTGCGCCTCGCGTCGCAATAAAGGATTCCAAGGTATTCAAACCCTTCTTATATGAAGATTTTACCGGAAGTTCAATCTCATTGTTGTTAATATCCACCATGATACCAATCTCAGCCGAAGCAAGTTTGATGTTAGAGATATTACCACGAGCACCCGAGTTCACCATCACTGCAATATCAGTATCCATTTCGGACAACTTACCCTGCAAGAACTCCGAAATCTTCTTATCAATATCACGCCAGTTGGCCACCGTCAGCTTATGACGCTCTTCCTCAGTCGTCAAACCATCATTATAGTCTTGCTGGATGAGAGCCGTCTTTGCATCACCTTCCGCAATGAAGTCATCAATTTCATCATACGTCGGATAATCATCTTTTGCTGTCGAAATCGAAGCGATTGTTTCATACTCGAAAGCCAAATCCTTCAAATCATCTGCCGTCTTCACCATCACATCCGCACCATACAAATCAAAGATATCCGCCATTACTTTTGACAAATGCTTCTTTGTTTGTACGGAGTTATCATACGGATAATCAGCTGGCAAAATCTCATTAAAGATTACTCGTCCCAGAGTAGTGTCGCGAATCTCCTTTTTCGTAAACACTCGAATCGGCGTCTGCAGTGCAATAATTCCCTGGTCGTAGGCCATCTCCGCCTCATATACTGATGAAAATGCCTTTGGCTCACCAGTATCAGTGCCTGGCTTATCGTAAGTTAAATAATAAGCACCGAGCACCACATCCTGATAAATCGCGAGTACCGGCGAACCGTCAGCAGGTTTCAAGAGATTCTTCGAAGCCGACATCAACTCTCTAGCCTCCGCCTGCGCTGCATCCGACAAAGGTAGATGTACCGCCATCTGGTCACCATCATAGTCAGCGTTAAACCCAGATGCCACCAAAGGATGAAGTTTAATCGCCTTGCCGTCAATCAATCTCGGCTGGAAAGCCTGTACCGACAAGCGGTGAAGCGATGGAGCACGGTTAAGTAACACATATTTGCCTTTAATTACTTCATCAAGTGCATCCCAAACCACAGTCTCTTTCGATTCAATCAAGCGAGAAGCTGAACGAATATTATTAGCATATTCATTGCCAATCAACCAAGAAATCACAAATGGTTTAAAAAGCTCAAGTGCCATCTGCTTCGGCAAACCACATTCATTTAGTTTTAGCTCAGGACCCACTACAATCACCGAACGACCAGAATAATCCACGCGCTTACCAAGCAGGTTCTGACGGAAACGTCCCTGTTTACCTTTAAGCAAATCTGACAAAGATTTCAATTTGCGACGCCCATTCGATGAATTGACACCACGTGAACCGTGTGCTGCCGAATTATCAATCAAAGCATCAACCGCCTCCTGCAACATTCTCATTTCATTACGACAAATCACCTCTGGCGCATTAAGATCAAGCAGCTTCTTCAAACGATTGTTACGATTAATTACACGACGATACAAATCATTTAGGTCCGAAGTCGCAAATCTTCCGCCAGGAAGCGCAATCATTGGACGAAGGTCTGGTGGAATTACCGGAATCACGGTTAAGATCAAATCTTCAGGATGAATCCCAGCCGCCTGCATCCCTTCAAGAGTTTTCAGTCTCTTCTGTATCTTCTTTTCTTTCTGACCTTTAGCTTCAGCTTCTTCATCGTGAAGCTGTTTAATTAACTTATCAAGATCAATCTCGTCAAGCATCTTCTTAATTGCAGATGCACCCATCTCTACAGTGATGAAATCCTCATATTCTTCAGGCAAATTACGATACTCAACTTCAGTAATCGTATTTCCCTTTTTAAATGATTCAAGACTCGACTTTCGTGTAGAATAATCCGCCTCAAGTGCTTGCAATTCATCAGCCTGCGCTTCCGCCAAAGCTTTTACGTTTGCTCCTTCGGCTTTTGCTTCCTTTTCATAACGCAAACGAATAGCATCACGAGCTGCCATCGTCTGGCTTTCCAAACTTTCTAAAGCTTTTTCTATTTCGTCAGTCTTAGCATCAGTAATAAGGTAAGTCGCAAAATACACCACTTTTTCAATATTCTTCACTGTAATATCCAAAAGCAATGACAATGCAGAAGGTACTCCACGCATAAACCAAATGTGTGCCACCGGCGCCGCCAGAGCAATATGCCCCATACGTTCACGTCGCGTAATTGATTTCGTGACTAGGTTACCTTCCTTATCAACCGCCGCCTCACGCGAACGTACACCTTTGAGTTTAGAATCATGCGGATTAATATCTTTGGTTGGGCCAAAGATTCTTTCACAGAATAAACCATCCCGCTCTGGTTTCTGAGTCCGATAGTTAATCGTTTCTGGCTTAGTGACTTCACCATAACTCCAGTTCAAGATATCATCACGACTAGCTACTGTAAGCCTTATCGAGTCGAAATCCGAAGCGCTGATAAAATTGTCCATCCACGCCATATTAGAACTCCTCTCCGAGGTCAACCGTGCCATCCTCATCGTCTGCCTCTGTTATTTCTACACCCTCTTCCGCCATCATTGCTTCAGCCTCAGAATCATCGAGGTCCAAAATTTGCGGTTCGGTTTCTTTCTTATGTTGATCATAGATGGATTGATCATCTTTATTCTTTTCAATTTCTCTCGAAGTCTTCTCAATTACATCACCAGCATCTGCCGATTCACCATGGTCAAGAAGATCAACTTTAAGCCCAAGGCCCTGTAGTTCTTTCACCAACACGTTAAAGCCTTCTGGGAGTTTCGGTCCCTCGATTGGCTCATGCTTGATAATCGCTTCATATGCCTTAGCGCGCCCATACACGTCATCAGATTTAATAGTAAGCATTTCCTGAAGAGTGGTCGCAGCACCATAAGCCTCAAGTGCCCAGACCTCCATTTCCCCGAAACGCTGACCACCATTTTGTGCTTTACCACCGAGTGGCTGCTGTGTCACCATTGTGTAAGGACCAGTCGAACGAGCGTGAATCTTATCTTCCACCATATGATGAAGTTTCAGCATATGCATCACACCCACTGAAGTCCTTTCTTCAAATGGTTCACCAGTCAAACCGTCAAATAGCTGAACCCTACCGTCACGTTGGAAACCAGCTTTTTCAAGCTCAGATGAAATCTTTTCATCGGGCACACCATTAAATGATGGTGTTGCAACCGTATATCCAAGCGCTCTCGCTGCCATGCCAAGGTGTGTTTCAAACAACTGTCCGAGATTCATGCGCGATGGCACGCCCATTGGTGAGAGTACGATGTCAATCGGAGTACCATCTTCCATAAATGGCATGTCCTCAACCGGAAGTACACGTGACACCACACCCTTATTACCGTGTCGTCCAGCCAGCTTATCGCCTACACCGATTTTGCGCATTTCGGCTACAAAAATCTTAATCTGCATTATAACGCCAGCTTTGAGTTCATGACCCTGTTCACGTGTATAAACACGCACGTCAACTACTTTACCAGTCGACGAGCCATTCATTCTTACTGAAGTATCGCGTACATCTTTAGCCTTCTCACCAAAGATAGCACGCAGTAGTCGCTCTTCTGAACTGAGTTCCTGCTCGCCCTTAGGCGTAATCTTACCTACCAAGATATCACCATTTGATACTTCCGAGCCCACGGTTACAATACCATCTTCGCCAAGATGACGAAGTGCATGCTCAGATACATTTGGAATATCACGCGTCACTTGCTCAGGACCAAGCTTGGTTTCCCTAACTTCTACATCGAAATCTTTAATATTAATCGAGGTCAAAGTGTCATCTTCCACCAAACGGTTCGAAATCACAATCGCATCATCCATATTATAACCACGCCACGGCATAAAGGCTACGAGAAGGTCACGACCAAGCGCCAACTCTCCATTATGAATAGATGCACCCTCAATCAGGATATCGCCCTTCTTTACCTTCTGCCCACGCGCCACCACACAGCGCTGGTTATAACAACGGTCATCATTAGTTTTCTCAAAATGTTGCAATTTGTATTCACGGTCACCACCTTTATCATAGGTCACGATCACTGATTCTCCATCAGCTTTCTTTACCACACCGGTTCCCGATGCCATCACGAGCTGTGAAGTATTCTTAGCAACTTCACCTTCAATGCCAGTACCGACAATCGGATTATCCTGACGGAGTAGTGGCACCGCTTGTTTCTGCATAGCGCAAGCCATCAAAGAACGGTCAACACGGTTTTTCTCCACAAACGGAATCAAGGATGCCGACACGCCTAGAATCTCTTTATGTGCCGCATCGATATGGGTTACTCTTTTCGCTTCTACCTGTGCCGGTGTACCATGCACACGAGCCGAAACCCAATCTTCAGTGAATTTGCCGTTTTTATCTAGTTTCACTGAAGCGTCGGCGATAATCTTGTCCTGTTCAGTTTCCGCGTCCATGTAAACTACTTCGTCGGTCACTTTGCCATTCTTGACTACACGATACGGTGCTTCGATAAAGCCATATTCATTAACTCTAGCATAAGTCGCAAAGTTAAGTACCAAGCCCACGTTGCCACCTTCTGGCGTCTCAACCGTACAAATACGACCGTAATGTGTCGGATGCGCATCCCGCACATCAAATCCAGCACGTTCCCTAGTTAAACCACCAGGACCCATCGAGCTAAGGCGCCTTTTGTGTGCCAATTCCGAAAAAGGATTAACCTCATCCATTAACTGCGAAAGTTGCGAAGTTGCGAAGAATTCCTTAACTGCAGCTACTACTGGACGAGAATTCAAAAGCTGTGAAGGTGTTACTTCTTCAGCACTCGCCATTGACATTCTATCAAGAATGTTGCGTTGTAGCCTCAACATACCTAAGCGGAATTGTCTTTGCACCAACTCGCCTACCAGCTTCACGCGACGATTCGACAAAGAGTCGATATCATCGGCTGGCTCTTGCGTATTATTGAGTCTAATAATCTCAGAAATAATCGCCACCACATCGTCCATTTGTAGGGTGCGATGCTGAGGGTCATTTGGCGTGTCGAATCCAAGTCGGCGATTGATTTTAAAACGACCCACATTGGAATAGTCATAGCGCTTAGCATCAAAGAACATGCGCTCAATCATTGATTTTGCGTTCTCGACCGTAGCTAGATCACCAGGACGAATCCTGCGATACACTTCAAGCAAAGCCTCGCCTTGATTAGAAGTCGTGTCTTTCTCGAGGGTAGCATCAATATAGCTCTGTTCACCGTCATCTATATTGGCAAATTTATCTTTAATCTCCGATTTCGACAAGCCCAACGCCCTCAAGAACGTTGTTACTGGAATCTTGCGACGCCGATCGATTTTTACATAAATCGCACCATTAGCCGCGGTCTCAAATTCCAACCAGGCACCACGACCTGGAATTACTTTAGCACCATAATAATTACGCATCCCAATCGTATCAGCGTTAAAGAAAACCCCAGCTGAACGAATGAGTTGCGAAACAATTACGCGTTCAGTACCGTTAATGATGAAAGTCGCCCGCTCAGTCATCCATGGATAATCACCAAAATAAATATCCTGCTCTTTCTTCTCGCCGGTGGTCTTGTTTTCAAGCTCAACGAGAACATGAAGAGGCGCCTCGTAAGTCGCTAAATTATACTTAGCTTCTTGCTCCGTCTCCTTCGGATCCTTAAAATAATAATCTTTAAACCTAAGAGACATTTTTTGACCGGTATAATCGTCAATTGGATTAAGCTCGGCAAAAACCTCCCTGAGGCCATTTTTGACAAAATCCTCCCACGAATCCTTCTGATGCTTTGTCAAATCAGGAATCGGAAGCGATTGGTCACCTTCGGTGAAAAACACTCTCTCACCTTGTTTCGGTTTTGTTACCATCTTACCTCTTTTATTTAGTGTTATTAATCTTTTTTGACATCTTTGAAAGATACCAACTCCATGAGTATCTTCATAAAACATCTCAGCGCCGAAGATTACTGCCCTGTCTCCCCCTGGGACTCGCCAAATCCCATAAGTTACAAAAACATGGCACACTACTTCTTATATTTCAGTATATCACAGTTCCATAAATAATACAAGCAAGTTTTAAGGCAATTAGTGAGGATGCTTCGCGAGAAACAAGGAGTAACGAAGCGAGCCGTACTATAGCGTACGGCGAGCGAGTAGCGAACGTAGTGACGAAGCGGAGCGCCTCAATAATGTCTTAAAACCAAAAAATGTCCTCAACGGCAGGACATTTTTTAGACATATATAAGCTCTCAACCCAATTTGTTATTTAAGCAAACTCGCAGTTAGTTAGCTTATGTTTAATTATACACGACCAAATCGCATTGTCAAGTACTTTTTATTAAATATCCAAGTCATCCAAATCTGCTAATTCCGCTCGAGTTTTCTCCGCCAATTCAGAAGACTCTTCCTCATCTTCGTCGTCCTCGTCTTCTTTTTCATCATCTTCTACTTCCTCAACATCTTCTTCAACTGTTTCTTCTTTTACTTCATCTTCTTTCTCTTCTTTAGCCGGCTCTTCAGACTTAGCAGAACGCGCCTCATCCCCTTCGCTATCGGTATTTACGATTTTCAAATTATAACGCGCGTCTTGCTTCGTACCAAGAGCTCGAAGCAATACCCGAATCGCTTGCGCCGTCACTCCACGTTTGCCAATTACGCGTCCGACATCCGAAGGATCCACTGTCAATGAGAGCAATACACCCTTCTCGTCAATTACCCGCTCAATTGCTACCTTTTCAGGATTGTTGACTAAGGTTTTTACGATATATTCTACGAATTGTTGGTCAATAGTAGCCATATTTTTCTCCATTTTTAGTTTAATATTATAATAAAATTATAGCACAAAAATAGCCCCACCGCGGGACTATTTTTAATTAAATTAAATACCACTACTCGGTAGCCGCTGTTTCCTCAGCTGGAGCCTCCGCAGGAGCTTCTACTGGAGTAGCTTCTTCCTTAGGCTGATTTTTACGAAGCTTGTCAGCGTGCTTAGCCACAGCTTTCTTAACTGTAGGCTCCTTATACCACTTTGGTAACTTCACGCCGTTTTTCTTCAAGATAAACGCCACCCTCGATGATGGTTGAGCACCATTCTTTAAATATTTCTCTACCGCTTCCTTGTCCAGGGTCAAAGCCTTGGTTGCGGGATTATAATTGCCGACCTCAGCTACCACGCGTCCCGAAAGCGGATGACGCTGCGCTTCTTGGACGACTATCCGGTACGTTGGATAATGTGACCGGCCATTACGTTGCATGCGAATCGCTAGCATATTTCTCCTTAAATTAATTACTCCCCATATTCTACCCTATTTTCGACAAAAAATCAACCCCTGAGGTTAAACCTCAGAGGTTAAAGGTCACTTCTTCATCTTCACTAAACGTTTCCGTAACCTACGCTGGTACTTATCTTCCAGCTCACTCGGAGAAAGCGTTTTATTGCCTTTAAGACAAGTATTCAAATACCCTTTATATGCGTTGCGCCTATCTTCGTACAGCGCCAGGGCATTCAGGAACTCCTTTCTGGCGGGCATTTCATAACCAAACTTCGCAGCGTGAAGACTAAGCACCGCATATGAGCGTTCCGCTTTTACTCTCCACTCTATCAGCTGGTCATTATAATACCGCAAGTCATGGTTGTAAGCAGAAGCAATGATTTTCGCCTTGTTTGCGCCAGCCTTGACAAATTTCTTCATGTTATAGTGATACGAAACCTGTCCACACGCGTCAATCAAAGCCTTGAATTCGCCCAAGTACTCCAGTACTGGTGCCGATGCTTCATCCTCAAACGAGAAAGGCCCTTTCTCGCAATCCAGAACCAGCTCATCACCAAAAGTTCTCTTATCATCAACTTCCTCAATTCTATAATCATCCGACATTTTTCTACCCCCTTTGCTAGATGATCCAAGTTAAAGTGCTATACCTATATTATAGCACAAATCACAGAATTAGTCAATGTTCACCCCTGTACCCGCGACTCACATTCTTCCAATCAAAACCCTAAGCTAATTGTCAACCACCTCAATAATGTCAGCACAACCTACACTGCCTTCTGCTCAGCGCGATATTTCTTCACCCCTTCTCTCGCTGGCGCCGTTTGTGCTTCTTGCTTCGAATCCCCCGTTCCAGTCCCCTTCAAAGAGCCCCCCACATACAACCCAACCGTAAACAACTTATCATGGTCCGGACCCTCTTCTTTCAAGGTCTTATATACAGGTGTAATTCCGTCCACCTTCTGTGCCAACTCCTGCACGTAAGACTTCGGATCGCGCCACAATCCCTCTTCAATCACCATATCCGTCTTCACCAAAATATGCTTCGCGATAAATTCCCTAGCTTTCTCATATCCCTGATCCAGATAAATCGCCCCAATCACCGCCTCAAAACAATCCGCCAATATCACATCGTGCGCTCGCTCCGAACCCTGTTTTTCACCCCGTGACAATCGCACCAACGGTTCATAGCCAAGCTCTTTCCCGGCATCACCAATCGACTCCGTACGTACCAGCGCCGCCCTAATCGCTGTCATTACCCCCTCTGGATAGTCATAATTCCGATACAAATAATCCGACGACACCAACTCGAGCACCGCGTCGCCCAAAAACTCCAGCCGTTCATTATGTTCATGCACGGCTTTATGTTCATTGACATAACTCCGATGCGTCAAAGCGACCACAAGCAGATTGATGTCATTAAACATAAATCCCATTTTTTCCCTCGCAAATTCTTCGTATGGTGTGTAATCCATTTTCCTCCTTTTTACAATAATTAAAAATCCCCAGTTCGCACTTTCTTTTTGGCAATTAGCATCAACTTCCCAATATCATCATATTCAACCGTATCTAGCGCATCCGTAAACGAAAACCACTGAATCCCCTTCATCCATTTTTCACCCACTGGCATCTCATGTGTATCGAGCGCCTGCACCAGATAAATCTGTGTTGTCATCAGCACTAACTTATCCGCTCGGCGATATTTGAAATGGATTTTACCTAACCACGTCAAAAGCGATACATTCTTAAGCCCCGTTTCCTCCTCAATCTCACGTCGCGCGGTCATTTTGGCAGTTTCACCTGGCTCAATATGTCCTTTCGGAATCGTCCAACGACCTTTTGAATCTTGTATTAGCAAAATCTCAATATCTTTCTGATCTTTAGTTAATCGAAAAACAATTCCACCCGAACTCGGCTCCCTCACGACCTCTTGGATCGCAACCTTCTTACGAAACATCGCAGAAGTAATTTTCTTCAGCGGAGACTTCTTCGCCTCATCAATCGGAATAGCGTCCGGAATTTTCAACTTCCGTCGCTCCAAAGGCTCTCTATCGATAGATTGTCGTTTGACCGATTCTCTATTTAGCTCCGTTATCCGTCTTGGTCTTTGTCTCGCCAACGGATTCATTCTTTGACTCATGTTTCTTCTCTTCAGTAATGCCGAGCTGTTTGTAGGCGGTACCTAGTACACCGTTTACAAACTTCGAAGAGTTCTCGCTCCCGAAGGCCTTGGCCAACTCTACAGCTTCATTAATAGCCACCTTCGGCGGGATACTGTCTCCGCACTCCGAAAGCTCATATAGCCCCATCCGCAGGATATTCCTATCAATCGCCGCAATCGAATCAATCGGCCATTCAGGCGCCATCGGTTGCAATGCCGTATCCAGAGTCGTAAACTCCTTTGCGACATTATGCGCCAAATTATAAACAAACTCCGTATCACCCAGAGTTTTTTCAAATGGTTCAATGTTTTTAGCGACAATAGTATCCAAATCGACTTCGGGGTCGTGCGCAAGCGTCCTCAGTTCGTACTCATACAAACTCTGCAGAACAATTACTCTTCCTAAATGTCGATTACTAGCCATTTTTTAATTTTCTTTCTTACTTAGTAGTTTTAACTTTTAAATTCGGGGTCTTTTTCTTAGTCTCAAATGCTTTTACGGGCGAAGTCTTGTTTACTCTTCGCGCCAGCTTAAGCCTGAGATGACTCCTACGAAGCCCAGTCTTTCTCGGGCTACTTTGTTTCTTAGGTTCAGGCATTTTACTCCTTAGTTTAATAGATAATTTTACCTATTTTACCACCCTTTTAGCAAACAATCAAGAGTTGACTATAATGCAAATATATTATATAAGTATTATTATATCTCAAGCTCTCTAAGCGCTTTTTTTATTGCCGGGCGGTCAAATCCCACAATTCGCTCTTTACCAATAATCGTTACTGGTACTGTACTAATATCAGGCTCTTTCGTAGCATCCATCTCCTGATATTCCAACCCCATTTTATCTAGCCAATCCATCAACGCATGGCAATATGCGCAGGTCGGCGTTGTATATACTTTAATCATAAATTCATTATACCATACATCGCAATCCCGGCCGCCACCGATACATTAAACGATTCCTTCCGCCCTTTCATCGGAATCTCGACAAATAAATCGATTATCTCATAGAGCGAATTATCAATCCCATGCACTTCTTCACCCAAAATCAGCACCACTTTATCTTCAATTCGTTCTTTCAACCCCTTATCACTCAGCGAAACAAGTCTATCAGAATCCAAGTTATTCTCTAACCCCACAATCTGCCATCCATCCTCCTTTAGCTGCACTAAATCAGTTTTTATCTCATCAGACGAATCAATCTTAAGCATATATTCCGCGCCAAGTGCCGTTTTATGAATTTCCTTATCCAATTTCTCCCGCAAGTGCGGTAACAAATTCGCGTCATGTACTCGCGGAGTATACCCCGACAGAATCACCCTTTCCACCCCAAGTCCTTCCGCCGTCCTCAAAATCGCACCCACATTATAACATGAGCGGATATTATCAAGCACCAATATCATAACTTACATAATACAATATTTTGTCGCATAAAGCAAATATAACACCGTCTTAATCCTACCTAAGCCCAAGTATCCATCTAATCTCTACCCTCGGCAACCATCAGCCAATCCAGGCACGCTTTCACCCCAATCATCTATATTGCTTTCAATAACTCTCCTTTTTCGCAATTCGGCAAATTTCGCCGTCCGCCGAATCGCCCCCGCATGCCCCGCGAGCGCCGCATATGGCGCGAACTGCGCCGCCCGCATTTTCCTAGACATTCGCGGATGATGCTTAGGTTCGTAATGCGGATGGTTAATAATCTCCTCATATTTCTTCGCCAACGTCCCATTATTCTTCATTTGCGATGCCCTCCAATCTGCGCATTTCGCTCTCTCCCCGTCGCCCCTTCGTCGAAATTAATCCCCTTTAAAATCGCATTCTTACCATACCTCCTCTTAATCGTCAAAATCGCCTCCTCAGCCCGTTTTTCTTTCTTCAATTTCGCCTCATCTCGAACCTCATCAAACAGCCCCAGCTGCCTCGGCTTTTTCTCTAAATCCTCCTCGCGTACCACGTGGTTCACGTCTATCGTAATCCTACGAATTTTTAGCGCTCGGTCGACCTTTTCTTCAAAAATCTTCGCCACCGCTTCACTAATCAAACTCGCCGAAGCCGTCGGTTCTGCTAAATTATAAGTCCCATGCGCGTGTTTCGGCACCTCTCGTCCATAAAAATCCAGTTTAGTTTCACCTGTATATCCAGAAGTCAGATTAATCTTATCGTACCCCACCGTCAGTACAACCTGATCGGTCAACATCTTGCGTGCAAGCAGCCCCAGGCTCACCTCCTCCGCCATTTCTAGCGCCACGGTCTTCGCCTGCTCGAAACCATACGGCTCCTTCAGTACCTGTCCCGACGAAAACGAATTAGTACTCGGCCGATAGGCTCGAATTTCAGCAATCTCGCACGGCTCCCATCCCCAAGCGTGATCAATCAAAAGTTCCGCATTCACACCAAACATTTTATACAGATAATTCTCGTCCTTCTCCGAACATAGCGCCACGTCCCCCATCGTATAAAGCCCCGCCGCTTCCAGCCTTCGAGCATAACCCTTCCCCACCCGCCAAAAATCCGTCAACGGCCGATGGTTCCACAACAAACGCCGATAACTCATCTCATCAAGCTCCGCCATCCGCGCCCCTGTCGCGTCCGGCTCGGCCTTCTTCGCCAAGATATCCATCGCCACCTTCGCCAGATACATATTTGTTCCAATCCCTGCCGTCGCCGTAATCCCTGTCTCTTCATAAACTTCTTTTAAAATCTTCTGCGCCAACTCTTTCGCCGTCATGCCATAATTCTTTAAATACGGGGTCGCGTCGATAAACACCTCGTCAATCGAATAGACATGCATATCTTCTTCGGCAATATAACGCAAATATATATTATATATACGTGTACTATAGCTAATATAAAACGCCATCCGCGGCATCGCAATAATAAAATCCTTCGCCTTTTGCTTCACTTCGTATAGCCTCGCCCGCCCCGGAATCCCCAAAGCTTTTAAAGCCGGTGACACCGCAAGACATATCGTCTTATCCGTCCGCGATTCATCTGCTACCACCAATTTTGCCTTCAATGGGTCCAACCCCCGTTCGACGCACTCCACAGACGCATAAAACGACTTCAAATCTATTGCGATATAACTCTTCCCCATCCCCTAATTATACACTTTATTTATCGCTTTTTCTTCGGTTGCACTCTCGACACAGCATCTGACAATTCTCGACAGAAATCTTCCCTACCCATCCCCCACCAATATTTGCGTTCCTCACTAAGCTATGCTACAATAAAAACATAAGGAGCTAGCCCTAGAAACTAGCCCCAGGGTTGAATGGTTAAGTTGCCTAATGGCAACTTAACTTTTTACTACGGGTTCGTCTCGTAATTGATAATGTTACGCTAATCTTTAGTCGCCATAGCGAAAATTGTATAGCCATCTGCATTCCTTTCTGAGCCTCTGGCGTACCTAGAATGGCTGTTTACTGAAGCTCCACACCCGCACGAATAATCTATGGTTTATTCCTGCCGTTTTTAACCAAACCCCACTAAACCCCGCAGCCAACCCAGCGCTACTCTATCACACTCCACACGAAACTACAACCCCTCAGAAAACTAAAACACACCATAACAGTTTTCACCCAATTTTTAGTCAAAAGGTTATAATAGTATTATGAAAAAGAAAACAACTCCAAGCAACGCCAGTATGTATATCGAACTTAGCTTTCTCGCACTATTTTTCATTATTCTATTAGCACCAATTCTCATGGTAATCCATAATCATAATTCGGATTCACAATCAAACACCACCGAAGAATCATCAACCCAAGAGAAAAACTTCAACAACACAGAACACGACGCAACCCCAACAGAGCCAACACCAGCCACCACCCCCACAGAATCTCAACCAACACCAACAGAGCAAACTCCGCCCCAATCAGCACCATCACAGCCAACCACCGCTCCACATACAACTCCAGCACCGAGCAACGATACAACACCCTCCTGTTATCACGAGGAATACGGCATCTGCTGGGACGAATTAGAGGACAACAACTATTCCGCCGGTCTCTATGACCGCGAGTACGGACGCTACGGCGCCTCTGTTATTTACCCCGACTCTTGCGATTCAGTTTGTCGCGACATCATCGATGATGCCTACGAAGAAGGTTGGTACGACGGCGACGCTTACTAGCCTGTATCGCCCACAAAAAGCGAGCGCCCATTGACCCATCAGAAAACTATCACGAAGCGCCCACTAAGACCGCTTCGCACCCACTTCAATTCTTTTCGCCTCAAACAACACCGTCGGCACCGCTGGCGGCGGCGTAAAATCGGAAGGTTTAAGCGGCAACCGAATCCGCGTCGTATAATCTCGCGTCAGAGCCAGCCCCAGCTGCGAAGTATAATGTCGATCATTATTGAGCAGTTTCAACGCAAACTGTTTCTGCAAAATCAAATAAATCGCCTCCGGCGGATTCGGGCTCTCAATCAGTTTATGCAAAATCGCCGAACTCAAATGAAACGGTGGATTCGCAAACACCTTATAACCCCCAGAAGGTAGTTCGAAGTTCATAAAATCTTTCACCACCACTTCCACGTTTTCACATCCTTGCCTCGCTAAATGCCCACGTAACTTATCTACTGCTTCCTTATCCGGCTCCACCGCAATCACTCGTGCCACCCTCCGCGACAACGCCGAAGTAATCACTCCCGACCCCGCGCCAATTTCCACCACCGTATCACGCTTCCTCAGGTTCGAATGTCCAATCAAAATCAACGCCAACCGCGGATTCCTTAAGAAATGTTGCGACAGCAAATGATTCCTTGACATATTACCCCATATTATATCATTATTGTGATATAATATCACCATGACAAATAGATATAATCCTTTAGAAATTGAATCAAAATGGCAAGCCAAATGGGAAGCCGAGCAACCCTACAAAGCAACCGAAGAACCCGGTAAACCCAAAATGTTCCTCGCCGAAATGTTCCCTTATCCCTCCGGCGCCGGCCTTCACGTCGGTCACGTCCGCAACTTTACCATCGTCGATGTGCTCACTAGATTTTACCGTCAACAGGGCCTCAACGTCCTCCGACCCTTCGGCTATGATACCTTCGGCCTCCCCGCTGAGAACTATGCCATCAAGACTGGCACCGCCCCACAGGACATCACTAAGGATAATATCGCTAACTTCCGCAAACAAGCCAAACGCCTCGGCTACGCTATCGACTGGTCCCGCGAGGTGAACACCTCCGACCCGGAGTACTACAAATGGACCCAGTGGTGCTTCCTCCAGCTATACAAAAAAGGCCTCGCCTACCAGAAAGAATCCTATCAATGGTGGTGCCCCGAGGATCAGACCGTCCTCGCCAACGAGCAAGTCGAAAACGGCAAATGCTGGCGCTGCGGCCACGAAGTTGAAAAAAAGAAAATGAAACAATGGTTCTTCAAAATCACCGAATACGCTGATGAACTCCTCGACGACATCGATGCCCTCGACTGGCCCGACAAAATCAAAACCATGCAGAAAAACTGGATCGGCCGCTCCGTCGGCGCAGAGATAGACTTCGATATTGTCCGTGAAGACTCAAAAGGCGAAAAGCTTATGTCGGATTCGAGGTCATCCGGAGGCTGGCAAGCCGAGGGTAAGCGCGCCGTCCCCATGGCGATGGGCAACGGCGACGCGGGCCGAGAAGACGATATAAGTTTTCGCCATATTAGAGTTTTTACAACAAGACCCGACACGATCATGGGCGCCACGTTCTTAGTGGTCGCTCCCGAATATCAAGGTCTAGACTATCTGTTGACCGACGACACCCGTGATGCTGTCATTAAGTATAAACAAGATGCCCTCAAGAAATCTGAGATCGAACGCCAAGAAAACAAAGAAAAGACCGGCGTCTTCACTGGCTCCTATGCCATAAATCCTGCCACCAAGGAAAAAATCCCCATCTACGTCGCCGATTACGTCCTCGCCGGCTACGGCACCGGCGCTATCATGGCGGTCCCCGCTTATGACGACCGCGACCGCGAATTCGCCGAAAAATTCGACTTAGCGATAGTCGAAGCTGAGCTCATCGACCGCGACCTTTACGGCACACCTAAGGTCACTTATCGCATGCGCGACTGGCTCATTTCCCGTCAGCGTTACTGGGGCTGCCCTATTCCTATCGCTTATGACAAAGACGGCAATCCTCATCCCATTCCCGAAGACCAACTTCCCGTCGTCCTACCCGAGATTAAGGATTACAAGCCTGATAGTTCCGGCCGTTCTGCCCTAGCAAAGGCCGAAGATTGGCTGAAAGTAAAGATCCCTGTAAAAGACGAGAAGACCGGCAAGACCCACATGGAAGAAATGACCCGCGAGACCGACACCCTCGATGGTTACGCCTGCTCATCCTGGTACCTCTGGCGCTATGCTTCCCCACATGATAAAAAGGCTGCCTGGAACCCAGAAGCCATCAAGTATTGGGAGCCCTTAGACTACTATTGTGGCGGCGACCACGCCGTAGCCCACCTACTATATGTTCGTTTCTGGTGCAAATTCTTTGCCGACCTCGGCTACCTTCCTTTCCGCGAACCCATCAAGCACTTATTATATAACGGTTACATCAATGCCCCTGACGGCAAGAAGATGAGTAAGTCCAAAGGCAACGTCATCGACCCCCTCGATGTCATCAACGATGGCTACGGTGCCGATACTTTAAGAACCTACGAACTCTTCATCGGCCCTTACAACCTCGACGCCGCTTGGGACCCCCGCTCCGTCGGCGGTGTATATAGGTTCTTAAACCGTTGTTGGACTCTATGCTTTAATAACGAGAAAGCGAACTCTAACGATTCGTTGAGGGGCATCCGCGACAACGGGAGCGGGCGAAGCGAGGAGCCCCGTAACGACGGGCGCGACGAAGCGTCCCGAAACGAATGCGTTAGAGCTCGCAATCTCACGATTAAGAAAGTAACCACCGATATTCATAAATACCAATTCAACACCGCCGTCGCCGCCTTGATGGAATACGTCAACGAACTCTACAAGCAAGGCGCCACCGAAGACGACCTCGTCGTCCTCGCGAAACTCTTAAAGCCTTTCGCTCCGCACCTCGCCAGCGAAATGCTCGAGCACCTGGGCGCCAATGACGAGTGGCCCACTTGGGACGACAAATACCTTGCTTCAAGCACCGTCACCGTCGTCGTCCAAGTCAACGGCAAACTTCGCGCCACCCTCACCGTAGAAGCGACCAATCTCGACGATGAGCAAAGAATCATCGACCTCGCCCTTGCCGACAAGAAAATCCAAAAATACACCGCACAAGGTATCAAGAAAACCATCTTCATCAAAAAAGCCAAACTCTTAAATATCGTAATATAATCACTAGACAATTCATTCTATTTCACTCCCATCATAGTCAATGTAACACAAGAACCTCCAACAGCATCGATAATCCTGACGGATTTATTGACCTGGTCAAAACGCGACCCTATTCTAATTCCAGGACCGCTTGAAGCAGTCTTGGAATTAGAATAGAACCACCTTAACCTAGGTTTCAGGAATACAACCGCAAACGACAACTCGGGTGCTACAGCTAGGAGCTAGCGAGACACCTAATACTTTGGCCATAATATTTATAGCTGTAATCGTTGCCAGGGCGTACACCGAAGCCATCCAGAGTCAGACCGTAGCCACCGTAATTGCTACTCGCAGTGGACGACCAATAGTACCCATAACCGCCCCCACCGTCGGCAGACGAACCGCCAAAGAGACCAGCATAGAGGAAGTTATTTGGATAACTTCTAAAAACACCTGACATCACTGCACCAGTAGGAGTTGAAGATGAGTTTGCAGTAGCACCACCTACTGGACCACCTAGAGCGACACTGAGAGCGCCGAAGCTTTTATCCACGGTAGATTGAGCTCCAATAGGTAGTCTCCATCCAGCAGGGCATAGTGAAGTGGTACCATAGTCACCACTATTATAGTGAGTAGTGTCAGCAATTGCCGCATTCCAAGTATAGTAATTACCATAGGAATGCATGCTTCCATTGTTATTAACTGGAGAAGACGCACGCGAAGCTGTATTGGTATTATTATATCGTGGCATACGATAAGCTGGGTAATCTGTGGTACCGATGTTTATACTAGCAGTACCTGACTGGGTACCACTGTAGTAGAGACTGTTAGCTGTAGTGGAGTCTGAAAAGTTTGCACTTTCTGTCGTACCCAGGCCTCCGAAGTTGCCGTATGTGGCACTCGTGCCGTAGCCTTGGGCAAGAGTGCCATCAGAGTTATGGTCTGCTGTGCTATCTAGTCTAAGGTTTTCTATCATCCAGCAGTTACCATCAGCAAGTTTGGCAATAGCATAAGTATTGTTGTCACGTTGGTCGGTGAAGGCAGAGACAGAGCTTAAGTTGGCGGTGCCGTTAGTAGGAGCAGTAGTGAGGGAGTTACAGACGCTAGCAACTTTGGATGAGTCCTGGATGCTACCCTGACTTTTTACCCAGACGGCATAGAGAGATAGGCCGTTAGCAGTAGTACCAGTAGGTACAGTGATAGTTTCCATTGGGCCATAGAAGTGAGCCGATGGATTAGTAGCATAATCGTAGGAATCGCTCCAGCCAACGAAGCCATATCCAGTTCTGGAGTAGTTGGAAGCGAGGAGGACTGTCGTTTGTCCATCCGTCGCGGACTGACATCCCATGGTACCCGTAGCACTACTTGCGTTCGCGAAGTAGTTGATACATCCAGCCGTTGGCTGTTGTGATTCTGGTCCAGGCTCACCATCATATGGATGTACCATAGTGTATTTAACTTGTCCTATATAAGTATCGGCTGGTTGATTAGATGCTATGTATGCTGCATAGGTAGTTTCTAGTTTCACTCCTAATGTAGTATCAGTAGTAGATGAACCAGTATTAGCATGGTATTCTGCTACTTTAGTATATGAAGCTGGTACACTATGCCATGAAGAAAAGGTTCCCTCTATATCACTTTGGATAGTTAAGTTCTGTGGATTGTAAGATTCTGTAGCATCTGTGACTTTAGTTAGTTTCATAGACCAGTTAGATGTAGTATCTCCCGCAGCATAGGCTTTAGTGACTATTGTGCCACCAGAATTAGTACCTACTAGTTTAGTATGGTTTTCTGAATCATATGAATTACCAGTGTATCCAATAGCATAGATAGAAAAGCCATTATCATCATTACATATAGCAGTTAGGGTAGTTTTACCGATACCGTTTTCATATTCGGAACCGGAGGCACCGGAATAAGTATTAGGAGCTAGCGTCGCCGTATGCGACTCCGTCCCAGTCCCCCGCATCGTACAGGCTACGGGCACCGTAATAGACGCCGTAGACACCGCCGAATCATCAGCCAGCACTCTACCATTAGCCAGTACCAGTCCTAGCATCATTGTTATCATCACTAACCCACCGACCATTAGTAATGTATGATTTAATAACGTTTTCATCAAGACGTCTCCATTTATTATTAATAATATTGCAATACTTTAGAATTCTACCATCATTATATCACAAGCATTATTTCTGCACGACTTTTTGATATATATTTATGAACTTATTAAGCGTCTTCTCAAAATCGTGTTCATGTGATATCTCTACCGACCGCTTAGCGAATTTCTCGCGCAACTTATCATCCGACATCATCTTCACTATCGCCTCGCTAATCTCCTCCACCGAACCCGGCTTGCACAAATATCCATTTTCACCATTTAAGCATACTTCCGCAACTGCACCTTTATCCACCGCAATCAGCGGCAATCCCGACGCTGCCGCTTCAATCAGCACAATTCCTTGCGTCTCAATTTCGCTCGCAGTCGCAAATACTGAACCAATTTTATATAGTTCATACAAATCCGGCGGCAACACTTTACCAAGAAAC
>JAZTZQ010000026.1:0-8877 GCA_045637565.1 Candidatus Nanosyncoccus sp. | reverse complement strand
GAGTAGAAAGTCTGGAGTAGTGCTAGGACCAGCCAAGTTATAGAAATTCCTATTAGATTGGCTCCATGCGCCAGTAGACATACCGTAATTAATAGCGAGGTTATAATAATCCGAGCTCTCCGCTACAGTGGTATCAAATGGATCAGTATATCTAGAGGTTGGTAATTTCCAATTTCTTGGGCAGATACTGTAAGTTACATCAGTGTTGTTGGTGCTTATATTTCTACTGGAGCCCAATGTCGCTGCATCCCATGAGTAATAAGAGTAACACGGAATGCGCTGATAATCAGCGCCACAATTGGTTTTATTATCACTGTTAAATACATAGGCGTAGTTATCAGTACTGAATTGTGTACCATCAGTGAGATCGTTGTTATTTGGGTTCTTGGTGGATGAAGCTGGGAGGATTAGCTTACCGTCAGAGACTGTCCAACCGTCAGTAGTGGGGAGAGTATAGCTTGAATCAAAGTCAGTATCCTCACTGGAAAGGGCGGTACCACCGGCAATGTTGAGGTTTTCTACCATCCAGCATTTGCCATCTTTTAGCTTGGCGACTTTGTATTCTTGCTCGTCACGGGAATCCTTTAGGGTATAGACTTGTTCTTCTGGGAGGTCGGCTGGACAGGAATTGACTTCTTGGAGGTATTCGGCTTCGGCGATAGTAACTGGGATTTCTGGTTTGGTGGCATTATGTGGATGGACCATAGTGTATTTGACTTGTCCTGTATAAGTACCAGCAGGTTGAGTGGAAGAAATGTAGGCTTGGTAAGTAGTAGTAAGAACTGAACCTTCAGCACTTGTTCCTATATCAGTACCAGATGTTTTATAAGCTACTTTAGTATATCTACTTGGTACTTCTTGGAATGAAGTAAAGTCTGGATCTCCTTGTTCTTTTAGTGTATCAGCATTACTTCCTGCAATAATGGGAGTATATGTGCCGTTAGAAGAGGCTAGTTTCATAGCCCATTGTGAAGTATTGCCATTAGTTAGAGTGCCAGTTGGTATATCATAAGTGTTTCCTAATGTAGAGTTAGAAAGTACATTCTTACCTGGTTCATCGTCAGTAAATCCTACAGCATAGATAGCAAAGCCTTCATTATCATTACAGAAAGCTTTAATAGTAGATTCACCTATACTAGAGTTATATTGTCCATTATTGATATTAGCATTATGTGTGTTCATCCCAGTACCGGAAATAGTACATGAGACTGGTACTGTAATGTTTATTTCATCTACTACGGAAGTATCATCATCAGCTAATACAGTATTAGATGCTAGTATAGTGCCAGTAAGTATAGTTATACTAGTTAGTGTAGTAGCTAGCATAGTTATGGATAATAGTAACGTAGCTATAGGAAGCTGTGTTTTATTGGCGAATGTCGTGTTTAAACTCATGTATGGGGTTCCTTTTATTGTAGTTATTAATATATGACCATTTATATATAGTTATATATTAACATAATCATTATATTAATACTACCCCACCAGCGGGGTTGTCAAGAAAATGATTGTTGTAATTATTACAACAGTTAGTGAGGAAGGTGGGTGAGGTATTGGATTTTGGCATCGCGACGAGCATCGTCGTCCTTAGCCGGGAGCTTGTCGCGGGAAGAATAGTCGCTGAAGATGGAGAGGCAGTCCTTGATGGGACCATCATAGATGGGTGGCTTGTCGTAGACGCTCCAGAGGATGATGTGGGTGTTAGGAGAGTGCGTAACGTAGAACTCTAGGGCCTCGGAAGTGGCGCGGATGAATTCTTGCTCGGTTTCCTTGGTATGGCGCCAGGCACGACCTTCTAGAAAATGCTCAGTAACGGTGGGCGAGACGGCAATCATGAGGATGAGCATTTCGTAATTCCCTGCTTTTACGAGTTCAAGGAGGATGGCTTCAATTTCGGGGGCGAGCAGAGTGACGTCTAGGACGATGTCGTAGCCGCCTTTAATAAGTTCGGAGAGAGTGAGAAAGAGCATGATGGTGGCGAATTCGTCGGTGTTTTTGCGGAGGTTTTCTTCGCCGTAGAAATCTTTGATTTCCTGGTAGTGGGGGTGGTATTCGACGAAACGGCGAGCGGCCATGAGGATGGGTTCGAAGCCGTTTTGGTTACAGTAAGCTTCGACGGCGGGGAGGATTTGGGTGGTTTTGCCGGAACCGGAAACACCGGCGATACGGATAAGATGGTGATTCTTAGTGGCGGGCACAGTGGGGTCGGGTACGACTTGCTTTAAAATGGCGGGGTATTCGTCGAGGGAGACTTGCCATTCGGGCTTAACCTGAGAGGGCCAGTGGGATTTCATGTAGTTAATAACGGTTTCTAGTTGTGAATGACTTTGAGACATTTGGTTCCCTTCTTGATTTCGATGGTCTTGATGTTTTTGAAGACTTGGTATTCGCCTTCAGCCTGGAGTTCGACAGTGGCGGGTTTGGTAAATTCAAGAATATCGCCGGTGGTCTCGGTGCCGGGGGTGCGGACGAGGATGGCGGCGACCATGAGTTTGAAGAGGCGCCAGAAATTGGTGAGGCGGTCGGTCATGCTGCGGAATTTCTTAGGGTCTAGATAATCGTCGCCGCCTTTCATGACGCGGCACATGGAGCGGCCACTAACGGCAGCGTAGTCGGAAGTTTTCCGGTGTTGGAGTTTGCCGTTTAATTTGAACTCGGGGATAAACTGACGCTTGTGGCGGTTCTTGAAATACCATTTGACCAAAGCGATGTAGGAGCGCCAGGAGCTTTTGTGGCCTTTTTGCATTTCTTTGCGGAATTTGGGTTCGTCGAAAAGCTCGCAGGCTTCGGCGGTCATGCCGATAGTTACGTAACAGGTCGCGTAACGATAGAATTTGCCGTCGACGTAGATTTCGAGAGGGTAAAGCTTCTTGGCGCTCGGATGGGTGGTTCTCGGTCCGCTTCGCTCGCGCCCGTCGTCACGGGGCTCGCTCGCTATCTCGCTCCCGTTGTCGCGAACGACCTCGAACCGCCCATCCGACGCACTAGAACCCTTGGCCTTATCATAATCCGGACCCCCTTCGATAAAGGAATCTTGGTCGTTCAAGCTAAAAGCTTTGTCCTCGTCGAAGACGTCGTCGAATTTCATGGTGCCGAGGGTACGGGCGAGGTCGTTGAAATTACCGTAAGGTAAGACCGCAAGGGTGGCGTCTTTGCCGGATTTCAAAATGCCGTTTGATGCAATAATACCAGTGGCGTCGCCGCCGGCGGAGAGGACGAAGTCGCCGTTTTTTAAGAGCTTGGAAAGCTGCGCGATGTTGTCATCTAAATTGGTGGGTTTGACTTCGTATTTGCCGATAGTGTAGCCCTTGAGGTTGCGGAGGCGGCTGATGACTTCTTTTTCAACATCGACATAGCGAGACGAACGAGGGTTGTAGACAAGAATTAGGCGCTGCATAAGTGACTCCTATCTTAGGTATTCGTGGAGTTTCTTGGTGTCTTTGTTCTTGCGGAGTTTTGAGAGGGCCTTGGCTTCGATTTGGCGGATGCGCTCACGAGTGACGTCGAATTCGGCGCCGACTTCTTCGAGGGTGTGCGGGCGGCCACCGCCGATGCCGAAGCGGAGACGGATGATTTTCTGCTCGCGGTCGGTCAAAGTGGCGATGATTTCGGAGAGTTGCTCCTTCAAGATCTGATTCGCGGCAGAATCTTCGGGAGAGTCGCGCTCTTCGTCTTCGACGAAATCACCGAGAACGGATTCCTCGTCGTCGCCTTCGCGGCTGATAGAGGCATCGAGGGAGGCGATGTCTTGCTTAATACGCATGACGTAATCGATTTTCTCGGGCTCCATGTCGAGAGCGGCGGCAATTTCTTCGTTGGTCGGTTCGCGATTCAACTCGGTAGTGAGCTTGCGGGTGGTGCGGAGAACTTTATTGATTGTCTCGACCATGTGGACTGGAATGCGGATGGTGCGGGCTTGGTCGGCGATGGCACGCGTAATGGCCTGGCGAACCCACCAGGTGGCGTAGGTGCTGAATTTGAAACCTTTGTCGGGGTCGAATTTGTCAACAGCGCGGAGGAGACCAGTGTTCCCTTCCTGGATGAGGTCGAGAAAATCAAGGCCACGACCACCATAGCGCTTAGCAATAGAAACCACGAGACGCATGTTGGCTTCGACCATTTTGTCTTTGGCTTTCTTGTCGCCCTTCACGATGCGCTGAGCGAGATCAGCCTCTTCCTCAGGGGTGAGCAAAGGAATCTTGCCGATTTCACGAAGATAGAGCCTGACAGAGTCGTCAGCAAAGGCATCGACGTTTTCGGCAGTGATGGCAAGCTCTTCGCTACTGAGCTCTTCCTCGTTTTCGAGGTCGTCGCTGGCTGGTTCGTCAATGTCTAGTGGTATTTCGTTGGCATTCAAAATAGTGTCTTTTTTCGATTTCATTGGTTATAAGTATAGTGTATTTTGATGATTTTTGCAAGCGGTTTTGGGAGAATGTGGGTGATTAGACTTTGAAATTCGGAATCAGCCATTGAAGAAGGGCAAAAATTATCGCATAGGCAGCAAGGCCAATGATGATTTCGAACATGCGTTGTTTGGCTTTGCGGACTTTTTCTTCACTATCACCGGCAGTGAGATACTGGACGCCGGTTATAGATATTCCGATAACCCCGAGAATGCCTACACCGATAGACATAGTGTTTACGACAAAACTCAGAATACTACTGACTGCCTCGCCGCCGTCGCATTCACAGCCAGTGGAATCATCTTCACCGTGTCCTATAATACTCGTGGCCGGGCGCTTGCCGGTTTTGCCATCAGCACAATGACAGGTTACCATATCGGATGACTCTGTATCTTTTTTGGCAATAGCTGGCGTGATGCTGGCGGCGCAACAAATAGAGGATAGGAATAATGTTGCACTTAGGAATAACGTTAATGCTTTCATAGATAGTTATATTATAGATTATTCTGATTGATTTTGCAAATCGCGAATGCGACGAAGGATTGTTTCGGAATCGTCATCGTCGTCTTCGATTGAGGCGAGCTTGGCACTGAGAACCTGAATTTCCTGCTTTCGGGATTCGGTTTTGTAGCGTTGTAATAGTTCGGCGGCTTCTTGTTCTAAATCGGTTTTGCCGGTTCGGGAATGCTCTTGATTAAAAACTAGTTCGAGCTCGGATAGTTTGGCATCGTCTTCGGGGATTTCGAGCGGGATTTTGGTCCTAGTAACACCACCATAGAGCTTAAGGGCTAATAAGGAATTCTCGAGTTTGGCGAGTGTGTCGTTTGTGGGAGTGGTTTTGGGTTTTTTGAGGTATTTTTTGGGGGCATCGGCAAGTGCGCGATCGAGGCGGTCGCTTTTTTCGCGAAGAATATTGACATCAAGATTGAGTTTTCGAGCAACCTTGACCTCATAGCTAGCACGTTCGACTTCATCTTTGACGTAGGTTAGGAGTTTGAGAGCAACATCAGAATACTTGCGCTTACCAGGAGCGGAAGAGAGATCAAGGTTTTCCTCATATTTATGAAGAAGCCAGTCTACTGCGGGAATACTGTGCAAAACGGCTTGCTGCCAGAGTTTGGGGTCTTTTTGAATTAATTCGTCTGGGTCTTTGGCACCGTGGTAATCAGAGATTACCGTAAGATCTATGCCTAGATCCCCAGCCATCATGATGGCTCGCTCGGTGGCTTTAATACCAGCGGCATCACCATCGTAAGCGAGTCGGATGTCTGTGGTGAGCCTGGAAATAGTCTTGAGGTGTTGTTCGGTCATGGCGGTCCCAGATGTAGCAATGGTCTCTTTGACGCCGGCTTGATGGCTAGAGATGACGTCCATATTTCCTTCTACTATGACGACAAAACCATTTCTACGTATGGAATCTTTGGCATTATGCAACCCAAAAATAAATTTCGACTTGTTAAAAAGCAGGGTTTCGGGCGTGTTAAGATATTTGGGTTCGCCCTGCCCAACTATCCGAGCAGTGAAGCCGATGACGTTGCCGGTCGTATCGATGAAGGGTATCATCATGCGGTTTTTGAAAAGGTCGGTTTTGAAGCGATTAAGTAAGCCGGCGGCTTCTAGTTCGGCTTCGGTAAAACCGCGTTTCTTTAGGACCGTGACAAGAGATTTGCCGTCGGGTGGAGCGAAGCCGATTTTGAATTCCTGAACAGTCGAACGGTTAAGATTGCGTTTGTAAAAAACATATTCGCAGATGTTTTTTTCACGAACGAGGCAGGCTTGATAATATCTCGTGGCAAGATTGAGTGCTTCTTTGGCGCGAAGCTTTTTTTTGCTAACGGCTTGGTCACCGCCGCTGTATTTCGAAAGGTCGACGCCGGCTTGGTTTGCTAGTTTCTCGAGGGCTTCTTTGAAATCGATACCCTCGACGGCCATGACGAATGAGAAAATGTCGCCGCCTTTGTTGGCGGAAAAATCATGCCAAATGCCCTTTTCCGGAGAAACCATAAAGGACGGTGTCTTGTCAACTCCCCAGGGAGAGTGTCCCTTGAGATTACGACCAGCACGTTTTAATTCGACGTATTGACCAACTACATCTTCGATGGCTAGTCGAGATTTTATTTCCTCCTTGGCGTCATTCATGGTATAATTATAGCATGGATAATAAAGATTATCTGGAACAGATATCTGCGAAACCACCTGCACCCAAAAAAGGTCTTGGTGTTGGTGGTCTACTACATTCTAAGTTTGCGATTTTTGGCATAGTCGCTTTGGTATTGTTTGTATTGTTTGCGATTATTGGTGCTTTGCTGGGGTCGAATAAAGGTGGGGTCGAAAACCTTGCGATTAAACTGCAGCTGCACGTGAGGAATACGGCAGAAGTGATTTCGACATATCAACCAAATATAAAATCGACTGGGCTCAGGTCGAATAGTGCTTCGCTCTCTACGGTTCTGACTAACACCAATGTTCAATTGACCAATTACATAACCGAACAATACAAAGTAAAAGACAAGGATGTCAATAAAAATATTACAGAACAAGCGCAAACGGAAAAGGATGCGCTTAACTCGGATTTGTTTGAGGCCAAAATCAATGGAATATTGGATAGAGTTTATGCTCATAAGATGGCTTATGAGATTTCTAAACTTATGACTGAAGAAAACGAGCTTTACGATAAAGCAAAAGATGATACACTAAAATCGATTTTAAGCGATTCATATGATAGTCTGGAAAATCTATATAATGGTTTTAATGATTTTTCGGAAGGATAAAAGATAAGAAAGGAGAAAACATGGCAAAGTCTGAAGAGGCAGCCAAACTCGCAGAAAAACAAAGTTTAAAAGAGGAGTTCATTGAATTCATCAATCGTGGTTCGATGATTGATCTCGCAGTAGGTGTAGCTGTAGGTGGCGCGTTTACCGCGATAGTTAATTCTCTAGTAAATGATATCGTGATGCCAATCGTAGGGTTACTGCTTGGTGGTGTGGATTTTACTGGGCTTGCACTACGTATTCCGAATTTCTTTGGGACTGGCGACGAAGCGGTGATTGCTTATGGTAACTTTATCCAGAACGTAGTGCAATTCCTCGTGATTGCATGGGTAATCTTCATGGTAATCAAGGCCATGAATCGCATGAATCGTAGACGCGATGCGAGAAAAGCTAAAAAAGAAGCTGCCGAGAAGAAAGCATAATTATGCTTTCTCCTCACTGAGTCATGTTGTAACTGAGGCGGATGAGGTCTGCGATTTCAGTGGGATCTAATTGGCCGGCGAGAACGATTTCGATGCCGCCTTTGCCATAGTAGCGAGAATCCATGACGGATTCGTATTTGGACTTGAGATTTTCGCTTAGATTATTATCGCAGCGAACTTCAATGGTGTTACGATGCAACACTAAGAAAGCCTGCTGGTTTTTGATGTAAAGGTCGCGGTCTTTTTCGTGTTGGACCTCGTAGGGGCCAATACCGGTTATTTGAGAAACGTCAAGTACCATTTTAACTCCTCTATACTTCCATTAATATCATCCAAGGCGCGATGGTTCTCGGGCTTGGTAAATTTCCTGTGCAGGGCGTTTTCGAAATAGATCTTCCAGGCGGAGACATCGAGCATGCGATAATGTAGCTTATTATTAAGCTCGGGCATTTCACGTTCGATGAATTTGCGGTCTTGATGAATGGAATTGCCGGCAAGGTAGATGGGGGATTTGGTGTCGAAATGTTGTTTGAGAAAATCGAGTAGTTCCCTTTCGACCGTTTCGATGGGCTTGCCTGCGGCGTTTTGCGTGATGAGAGCATCGCGGGATGCGCTGTTTTTGTCCCAAAACTCGCCAACCATACGTTCTTTTATCAGCTTGTCGCTGACCTTGACGACCGCTTCGTAGGTCGCGACTGGGTTTAGCTCCATATCAGTTGCGATGGCGGCGACTTCGAGAATTCTGTCTTTAGCGGGGTCGAGGCCGGTCATTTCGAGGTCGAGCCAGAGTAGTTTAGCACGATTCTTATGCGACTTCGAAACAAGTTCTCGTTCGCCTTCTCGTTCGCGCCCGTCGTTACGGGGCTCACTTCGAAGTTCGCTCCCGTTGTCGCAAATGCTCACTCGAATCTTGTTTTCGAAGTCACCAATATGACTCATGGCTACATTTCCTCCGGGATATTAATGCCTAGTAAGTTAAGGCCGTGGGTCATGGTGTTTAAGTAGATTTGGACGAGTTTTAGACGGTTCTGCTCTTGGTCACTGCCGAGGACTTCGCAGTTTTCATAGAAACGGCTGAAGGTTTGGGCGAGTTCGTATAGGTAGTTCGCGACTTTGTGAGGGGCCATTTCGGCGACTGCCTCGTGCAGGAGTCCGGCGTAGTCGAGAAGCTTCTTGATTAAGTCTCGTTCTGAAGAATCTAATACCTCTGCGCCGGGGTCGCGTCCGTCCGGCCCGTCGACTAAAGTCGTCGACATATCGTCGTCTCGGAAGAACGAACTG
>JAZTZQ010000025.1:0-1792 GCA_045637565.1 Candidatus Nanosyncoccus sp. | reverse complement strand
GACTTATGCGATATATTGATCGTTTTGGTAAACAGTGTCTGACTACCAGTGGTCGTTTTGCCCGCATTGAAGATACTTCGGAATGAATACGAGGTACCGTCTATCGTTAAAGTACCATGCGCTTGAGGTTGGCCATTGTTATTATGAACGGCATTATGCGAACCGCCCGTCCATGAACAGTTAACTTTGACGGTTACATTGGAGGTATTATTCGCAACATTCTGACTATTTTGGGTTATAGAAACGCTTATTTTAACGGCCATTCGTTAACCACCTACCTTTAAGAACGAAAGCGAACCGTCGCTACGCGGGATAAATGCAAAATCGCCGAAACGAGCTCTTTGCTCAACCTCGACATATATATTGCTGGTATGGAAATCGTTGCCGTCCCACCAAGCAATTGGCTCGCCATTCTTCTTGAATGTTATACCAGTATCATTGTCTATTTCGAGAACAATTTGACTACTGTCGGAGCCTATGGCGATTGCAGATTCACCAAGAAACTTGATGTACTCACCGAATTTGTTTGTGAACGTAATCAAGTCCTGTCTAACTTCTTCTGCTGCACGATCGGCCTCGCTAGTGGCATACTCCCTAGCGTTATCGATACGTCTATCCACATCTTCCGGATTCGGAGTCCAGTCAGTAGCTTTTTGGCCAAGCTCAAGCTGCGAATGGTAAATATAAAAAGTACCGGACCCAAGCAGAAAATCGAGATCGCCGGTTCTTGCGGTGAAAGAGTGTGTAATATACTGCCATTCAGTAGTTAGATCTACAGTCAAAGCGTTTGCGTACGCGCCAGCACTATCGTCAGAATCTCGAGCTATTATTTGGCATATAGCAAACGAGCTTTCTGCATCCGCTCTAGCCCAGCAACTAAACGTATATTCACGGCCAATGAGCATCGTGCCTGCAATTTTGAACACTTCGCCGCCGTCAGTGATTGTAAATCTCGCACATTCGTCTTCCGTGTTGTGTGGGGTTATTACCTTCGCGGCGTCCAATACATTCATGTTGAATCACTCCTGTCCGTGAATAGTTTAATGATGGATTTAGTTGAAATTAGCGACAGCCTGCTCATCTACTTTAGGCAGGTCTTCTTCTGTTACCTCACGCCATACGGATTCATCAGCACCAACGGGAAGTTTTACGGTCGTCCCGTATGTTACCCCATTAAAAAGGTACTTGCCCTCGTCAGCAATGAGAGTTTTACGACCATCACTGTTTACTACTGTCATTTTTACCACTCCTTAATAGACAAGCGTCCAGCCCTTGCGGTCAATTTCGTCTGTATCCTGTTGATTCATTCTGCCGACCACATCTGCGTGGAGAGTGAGGGTCTGTGTCGCACCGCCGTATAATTCCTTCAATGCCACAATAATGCTCGTCACCGAAGCATGGGACAAAAGCGGAGAACCTTTGATTTCAAGGCTTTTACCAATGCAACCTTCAAAGCGGATTTCTTCTAACTTAGGGAGATTATTAAAAGAATAGGCGTTAAAACCCTGTGTGCCATCTGCCTTTAGAATGACTTTCTCGATGGAATGCAGTTCGTTACAGTTAAATAAAAAGTAATCTACCGCCCGCAAGCTAACTAAACTTATCGCGGGTAGTGTTTGTAAATACTTATTGTTTAACACCAAATAAGACATACTAGTACACCTTGACGAATCAAAAGTTATGCCAATGTCACTCAGTATCTTTGCCAAATCAGTGATGCTATTATTCGAAAAAGTGCGTTCTAATGCGATTGGTTTAATATCATATTTGGGCTTAAATGTTACATCTGTCC
>JAZTZQ010000024.1:0-28962 GCA_045637565.1 Candidatus Nanosyncoccus sp. | reverse complement strand
GGAAATGCTTTATTGTATTCCGAGAGCTGGCTTCTCTTGCGGCGTTACTAAAGCCGGGATGCCAAACGCTACCATGCTTGTGAGGGCTGGATTTAGTCATGGCGTTCCTACCTCAGAGGAGAATCGTACGCTTCGATTGCTCGACCTTTCACCATTAGATAATCCAAGCGAGGAAAATCTCAGGGATGAAAACCTGTTTCAGGCCCTGCAGGGGGCGGACGGTCGTTATGCACTAGTCGAAGTCTATGTCGATGAAGCTGGAAACATCGAAATGTGTTTTCAGGACAAAGATACCGGCGATGTCTGCACTTACGAGGTATATCGCGAAGGACTCGGCTCCGAATTCACTCTTTACGTTTGTAAAGAACAAGACGAGGTCGCCGAAATGTATACTTTGTCCACTACTTCAACCGATACAGAGATCAAAACACTTGTACTCAACGGCGCTGATTGGTGGTTCACCGAACGCATTATCCTGATCGATAATACCCAGCCAACAATCAAAATAGCACAATACTAATAATACCCCGACCAAGTGGTCGGGGTATTTTGTTTTAAGAAGGGGCTTTAATGCTAAAGTCTAAATAGCCAGCTGCGCGCATTCTGTCCTGTATTTCCAGAGTGGATTTGCGTCCAAGATTTTTGATCAATGGCCAATCTTCCTTGGGAAAATTCAGAATATCTTCAATGGTTTTGATGTGTGCAGTTCGCCTCAAACAGTTGTAGGCCCTAACACTGAGATCCAGATAGTAAATATCAGCATCAGTGTCTATAATCTTTGTGCCATCTTCTGAACCAAGTTTTTTCGACTCTATTCTAGGAATAAAGCCGAAGAGCGCTGGAAGTTTACACATATAACTAGGAATCCTTAGTTTTCTTACGGCGTTGGTTTGCAATTGCACGACACGCTTGCGAGTGATGCACATTGCTTCTCCAACTGCTGCAAGGGATCTCGGTACTCCATCATCGAAACCAAAACGTAAAACGAGGACTGCTCGCTCTCTAAACGATAATGAATCTAGTGCCGTCATTATTTTACTGAAATCCTCATCGCTCACTGGCAGCATATTCTCATACTCTTCACCAGAGATAAATCTTCGGCGATTAGAAATGGTCGCAACCTCGAATGGGACGTGTTTGAGTATGGCAATATAAAGTCCCCAAACACACCAGGTTCTTGGGTAGAAGTCATGACGAATAAAACCAGCCTCGTCAAGTGCTACGACGAGCTGCTGGAGATATTTTGGTTGAATCTCTGCGTGTTCAGGATGCAAGAGATTGTCGAGCGCTACACCCCGGCCAATTTCAACTACCATTCGCGTGTCAGTACCGAATTTTTTATCAACCATCCTTTTTGTGGGGCCCGATAGTGTCAACTCGCCAATACTTTTTAAAGTTTCTGCTTTTCTGACCATGTTTTTACCTCCTCAGTGGTTTTGATTTTGGTCTGGTTTCTAGAATATCCCCCATCTTAAAACTATTAACGTACTTACCTTCTTAGTGCTAGTAGAAGCACGCGGTTTAATCTCTATATTATAACACAAGTATGTTGAATCGTCAAGAAATGCTCTGCCACTAATCCTGAATGACGTTTATGCTTTGCGCTGCGCTCGGTAATAAAAAATCGCCCTACGGGCGAAAATTCTCAAGATTTTGCAGTTATGGTGCCCGAGACAGGACTTGAACCTGCACACCAAATGGCATATGCTCCTAAGGCATACGTGTATACCAATTTCACCACTCGGGCGTAAACTGATTATATCATAATCCGCACGAAAAAGCGAGACTAGAACCTACGTCAAGTCTCGCTTCTTTTAACGACCGATTTCTTGCGCTAGAATTGCTCTGGTGTTACTCTAGTATTACTCTAGCATTACTCTGGTATTACGCCTCACGCTTAGCAAGTACGCTCGATAAACCATAAGTAGTCAGAGTACCAAGCAGTAACGCCAGCGGCAAAGCATCTTCCGGACCAGTGGTCGGGATAGACGAAGCAGTAGCAGTAGTGGTAGAAGTAGAGGTAGAGTTGTTGTTGGAAGAACCAGTATTTTTATTGCTGGAATTCTTACTTTCCTCAGCAGCCTTAGCGCTATTGTTTGCAGTTGCTTCCTTGGTCAAATCACTGGAAGTGTTCGTGCTAGTTTGCTTGTTTCCGTCGTTGGCATCCAGAGAAATCGTTTCACTTGCTTTCTCGGAGACACTTTTCGTGGTTTTCTTGGTGGCAACCACGACAATAGCCACAATCAACGCAAGAATTATCGCAACTGCGATAGCGGTTAAGATAATAATCTTACGACGATCCTTTTTCTCAATATCTTCTTGATAATACATAAAAACTCCTTATGTCTCAATTATATCACACTTTTGCTAAAAATGCAAGCTTATATCTTAGCGTAAACAGAAAGATGTGCCGCGGCGTATTTGCGAGTTTTTAGCAACTTTAATTCGGAAATCTCTGGCGCTTCATCCGGATGGGACAACATCATAATTCCGCCACTTTTTAAGAATCCAGCCAAGTACTCTACTCCTGGTAAATCATAGTCATCGTATGGTGGATCCGCCAAAATTAAGTCAAATCCGTCATTAGTTGTAAAATCCGTCGCGTCCCCTGTAAATACGCGCGCTTTGATATCTAAATCCCGCAAATTGTTACGAATTCCTCTTGCTACAGTTGGGCTTTTCTCGAGAAACTCCACATCGGAAGCGCCGCGTGACAAAGCCTCAATCCCTAATGCTCCACTCCCGGCATAGGCGTCTAGCACACGTGAACCAGGCACATATTCGGAAATCATATTGAATAGTGCAATTCGCTCTCTACCCCCCATTGGGTGTGTTTTTCCACCAGGGGTGGTAATCTTACGTCCCTTATAGGAACCTGATGTTATTCTGACTTCATTCATGATAAAACTAATTCAATGTTGTAATCTGTTGATATTTGGTTATTCCACCCATCAACTCTCTATATTGTACCATATTTTTTGGCTTTTGCAAGAAAGCGCTGACGTCTTTACGTGCTCGTGCAATTAGTTTAGTATCCGACAGTGAAGCGATGCGCAAATCCAGTGCTCCATGCTGCAGCGCACCATAGATTTCCCCGGGACCGCGCAACTTCAAATCTACCTCTGCCAAATGAAAACCGTCGTTGGAACGTGCTAATTCCAACAATCGCCTAGATGGTCTCAAATCGCCAGAAGTCAACAAATAACAATATGCCGCCGAAGCCCCACGCCCTACACGACCCCTTAACTGATGCAGTTGTGCCAAGCCGTAAGATTCGGCATTTTCAATCACCATCAGCGTAGCATTCGGCACGTCTACCCCTACCTCTACCACTGTTGTGGAGACCAGAATATCAATCTCACCAGAGGCAAAATCCTCCATTGCGGCATCCTTCTCCGCTGGTTTCATTTTACCGTGCAAAAATTCCACCCTTGCCTTCGGGAACACCTCCTGTAAACGTTTGCAGCGTTTCTTCACCGAAGTAATGTCAGCTCTGCCACCATCACTGCCACTGACTTTTCCCTCCGTCACATCCTCAATCGCCTTACAAATCCAATAAATCTGCTGCCCATGTGCCTTGGCGCCGTGACGCTTCTTATCTGGCGCCGATTGCATAATCTGTTGCATTTTCGGATACAATACCTCTTTTGTTTCCACCTCTGTTAATATAGAGGTCGCTACTGGCTGCCTTCCCGCTGGCAATTCGTCAAGTATCGAAACGTCCAAATCACCAAACACCGTGAGCTGCAGCGACCGCGGAATCGGGGTTGCTGTCATCGCGAGCAAATGCGGTGCCAGCCCGGCCGGTGATTTTAACATCAACTTCTGCCTCTGTTCTACACCGAAACGATGCTGTTCATCAATAATTACGAGCCCCAACTTAGCAAATTCCGTATCATCGGTGAGCAAGGCATGCGTCCCAATTACGAGATCGACCTCACCTCTATAAATCTGGTATTTTAGTTCCGGTTTCTTCTTGGTAGACCCAGTCAGCAACGCAACCTTCATCCCCAGAGGCTCCAGGATCTGCTTTAGCCCCTCGTAGTGCTGACTCGCCAGTATGGCCGTCGGTGCAAGTAAAGCCACCTGCACGCCCCCGAGAAAGGCTTCATAAGCGCTCATTCCGGCCACCACTGTCTTTCCTGATCCCACATCGCCCTGCAAGAGCCGATTCATTGGCACCGCGCGCTCCATATCTTGAAAAATGTCCCAAGCCGCCCGCCTCTGCGCCCCTGTTAGCGCAAAAGGCAAACTCGATACCAGCTCTCGAATCTTCTCTGCCTTAAACGGCAGCGGGGTCGCCTGTAATTTGTCATTCTCGCGTCGATTCAGTTGTGACGCCAAGATTAACTCGAACAACTCCTCGTAAGCCAGATAATCATGCGCCCCCTGTATACTTTTCAGAGAATTCGGAAAATGCGCATAAAATAGCGCTTTTGCCCGTGTGCCATGTTGTACGCTCGGCAGCATATCAGGGATAGAAGCAAAAATATCACGCGATTTTACCATCAAACGCCGAAAATCATTCGATTTCAGGCCCCCGTGGGCCACGTAAATAGGGTTTAGTCCGTTTTTAGGGTCAATATAGGTCGTTTCGGCGGTCGTCGGCGAAATCAAGCTATAACGCCCATTTCTTAGCTCAAAATTCCCCGTAAAGAAATACTCCACCCCTGGTGCGAACTGATGCTCACGATATCTCTGGTTGAACCACACTACCCTCACGGAGCCCGACTTGTCGCTCACCGTTCCCTCTGTTATCGTCAAATTCCGTCGTCTCGTCTGCCTTGTCTTCAAATCCGATACTTTCCCCCGAATCACCACCTTCCCTGGCTGCATCTCGGCAATCGAGGTCGGTGAATCGTAATTCTCGTAATCGCGCGGCAAATTATACACAAAATCCCGTACCGTCTTGATGCCGAATTTTTTCAGAGTCGCAGCCGTCTTCGGCCCCACTCCCTTCAGCGCCTCTACACTCTCATCTAAATTCATGCTTTCCCCGAGTGTTCTTTGCGCCATTTGGCGATTTCGCCATGATTGCCAGAGAGTAGTACGTCTGGCACCGTCATCCCCCGGAAATCATACGGCTTGGTATATTGTGGGTATTCCAAATTATCTCCATCTGAAAATGACTCAATCTCCGCCGATTGCTCTCCACCTAGCACTCCCGGGATCAATCGTACGATAGAATCTATGATAATGAGCGCCGGCAATTCTCCACCCGTCAACACGTATTTCCCCAGTGAAATCTTATAATCTACAATCGATAAAATCCTCTCATCGTACCCCTCGTAGTGTGGACACAAAATAATGTAATGCTTGACCGGAGTGGCTGAAACCTGTTTTTCCGGATGCATAACATGATTTGATTTTTCAACACCTATATTCCTGACGTCACCGACAGGTTCGTCCCGAAGGGACGGTTCTGCTGGCTGACCAGCGTATGAGGTGCTTGAAAAATCAAGTCGCGCATCCGAAAAAATAGGTTCAGCCACACCTGCCATAGCTCTTGCCTTATTTTGTGTCCACACTTCCCCTACGGGGGTAGGCAAAATGACTTTGGCGTCAGGATCATGAGCCTTCACCGATTCAATGGCAGCAAACACTGGCTCACACCTTAGCAACATCCCATCTCCACCTCCGTAAGGCGTATCATCTACAGATTTATGCGGCCCCAATCCGAAATCTCGCAAATTCACAAAATCAAACTCTGCTAACCCCTTACGAGCAGCCTTCTCCATCATGGAGACATGTAGGTATGGCTCAATCGCCTCCCGAAACAGCGTAATTATGGTAAACTTAATCATGCTAGAATTATACCATTTTCTGCCAAAAAAGTCTTGACAATTCCACGCTTATGCTTTATTATAAGAACAAGCTGATACGCTTCACAGGGGTTCCACTGACAAGTTTAGTGGAGTGTGGAGACTACATAAAGACAAACAGCGGATTAAAACAAAACAATGTGCCCCAAGGGTGGGCGCGCATCAGCGCGAAACCGGTCGCAAGACCGGTTTCTTGGTTGTAATGATGTCATAGCAACGCCCAACTCGCACCTCGTCAAAGAGGTATCACCAATCTTCTACCAAAGTAAACTCTTTACCAGCTATTGAAATAATCGAATCTGGTTTTGCACCCTGCGAAGTCAGTTCTGCCCGAATCCCCATTTTCTTCAAAATATCACGCAAACGATTCACGCTAGCATAGTTATTAAGATCTGTCCGCCGCGCAAACTTCTCAATCTTCTCCCCTGTCACTACAAACTTATCATCCTCCGTTTTCTCTACCTTCCAGGTTGTCTTCAAAGCATCTTTACTAAGCGAAATCGTCGGGATTTCTGTCTCCGATGTGTCTAATGCTCGCTCATCGAAGGGGGTCCGGAGGCTGGCAAGCCGAGGGGTAGCGCCAGCCGCCCGTGGCGGACGACCCAAGGAGTCGAGCGAAGAACGAACTAGTTCGTTCTTCCGAGACGACGACGGGTCGACGACTTCAGTCGACGGGCCGGCTGGACGCGCCCCGAGAGGAGCGGGCTTAGACACTTCGGAATACAATTCCCGTAGTAGCTCTGTCAGCCCTTGATGTGCTGAAGATGAAATCGCAAATACGCGCGCTTCCGGATTAACAGAGAGAATTGACGCTGTCTGCATTTCGATGATTTCGGGGTCAACGCCTTCGCATTTGGTCAAAGCTACGATTTCAGGGCGTTCGCCAAGCTCCGCGTACTTCTCAAGTTCATGCCGAATCGTAGCATATGCTTTACCGGCATCGTCATTATATACATCCACCAAGTGTAGCAACACCGCCGTCCTATCCACATGCCGCAGGAAATCGTGTCCTAACCCCTTCCCTTCAGATGCACCCTCGATTAATCCAGGGATGTCCGCAATCAATAAATCGTGCTCATCAATCGTAGCAACGCCCAGTTGGGGTACTAAAGTCGTAAACGGATAATCGGCTATTTCGGGCCTAGCATTTGATACCACAGAAAGAAAAGTCGACTTCCCAGCATTTGGAAGCCCCACCAGTCCAACGTCGGCCATGGATTTAAGCTCTAGCTCTGCCTCGAACTCCTCACCGGGTTCCCCCACCTCGGCAATAATCGGCGCCTGGCGCGTTGAGCTCTTAAAATGTGCGTTGCCAAACCCACCGGCACCACCTCTTGCGATAACGGCCGTCTGGCCATCCTCTACCAAGTCGGCAACCAGTTCCGTTCTCGGTCCGCTTCGCTCGCGCCCTCGCCTAAGGGGCTCGCTCGCTATCCCGCTCCCGTTGTCGCGGACGACCTCGAACGAAACCGGTTTGCCGACTTTGTAAACCGCAGTCCCCACTGGTACGTCAATCACTAAATCTTTGCCACTACGTCCCGCCGAACGCGAACCGGAGCCATTGCGACCGTCCTCTGCAGTTAGTATCGGCGTGAAGCGAAAATCAATCAAAGAATCGGTATTTTTATCGGCCCGAAACACAATATCGCCACCCTTACCACCATCTCCCCCATCTGCACCCCCTTTAGCAATGTAGGTTTCACGTCCAAAAGACACGGCTCCGTCACCGCCTTTTCCAGCTTTCAAACTAACTCTAGCAACATCTACAAACATAGCTAAATTATAACATATTTCGCGGCACAAATCTAATGGATATAGTTAAAATTACCCACATATCCAGCATTAATAGTCGAGCGAATTGCCCTAAACGGAATACCATAGTTCATCTCAGAAATCACAATTGAACCATCTGGATTCACTGCTTCCACATAACCGACGTGACCGTACCAGCCAGAACCGGATTGGATGATTGCGCCGGGAGCGGGCGTCCTGTCCACTTGGTAACCAGATGCTGCTGCCATCGCAGCCCAAGTGCTAGCATTACCCCAGTTAGTCGGCACTGTGCGACCATTTTGTTGCCATTTATACCAAGCCCATTGCGTACACTGACCAGCTCCATAGGGGCCACCAAGATTATAGAAAAAACCAATTACCTCGATATTTGCCCTTTCCGAAGAACTCCCTAGATATGTGTATGTATACGTATTGTATACCGGTCTAGGCGCAGGTGCTACGTATTCTGGTCGCTCCGTCTCGGGTAAGGAGCCATCTTTAATTACAATTCTGGTTCCCTCGGAAATGCCAGACACTTCCAAATCATTCAAAGCTACGATTTCATCAGTATTTGAGCCATACTTCTCGACAATAGATTCAATCGTATCACCAGATTTGACAGTATAAACAATTCCAGCCGTACTTGGTAAGTATAGTACGGTTCCCTCGGATACATCGGTGGTTTTGAGACCATTTGACCATCTAATCTGATCGGTAGTTAACCCACGTGCGCTAGCAATCGATTCCATTGTTTCGCCCGCTTTTACAGTGTATTCAATTACGCCGCGTGAAACGGAAATATTAGTAAGATTTGGCTTCTCTAGCTTGCTAGCTGAGGTTTGGCCAGAATCATACATCGTAGTTGTGATGACGTAGTTTGATGCCACATCTGAGGCGCTAGCAAGACCCAGAGCATCAGACAAATCGGCAACTACATATAGCTCAGACATCTGATCAACAGAAACCTTGTAATCGTTTGCCACAAAGTTATCCAGACTTAAACTAACATCTGTGTTCTGCTTATCAAGAGAACCAAAAAACACCACTAGAAGAGTCAAGAAACCAAATAAAACATAGGGTAAAATCTTCTTCAACCGTGTAAAATCTTGTTTTTTCTTATTTGCTGTCATAATGATATGTTACAGAGTTTCTGGCAGTGACTGTAGATATTCTGATTATGCTCAGACTCTGTATAACTATAATACATCAAACCATCGTCTCCTGTCAAGAAATAGAGATAAGAGGTATCGCTCGGATTTGCTACTGCAAGGAGTGCCGAAAGCCCTGGATTAGAGATGGGCCCACAGGGTAATCCCGCGTGTACCCTTGTATTGTAGCATGAATCGACTGCTAGAGCGCTTTGATTATCCTGGTAAGTCTGTCTATCAGGATCGATGGTGTCAAGCGCGTAAGATACTGTCACGTCGCTCCCGAGTGGTATCCCTGCATTTAACCGTGTCAGAAACACCTGTGCTACAGTTGGCTGTTCAGGGGAAGGCGCCTCTTTTTGTACCACCGAAGCGAGAGTAATACCTTCAAAGAGCGACAACCCCTGTTCGGTGTATTTCTTCTCCAAATCATTCTCTCTGATCACATCGCCCATTCCTTTCAAAAAAGTCTCAATTACCTCCTTGGCGGTGGCAGATTTGTAAAACTCGTGTGTTTCACCAAATAAATATCCTTCGAGAGTTGCCCCTTCGGGTCTCCCTTGTAAGAAACTGTAATCATAACTAGCATTCAGCGCCTCATCGACCTCAGTCTCGGGGTAGCCTACCTCTATTAGACTATTTTTCACCTCATAGATGGTTTCTCCCGGACGAATCATAAAATTAAATACCTCAGGTTCCATTTTAGCCTCTTGCTCCTCTAGCCAAGCGAGATATTCCTGATGCCTCTGTTCCTTAACTAGTAGCACCACACCTGTACCAATTAAGCCTAGAATCACTAGAATCATGATTGCTGTAATCCATTTTGTTGAACTCTTCATCTTATGCTTTACCTTTTTAGTGTTTAATATCGCTTTTTCAGATTGCTTTTTCGTAAAATCTTTTACTTTCTGCAACTCCTGCAATCCTTTCGTCTCGGACACGCTGCCCTCACGCCCGTCGTTACGGGGTTCGGGCGCTCCCCCGCTCCCCGTTGGTCGCGGAAGGTCCTCGACCGAAAGATTGCCAGGACTTGCAGAAGCACCAAGATTCTCCAAAAAATCCTGCAATATAATCGCAGCTGCCTCCGCGTCGATATCGCCCTTAGCGTATTTCTTTTTACGAGATTTTAATCTTTCTTCAGCAACAACAGAAGTCAAAGACTCATCTTGAAAACGTATTTTAGCATCAGGAATTGCCTGTAATAAAGACTTGGCGAAATTCCGCACATATAGGGATTGTTGTGTCTCATTTCCTTCATTGCTACGTGGTAGCCCTAATACAAAGTAATTCGTATTGTTTATTCGCGCCACGTGGGCGATTTCTTGCTTCTCTGAGCCATTAACTTCAACGAAGCCAACCGGAATAGCTATTCTGGTTTTCGAATCGGCCTTAGCTACACCAATACGCTTCTCGCCTACATCGAGTCCTATAACCTTCATTACTTATTTACCTCGCAACTTAATTGCAGCAAAGGGTGCTACTCCTTTTTCTCTTGTTTTTCCGTTTTTTCCGAATCGGCTTTCGATTTGTCATCCTTGTTCTCGTCAGTTTGTTCTACCTTGTTTCCGCTTTGATCTTTAATGTCTAGATTTACTGTGATTCTATTAGAATCATTCGGCACCGACATCACCCATGGATAGGAACCTTCCATACGAACTTCCGTTACACCACTAATGTCTTTTAAGATATGCTGTGCATCCCCTAATCCTTTGCCTTTAATCATGTCCACGATTTTACTAACGCTCAGCTCCGGACCGGTCAAATACGAGGTTTTGAGCTTTCCAATATAGCCAGTGCTGGATTTACTAAAGTTGTCGATGAATGGATCCTTCATCTCATAAATCTTTTGAGAATCATTAATGTTAGCTTTTTCTCTGATAAATTCTTCAACTTTTGTTTTATCAATTACGTAAACCGATGCAGTTGTCACAGCTTTCAGCTTGGCTTTCTCACCGCTTTTCACTTCTTCACCAACGCCAGGAGTAGAAATCGCATCGGCTGTAGCTTGATTGAAACTAGACTCAATCACCAAAGCGTCTTTATGCGCTTCCTCGAGGAGTTTATTTTTATTTTCCTTCTCATTGGAGGTTGACAAAGACTCTTTTGCCTTGTCGATATCGGATTGCTGTACGATGATAATTTTATCATCGGTACCACCCGACATTGGCTTATCAGAATAAGCAAATACCCTAGCATTAGTGTCCCAACCGGTACTCGATGCAGCGATGTTATATTTGGTGCCAGGCTCAATAGCGGTCACAGAGACCACGCCATTAATTCGACAGCCATAATCCACTAAACCCTCGGAATTATCTTTGTTAGCACAATCCGTCTTTCCATTACCACCGTAGGACAAAGTCGTAGTCTTGGAGGCCTTATATGTTAATCCGGAAATCGTAAAAGATTCACCCTCGGCAATTTGAGTCGAAGCTTTGACATTGAGTGGGAAATAAGCATACACGTTGATTTCTCCAGTGGCTTTTTCACCAATATTTTTCTCACCAGTGGCCTCAAATTCAACTTCTTGAATCGACTCGACCTTTTTCTCTTCTAAATAAAACACTCCATCACTAGCCTTTTCTTCGCTCTGATTTGTCGTGAATGTTATGTTCTCTGAGAAATTATTTGAAGTCGTCCGGATTCCTACCGTCACTGTGACTGCCGGTGCAATCACGAACGCCCATATTAGGAATAGGATCAATAAGACGATACCAACGCCACACGCAATCGATAGCTTCTTATGGTTGTGAATCCAATTAACAAACTTATTCCCTTCTTTTGATGCTTTCTTTTTTAAGGACTTCGTTTTGGAAGCGGGCTTTTCTTCTGGCTCATCATCTTTTTTATCTTCCGAATCATCAACTTGTTCATTGTTCTCATCGGCCTCTTTCGTGTCATCATCCTTCTCTGACTCTTCCGTTTCTTCTTCAGCCTCAACCTCGCCATCCGGCTCTTCGACTAATTCTTCCTTTGAAGTGGTCTCAGTATCGGTTGTTTCGACATTCGGAATCGTCGGTGCAGTTTGTAAGTTTTTAGTCACCGGAATCTTTGCAGCACCAGCTAGACGCAGTATTGATGGATCCGTGGTGACTAGAACGATTTTTTTGCCAGATGTCGTTCCTGACTTTGCAATTAATTTGATGTTCACTACACTTCGAAAAACGCCTGCCTTTTTGGGTGGCACGAGTGCTACGATTTTTTCTTTTGATTTTTCAATTTTGAGGATAATATCAGTGATGTCATCCTCAGGCTCTACGTAAATAACATCCTTATTCATATATAAAATATACCACATTTTTTGTTGCTTGTGTTAAAATATATATAAATGAACTTATTTAAACGTAATAATTCGTCGAATGCCGCCAATAATCAAGCAGAATTGGCCATCATAGCATTGAATGCTATTCACGATGGCGTGATTATGACCGACAAACAAGGTATAATTCGGTTCATTAATCCAGCCGCGGCGCAGATGACTAATCATAGTGCTGAAAATGCTTTGGGGCTAGACTACGGTTTGGTTATTAAACTCGAGTCGAAGGAAGGTCGCGAGCTAAACGAAAACGAAAACCCTCTTATCCAGGCCATGCGCACTAGTACGCCACTGGAGTCTACGCAAGTTGCTCTCATTGTTGAGCAATCGTCGCAGCGTATCCCGATTGCTATTTCTATGCAAATCTCGAGCGACTCATCCAATAATCGCATCATCACATTTCGCAATATCACCAAAGAGCTAGAAGAAGAAGGCGAACAAGCCGAGTTTATCTCTACTGCCTCTCATGAGATGCGTACTCCGGTAGCGACTATCGATGGCTATCTGTCGCTTGCTCTCAATCCGCAAACTGCCACCATCGATGAACGTGCTCGCGGCTATCTTGATGCTGCTGAAAAAGCTTCCAAGCATCTCGGCAAACTATTTCAGGATTTACTAGACGTTACCAAGTTGGATGATGGGCACATCAAACCACATTTCGAGCCAGTCGAGATGGTCGCGCTAATTGAATCCATTGCGAAAGATTATATTACTCCAGCCAAAGAAGCCAAACTTAACTATGTCTTCGGTTCAGACAGTCAAATGCATTTTGGTGAAAACCGTCATTTATCGCAAGTCGTTTATGGTTTTGTGGATGTAGGATTTATGCGCGAAATTGTCACCAATCTCATTGAAAACGCTATCAAGTATACCCCATCAGGCGGATCTATCTATGTCAACGTACGTGGCGATGGCGACCGTGTTTTAATCAATGTTACCGACACCGGTATCGGTATTTCGGCAGAGGATTTAAGTCATGTCTTCCAGAAATTCTATCGCGTCGACAACTCCGATACTCGAGTTATTGGCGGTACAGGATTAGGTCTTTATCTAGTCAAACAGCGCGCTGAAGCAATGGGGGGTAAAGTTTGGGCCGAATCCGCTTTTGGCGAAGGCTCGACGTTCTATGTTTCCCTCCCCCGTATCACTAGTGATGAATACGAAAAGCGCATGATTGTAATACGCAATCAACAAATGATGGCTGCGGCAAATCAGCCAACTGCTAACCCTGCACCCACGCCTGCTCCAGCCCCTGCACCCACGCCTACGCCCGTTACTGCACCCACGCCTGCTCCAGCCCCTGCCCCCACGCCCGTTATTGCTCCCACCCCAGCTCCTACGCCTACTCCCCAAACGATCATCACGGCCCAGTCGCCAGCAGCTAAGGCCATACCGATTAGTCCACCTGCTCCTCCCTCTCAGCTGGCACCAACACCACCACCAGTTCAGAACATTATTAATAATAACGTAAATGGAGAAAACAAATGAGTAAAATAATGGTAGTCGAAGACGATGCATCACTTCGCGAAATCTACAGTATCCGTATCACCGCCGAGGGCTACGAGGTAGTCTCTGCTGGTGACGGCGAAGAAGCTCTAGCTGTAGCTGTGAGAGAAAAACCAGACTTAATCTTGTCGGATGTCATGATGCCAAAAATATCCGGTTTTGATATGCTTGATATTCTGCGTTCCACTCCAGAGACGTCAAGTATCAAAGTAATTATGATGACTGCTCTCTCCGCCGACGACCAGCGTCAGCGTGGTGAACGCTTGGGTGCAAATCGTTACCTTGTCAAATCACAAGTTGGTATCGAGGATGTTATTAACGCGATTCATGAAGTGCTAGGCGATCGTGAAACATCAGACGCTATGCCAGCATCGACAGATACCACGGCTCCCAATGCCAATCCTGCCGCCCAAGCACCCGTAGAAGCTCCAGTACCAGTGGAAGCCCCCGCTGCTACCACTGCATCTGCCGAACCAGTAGCTTCGGCGTCACAAGCACCAGTTTCGGAACCTGTCGCTCCTGCGCCTGCTGAAACTCAAATACCAGAAGAGACTTCGATGACCACAGAGACTCCAGCTCCGACTGCTATGCCAGAGACTCCAAATGTAATAGAACAAGTTCCGGCATCCTTGCCAGAATCACAGACTGCCGATGAGCAACCCGCAGCCTAATATTAGGCTAAACAAGTTTCTTGCTGAACGGCTCGGAGTTTCTCGCCGTGAAGCGGATGATTTAATAGCATCCGGTAAAGTCACAGTCAATGGCGAAACAGCTATATTAGGAACTAGAATTGACACAAAGTCAAAGATATTGTGTAATAATAAAGAGGTCCCTCACAAAACGAATTATCTTTACATTGCCTTTCATAAGCCAGTGGGATACGTTTGCTCTCGTCGAGCTCAGGGCGATACACCTACAATATATAATCTACTGCCATCAAAATATCACAAACTCAAAACCGTCGGTCGCCTAGACAAAGACTCTTCGGGCCTGATTCTTCTCACTAATGACGGTGATTTCGCCTTCCAAATGACCCATCCCAAATTCCGTAAAACCAAACTCTATGAAGTCGAATTGGATAGGTCACTGGAACCTCTACATCAGCAAATGATTTCAGATTATGGCATTATACTTGATGATGGTCCTAGCCAGTTCAAGGTAATTAAAGGGGGTTCGCGCAGTCATTACATCGTTACATTGACCGAAGGGCGTAATCGTCAAATCCGTCGCACCTTCGCCGCTCTTGGCTATCGCGTTACCAAACTTCATCGCACTACCTTTGGCAAATACGAACTCGCCTCCCTCAAGCCAGGAGAATTCAGAGAGTTTGGAATGTAGTTTTTTGAAAAAAACCACATTCCAAACACATGTGTTATAATGGAATCATGAGCACGATACTTGCCTTAGATATTGGTACGGAGTTTGTTAAAGCGGTTTTAGCTGAACCAACCAAGAAAGGTGACTTAAAAATCCTCGGTGTGGGCAAAGCCAAACAAACTGAGGGTAATATGTATGCTGGCGCGGTTGCAGATATTCCGGCAGTCGTGAGTATTTGCGAACAAGCTCTTCTTGACGCCGAGAAACAAGCCGGCGAACGTGCGGAACTAACCGTTGTTGGTATTGCAGGTGAATTAATCAAAGGTAACACTACTACAGTAAATTATAATCGGAAGGATCCTAACAAACCAATCACTGAATCTGAAATGCGCGAAATCATCAAGAAAGTTCAGCAAAAATCCGGCGAAGTGGCCAAAAAAACCGTCGCTCTCGAGACTGGTAACGAAAACGTCGAAGTTCGTCTCATTAACTCCGCCATCGTCTCACTTACTATAGACGGCTATAAGATTAGTAACCCTGTTGGCTTCAAAGGCTCAGATCTGGTTATTCAGTTCTACACAGCCTTTGCGCCCCTGATACATGTCGCTGCCATCGAGAAAGTTTGCGCTGAGCTTAATTTGGATTTACTAACGGTCGCGGTGGAGCCGTTTGCCGTCTGCCGAGCTTGTCTGGGTAGTGATTTAGATTCCGATTATTCAGCCATTGTAATGGACATAGGTGGCGGTACCACTGACGTGGCGGTCATCGATGATGGTGGTGTCGAGGGAACCAAAATGTTTGGTATTGGTGGACGTAGCTTCACCCATCAAATCGCCGAAGCACTTGGGGTTGATTTTGAGACGGCGGAACAATACAAGTTGGATTACGACACCGGTAAACTCGACGATCGAGTTAAATCCAAAATCGAAACCGCTATTTCTCACAACCTTTCCGTTTGGTTAACTGGAGTAGAAGTAGCCTTGGAAGACTTCGAAACTACAAGTAGTCTACCTAGGAATGTTTTACTCTGCGGCGGCGGCGCTGGTCTCTCGCTTTTGCAGGAAACTCTAGCTATATCAGATTGGTATCAGAACTTGCCTTTCTCACGGCGTCCCACCATACATCTGATGGACGTGATGGATTTACCTAATTTCATCTTCAAGGAAAACGATTCTATATTGGATCACTCATTTGCCACGGCACTTGGTTTGCTCAGAGTCGGTACTGACACTCTGGCCAGTGCCCCAGAAGAAAACAAACTCCGTGCCAAAATCAGCAAACTCCTCCAAAAATAACGCTGATTTGACTTTATCTGACAAATATAGTATAATTAAGGTATCTGACACTATATAAAGGGGGTGAAATCATGATCATTTTAACAGATCTGTCAGAAGTACTTATTAGAGGTGTTTACGGGATTCATGAGTATATCCAGAAGCGGTACGGTACCGAAGTTTCCAGGTTTTATCTAGAAAGATGTAAAAAAACCAAGGGCTCTTTTTATGAATTAATGCGTGGTCATTATACAGAAACGCAATTCTGGGACATTTTTTTGGACAATCGTCAGTGGCCTTTTGGTGTTGATGATATCAAAAAAATGGTATCACGTAACTTCGCGAAGACTATTCCGGGTACTCTGGAGGTATACCAAAACATCATCGCCTATCCAGACACCACTCGTCCTTTTGCTAAAATAGTGCATGGGCGACCGGAAATCTGGATTGTATCCGATCATATCATCGAACGCAGAGCTGAATTAGAAATGCTTCATCCTGAAGTGTTTCAGCTTGCTTCTAGGCTGTTTTGGTCATATGATTTCGGTATTACTAAATGTGATGTTGGCTTCTTCGAACGCTTGATGCATGATACTGGGCTTTTGCCTGAAGAAGTCATCTTCATTGATGACGCGCTGGAGAATCTGATCGAAGCGAACGATGCCGGGATAACCAGTATTGGCTTTACTGATGCCAAGAATCTGGAATCGGACCTCAAAGATTATGGTTTCGATATCCGTCCAAGACGTAACACCTAAATAGGCGCCAATGGCGCCTATTTTTATTGGGTTAATCTAGTACTGCTTTTATGCGTCTTACGCCCGCAGAGGACGACTCTTCTTTTTTAATTGTAAAATGACCGATTACGCCAGTATGTTCTACATGCGGACCGCCACATACCTCGCGCGAAATTGGCTGATCAAACTCACCAATCGTATATACTTTCAGTTTTTCTGGATACTTGTCCCAGAACTGCCCATGCGCCTTCAGGGTGTCGCGCGCATACGCTTTGTCGTATTCATCAAACACCACAGGCAAATCCGCCTTAATCCACTCATTCACCTGAGCTTCCACGGCCTTTTTCTCCTCATCTGTCATCTTGTGATCGAGATTGAAATCAAACCTGAGCCGCTCGGCAGTAGTATTTGAACCTTTCTGTACGATGTCAGGCGAAACTAATTTCTGTAAAGCCGCCAGTAACAAATGCGTCGCTGTATGATACTTAATCGTCTGTTCTCCGTGGTCTTCTAGCCCACCTTTAAACATTCCCTTCGACGCAGTCTGTGATCGCTCACGCTGTTCCTTCAGGGCCTGCTCGAATTCCTCGCGATAGTTCTCTGATAGCTCAATCCCTTCCCGGTAGCACTCCTCCACCGACAATTCAAACGGAAATCCATAAGTATCCTGTAGAGTGAATATATCGCGACCGGATAAGACGGCGCTTTCATCTCGACTCGGAAGATTCCGAAGCGAGCGACGCGACCCTGAGTGAGATGAATGCGCCATCTTGCGCAACTCTCTTAATCCCCTGTTCAAGGTCTTCCGGAACGTATTCTCTTCTCGAAGCATGGTTTCGAGCGCCATCTCCCGATGCGTCAAAATCGAATCAGGTAAATCCGCATAATTATCCGCTACAATCGGCACAATCTCCGCCAAGAAATTATCCGGAATCCCGAGATCAAGCGCCCGCAGAATCGCCCGCCGTAGTAATCTCCGCATCGCGTATCCTTGTGTTTTATTAGACGGCACAAGCCCTTGTGCGGCCAGGAGATACGCGCCCCGTATATGGTCCGCAATTACCCGCATTTCGTCAGTATTATTATCATATGATTTGCCAGAAATCTCTTCCAGTTTGCTGATAATGGGCTTCATCAGAGAAATCTTAAATACGTCAAACGAATCAATCGAAGCCGCTGTGATACGCTCCAGTCCAGCACCAAAGTCAACATTTTTCTTCGTAAGCTCCGAGAAGGTGCCATCTTCATTGCGTTTATACTGCATAAACACCTGGTTACCAATCTCCATGAATCTTGCCCCATCCGACGCCGGATGCGCTAGGCCGTATTTCTCTTCATCTTGCAATTCCTCGCCAAAATCATAAAACACCTCCGAATCCGGTCCACACGGGTCGCCAATCGGCGTCGAATCACACCCACCACCACGCGACCACCAGTTTTCATGATCGTCATAATAAAAAATTCTCTCACCTGGCTTGATCCCTCGCTTGTCTCCATCCGCCGCGGAGCCAATCTCGGCAATCTTAGCCTCTACACCGACCTCGCTAAACACCTTTTGCCAAATCTCCGCCGCTTCAGTGTCACGCGGGATGCCGTATTTTTCATTGCCAATAAAACAAGTCACGTAAATCCGTGAAGGGTCCAGTCCGACCTCGTCGGTCAAGAATTCGAAAAACCCCCGAATCTGCTCTTCCTTGAAATAATCACCGAGCGACCAATTCCCTAACATCTCAAATACCGTAGTGTGCCTCGGGTCACCCACGTCCTCGATGTCCTGTAGTCTCATCGAAGGCTGAGAATCGCACAATCTGGTACCATCGGGATGGTCTTTGCCGAGTAGATATGGTAGCAGTGGCTGCATTCCAGACCCAGTAAATAGCGTAGTGGGGTCGCCCTCCAGTACCAATGGCGCCGGCTGAATCACTTTATGTCCTCTTTTGATTTGAAAATCTAAAAACTTTTTTCTAATTGTATTTGCATCCATAGGGATAATTATATCATAAAAGTGTTGACATCATCAAATGAGGGTGCTAAAATATCCATAAGTATTATTAATAATAAAAAGGAGCCAAAATGGCACAAGCAAAAAGAAAAACTGCGACGAAAACTGCGAAAAAGACTACTGCGAAAAAAACGCAGTGCCGTAAGCAGGCTTGCACTCGCACTAATAAAAGCAAAGGCATCAGCCAGCAAGAAAAGATGCATATCTATATCGTGACTGGTATGGCAATTATTGCAGGGATTCTTCTCTGCGCCGATGCGGCAATGATGATTGTCTAATCAGCGAGTTGGTTGCTTTGATTGAAACACCTCCGCGAAGATCGGAGGTTTTTCTATGCAATGATTCCACCACCGAGGCAAATCTCACCGTCATACAGGACTGCTGACTGTCCACTAGCCGGCCGCTTGATCTCATTCTCAAAATAAAGTGCTTCCCCGTCAAACTTTGCTGGGATTAAAGGTGCTCGATGCCTCAACCGGACCGACACGGCCATTTCTCGGCACGCTTCGTCGCGCCCGTCGTTACGGGGCTCCTCGCTAACTCGCTCCCCGTTGGTCGCGAAATGCCTCGAAACGACCGTGTTGGTCCGCATAAACACGTCGCGCAGCTTCAGTTCCTTTACCCAGAGATTTTTGTCGTTCAAGTTTTTCGATACATATACGATATTATTATCGATGTCTTTCTTTACGACATAGTATGGCATGCCGTCATTAACAACGCCTTTTTCGCCATCAAGGTACAACCCGTGTCTTTGTCCGATTGTATAGAACACGGCACCTTCATGGTAGCCAAGTATGCGGTTGGACTCAACCTCTCGGATTTCTCCAGGTCGAATATCAATATACTCCTTCAAGAAATCCTTCATCCCCACTTCACCCACAAAACACACACCCATCGACTCTTTTTTGTAAGCATTATGCAGTCCTTCTTTTTGCGCCAGCTTTTTTACTTCTGGCTTTAACATCTCCCCAATCGGAAACAAAGTATGTGCCAGCGCCTCTTCCGAAATCCGATACAAGAAATACGTCTGGTCCTTATTCTCATCGACGGCGCGCATCAGGAAAGAATAAGGCGATGAGTATCCTCGCTTTATCCTGGCATAATGCCCCGTGGCGATAAAATCAGCCCCAGCCTTCATCGCTTTTTCATAAAACAGCTTAAACTTTATCTCTTGATTACACATAACATCAGGATTCGGCGTATTTCCGCGCCGGAATTCGTCGAGCATATACTCCACGACCTTCTCGCGGTATTCTTTTTCGAAATCCCACACTTCAAAATCAATCTCCAATCTCACTGCTACCCTCTTCGCGTCAGCTAAGTCTTCCGCCCATGGGCATTTCATGCCGGGCAAATCCTTCGACCAGTTCTTCATATATACGCCCACCACTCGCTACCCTTGCTCCTTCAAAATCAAACCCCATACAGTCCAATCCACTCCCCCACTCATCCCAACATAAACTGTTTTCATTACGCATATTATAACATATTTTTATAGACTCCACCAAGCTTTAAACTATCTCACTCCAGCTGAGTATTGTGCTACAATAGGAATAACTATTTTACAAACAAAAAGTGCAAACGATATAGTGAGTTAGTATAAAATCATTGTCTAAATAATACTAGTTATGGTAAAATAGAATCATGAAAGAAATTGCATCGTATAAACATCAATTATTATGGACTTTACCATCAGTGCTCATCGCATCACTTGTGACAAGCGTCGCTAGCACTTCCGCCCTCACCTACCAATCTTCTAACGACGTAGAATTCACTTTCAATCCCACCATCAGCGTCTCCCTGTCCGATGCTAATCTAATCATTGATAATCTCACTCCAGGCAGCAGCAGTGATAGTAACGTCATCACAGTAGAAGTCGCAACCAATGCTGGTTACGGCTACTACATGACTGCTACCGCCGGCACTAAGACCACCAATACCAATCTCACTAGCACCACCAGTAGTAATCTCTTCACTAATGTTTCAACTGACGCCGCTACCCTAAATGATCTCGCAGCTAACTCGTGGGGCTATTCTTATTCCAAAGACAACGGTACCACCTGGATTAGTGGCGATACCAACAATCCATCAAGTGGCTACAATGGCCTACCATTAGATAATGACGATAGTGGCGCTACTGGTATCATCCTAGCTAATACTGATTCTTTCACTAACTCTAGCTCCATCAAATTCAAAATCGGTGCCAAAGCCTCCCCCACCCAAGCCACCGGCACTTATACAAACACTATCAATTTCTACGCCGTCACTAACCCCGAACCACAACTCGGTCCAGAACCCTGCGAAGCTGGTAAAATCTGCTATCATGTAAACTCCCTTACTCAAACCGAAGGCAGCATGGGTAAACAATCACAAGACGATAACAGTAACGCAATTGCAGATAATAGCACAGTTACTCTTCTCGCCAGTAATTTCAGCCGTACCGGCTATGGCTTTGCTGGCTGGAGTGATAAGTTTGATTACGCTACTAACGCAGAAGCTAAATTCTATGGTCCAATGGAAACCATCACTACTCCAACTGGTACTTCCACTAACGGTCTCTCCCTCTACGCTGTCTGGATTAAGTCACAAGGTAGCATCCAAGACCAATCCAAAGTCGCATCCGTCTGTAACTCCCTTACTACTACTCCGACTGATGGTACCGCTAACCTCACTTCCATCTCCGCCTTAACCGACCAACGCGACAATAATACCTACGCCATTGCCAAACTGGCCGATGGTAATTGCTGGATGATTGAAAACCTCCGACTAGAAAGCACTGCCGACCATAACAGTGACGGTACCCTCGCCCAAGGCTACGGTACCTCCTCTACTTATGGTAATTTTGGAGGACTTGCCGATGCGGAAAGTACAGGATTCAGTACTACTTACACTGCAAATAGTCTATACTATAGCGGTACTCAGGAGGGTACTGCCAGTATAAATATAGGTACTTCAGATTACCCAGCTTACCGTATGCCACGCTATAATAACATTAACACTTCTACTCGTGCTTCTTCACCAACTAACAATAGTGGAAATATGTACTCTTACGGCAACTACTACACCTGGCATGCTGCTATAGCAGACCTTACTTACAACGGTACTAATAATAGCAGCGTAGCCAATACTTCACTGTGTCCTTCTGGCTGGCACCTACCAACAGGTGGCGCAGCTTACGCAAGCGGCAATACTGGTGGCGTAAATGTAACTGGAGACGCATCTACCTTCCGTGAAATCTACAACCTAGGCTATAAAACCATGGATGAAGTAAAAACAGCTTATGAAGATGCACCAAATAATGGATATGCTTGTTATTCAGCAAATACTACAAATACTGCAGGTAAAACTGCCACAGCTGCCATAAGATCATTCCCGAACAACTTTCTCTACTCCGGCTACTTCAATACGTCGTCCGCGAGCAATAGGGGTAGCGGCGGCAACTATTGGTCGTCTACTGCGTACAATAACAGCAATAGCTACTTTCTGTACCTGGGTGGCCCCAGTGTGTTCCCAGGCACGAATTACAGCAGTAAGAACAGCGGACAAAGTATTAGGTGTACGGTAGGCACCTAGCCACTAGCAACCTCTGTCCCTAGCAAGCTTGTCGTGGTATTACATATAATATATAGTAACCCACCTACGCTATATCTAGCGTACCACACCCACCATCAACCACCACATCTAGCGTCTCACCGAACACCACCCGAACAAATCTTTGCTGGGGTTGTAAAACTTCTCCGCTCATGTTATCATCTCTAGCATGCAAAAATTTACAATCAAATATGACTTAAATGATCCAGACCCGCCAAAGCCACACGAATTGCATGCAGCAAAGATAGTTGCAGATCACTTCCAATCCGATTTAATATTCATCAGGAAGACAGTCGGTAGTACACCTGATTTAAGAATCAAAAGAACAAACCAGGTTTGGGAACTCAAAAGCCCACTTGGCAACGGCAAAAGAACAATTTCCAATAATCTCCGAGAAGCTTCTAGTCAGTCAGACAAGATAATACTAGATTTAACACGATGTAAAATGAACAACGCTAGGGCATTGTCAAGAGTGAACGGTTTTTTGGAAAGCGGTGATGCCCATATTAAAAAGCTCCTAGTAATAGACAAAATGGAAAAAGTACTTGTATTTCTAGACAAAAAGAAGTAAAATAGAGTTAGGTTAAAAAACGCACAAGATACTGAACTGAATCAAGTGCGTTTTTTCCAGCCCATTTAACCTACCCACCTAATCATAACTTGATGTTTTGAAGAAAACTTGATATACTAAAGATAGTAAGGTTCTAAAGATACTTCGGTGTATGCAATAGGCCTTCAAATAGCCCTTCGGGGCTATTTTTATTATAAATACTGCCACACAGGCCCTTCGGCCGTGTCTTTCACAGCGATTCCCCGTTCCGCTAGTTTATCGCGAATTTCATCACTCTTCGCATAGTCCTTCGCTTCGCGTGCGGCTTGCCTCTCGTCAATCAATACTCGTACCTCATCGTTAATATCCGGCGAATCCTCAATCAACTGCAATCCGAACAACTCATCAATCTTCTTCCAGTCCTCCAGCCCAATCACCGCCCCATCGATCACCGCAAATGCTTCCGCCGAATTCAGATTGTCATTCACGGCCTCCAGCACTCGCTCCCACACCCTATCATCGCTAACTACCTCACGCTGATAGCACTCTGCAATCCGATTCCGCCAATTCAGCCGCCGCGCCGAAGCGCCCGCTAAAGACTCGAACGTAAAATTCCGTGTCCCCTGATAATGCCCAGAGAGCACCCACATTTTATAATCCATCGGTGAGAACCCTCGCTCCGCCAAATCATCTAAGGAATAGGTATTTCCAAGCGATTTTGAAATCTTCTCATCGTCCACCGTAATAAACCCACAATGTAACCAATACCTAGCCAAGTCCCGCCCCGTCATTGCATAGTATTGCGCAATCTCATTAGTGTGATGTACTGGAATGTGATCTACACCGCCGGTATGAATATCAATCGGTGCACCAAGTTCCTTATCGATAATCGTCGAGCATTCGAGATGCCATCCCGGATACCCGGGCCGACCTAGATAGTCCCACCGCATCGCGTGCTTCTCGCCCGGCTGAATAAACTTCCATACTGCAAAATCCGATACATTACGCTTCTCATCCGAAAATCCCACTCGCGCCCCTGCCTGCAGCCCAGCTAAATCTAGTCGAGCAAAATCCGCATAACGGTCAAATTTCGACGTATCGAAATAAACCCCATCTGACGTCTCGTAGGTAAACCCATACTCCGTCATCAAATCCACTGCTCGCATATCATCTTCAATGTAATCCGTCGCTCGCGCCCATACCTCAGGTTCAGTCAAGTCAAGAGCCTTGTAATCCTGCTTAAACTTCTCGATATACTGTTCCGCTAACTTATATACTGACTTACCTTCCCTAGTTGCACCCTTTTCGAGCTTATCTTCACCCTCATCGCCGTCCGACACCAAATGTCCCACATCAGTCAAATTCAACACCCGTCGCACTGCATATCCATCGGCACGTAGCGTTCTTACTAATAAATCCCAATATATATACGCCGTCAGATTCCCAATATGTGCCTCCGAGTACACTGTGGGTCCGCAAGTATATAGTTTCAACACTTCGCCGAGCGGTCGGAATTCTTCTAATTTGCGCCCCAACGTATTATATAGCTTCATCTATCATCACCTCCCTTAGTAGCCCCGGGATTTTAGTAAACTTATCACGTGACACACCATGCTTACCATTGGTCTCGATGGCCGTAATTAACGAATTTTTCTTAAGAAGCCCCGGCAGGTTATAAGATGCAATCAATTGGTCGTCTTTACCATACAGAATCACCGTCGGCACCTTAATACCGGCTAGTACGTCATAGTTATTGCGATCCATTACGATGTTGTTCATCGAATTATTAAAGGCTTTTTCCTTCAAAACATCAGCACTGCGCAGCGAGATTGATTTTTTAAACGCTTCCATCCCCACCTTGAATAGTGGATTATCATAATCCTTTCGCGTATACACTGGTGGCGAAATCAATATCAATCTTGTAATCTCATCCGGATAAATACTCGCATACCTCGTTACGATAAAAGTCCCGAGCGAGTGCCCCACCAGCACCAAAGGCGCCTCGTTCTTTAGCTCAAGTATCGCATTATGGAGTGCCGTAATCTGCTCATCATAATCGTAGTTCAGTGAATCGTCCTTCATTGATAACCCCGACCCCAATAAGTCTAATTTTACAAACCGCACATCCTTTAGCTGTTCTTCCGCTTCAAAATACTCATGTGCTGCGTTGTAAGTTGTCGAATCTGATGCGATTCCGTGAATCATCACCACACATAGTTTCGGCTCGCCACTCCGGCACACGTCATAAGTATTAGTTAATATTAGCTTTTTCACTCAGCCTCCTTTATTAATTCTGGTACTATATGCACTAGCTCGCGCACTACCTCATCGTAAGATGTGTCATAGGTGCGAAATCCGGCCGCATACGGATGACCACCGCCACCGAAATACCCCGCTACCTTCTCTGCAATCGGCGCATCGGTGCTGCAACGTATCTTTCCGGTCACTTTGCCATCTGGATAAGTCTTAATCGCCACCGCTACGCGCACCCCCTCCACCAGTCGCATCTCTTCGAGTATTAATACATTTGGATTATATTCTTGCGAATACTCGGTAATATCTTCCCACGGGATATGAACTGTCGCAAGCGCCCCATCCAGCGAATACTCAATCCGTTTAATCAAATCTGCTTTGTAATCCAGAATTCTTTGTGACTTCTTCATAAACTCACGTCGCTGGTCCTCGAGTTCGGAAATGTTAGCCCCCAGCCTTGTCAAATCCGCTGCTGTCTCGAACGTCTCTGCTGTTACCGAGGCGCTAGTCAGCCCCAAGGTGTCCGATAATAGCCCCTGGAAAATCGCTTCCGCGGCCTCTTTATTAATCTCAAAATCCAACTCTTTCGCTATCCGGTATATCACTTGCGTACACGATGGCAACACTTCGATAATCGCTTCATGCGGGAACTGCAAATCATCCTCCGTCTCATGGTGGTCTATCACAAACACAGGTGCTGCATACAGTCGATTCCGAATCGCGGTGTCCTCGAGTAGTTTCGACAGCAAAATCTCCGCCGCGGTATCCACAATAATATAGCAATCCGCCCGGTAGTCAAATTCATTCGTTACCCGCGACCAGTCTTCGAAATAATGTAAGTACTGCGGAATATCCACCGGACAATACATTGATACATCTTTGCCTTCCAATAAATAATCCAAAGCAATCGCTGACCCGAGCGAATCCCCATCCGGATTCTCCGCCTGGATAATGCAGAGCTTCTGCTTCCCTTCCAAAAAATCACTAAATTTCGTATACATAGTATTATTTTATCATGATTTGGGTGTTTTGAAACGATATCACCACCATTGCAAAACAATTATGCATTCATGTGGGTGTTTGAGTGGTTGTAATTATTCAGGACATGTGATAACGTATCTCGAAATAACCAAGGAGCGATATGGATATAAATGGAAAGAAAGGAACTTTTATCATCTCTGGGCGTAAACTCTGGCTACACGAGCTTCGCGTAGCGGAAATCCTTACTATGGCTGGACATGATATTAAATTCCTTGAGGAGACAAATCTGCATACTGCCGACATCTTGCTCGATGGAGTAGAATATGAAATAAAGTCACCAAAATCTTCTACCGCTAATTCGCTCGAACATCTATTAAAAAAGGCATTAAAGCAGTCCCCAAACATCATCATAGATACATCTCGCATGAAAAATACTCGTGACGATAAAACTCGCAAATTTTTAATCGCTCAAGCAAAATCTAGAAAACAGATTAAAAAGCTCATCATGATTACAAAACAGGGCCGGATTATTGACATTTCCGCCTTGATTTGATATGATAACAGTATCGAAGCACTCGCACGGCGCCGAAGGTACCCACCGCGAGAGCTTCTTTTTTGTCTTCAAATTTATTAATGTTGTGTGAAGACGAATGCTTGTCGATAAATGGCATATGCGCCCGGAATATGTTAAAATAGATACATGAGTATTTTTCGTGCGGATAAGAAATTCGAACGTTTCGAAGATGTCACGCCTACCCTACTAAAGAAAGAAGGCGTCAAGCTTTTGTTGTGTGATCTTGATAACACTCTCCGGCTTCACTCCGAGAAAGAACCCGCCGACGAACTCCAAGATTGGGTCGAAGAATGCCGGAAAGCTGGTGTCAAAATTATTATCATCAGCAACAATGGTCGCAAAAAAATGATGCAAAAATTCTGTGAACCTATCAAAGTCGACTGTGTTTGGTGGGCCAAGAAACCCATGAGTACCAAACTTACCGAGGCAATGAAGGACTACGGCTTCAAACCCAACGAAACAGTCATGCTTGGCGATAAATGGTCTACCGATGTCCTAGCCGCCCGCTTCGCCGGTATCCGCGCCTGGAAAGTCGACCACCGGAGAGATATTGTATGAGTGACATGACGCGAAAACCAGCCGATTCGAGACCGGTAGTGGCAAAACATGGGCGGGTGACGGACCTGGAGGGGGCCCCCCGCGGAGCTGCGCGACGTGGGGGAGGAGAAGGTCCGGCAGGACCCGCCCAGAGATTGACAGGCCCTACTTATCTCACCATTCTCCGCATGGTTCTGTCCGTCGTCTTTATGGCGTTTGCCTTGCAACCAGCGCTTTTGGCGCATATTGTCGCACTCATAGTCTTTATTATCGCCGCCATCACTGATAAGATTGACGGTATCTGGGCCCGCAATTCCAAGCAGGTTACTGACCTCGGTGCTTTCCTGGATCCTTTGGCTGACAAAATGCTTGTCGACCTCGCGTTTCTGGTTCTTGTCTACATCAATGTGGTTCCAATTTGGGTGTTTGCTATCATTCTAGTCCGTGACCTCGCCGTCGATGGCATGCGCATGATGATGGCGCGAAACGGTATTACTATTGCTGCATCATTTTACGGTAAGCTCAAAACCACCGTCCAAATGACAGCACTGATTACACTCCTTGCTAACCTGGTCTTGAATAATGAAATAATTGGTATTCTGGGGCAAGTAGCTCTTTACCTTGCTCTAGCCCTCACGCTTTTCTCGGGTGCCGACTATCTCGTCAAATGCTGGCCCAAGGCCATCAAATAAGCTATCCTTTTTTCTAAGACTATTCGTGTTTTAGCCGGTTTTTCTCGAGCGCGACGGTTTCATTGATGATTCTAACTGCTTCTCGAATTTGTTCCTCATCATTAGTCTCTCCCATAGTCAATCTCAGTGAACCAGCAATCCGTGTTTCAGACAAACCTATCGCCGCCAATACGTGTGATTTGACCCCTTTCGATGCTGCGCAAGCCGCACCGGTCGCTACATAAACACCGTGCTCCTCCAGCAGATAGACTAATCTCTCGGCATCAATTCCGTCGTAGCATATCACTATGAAGCTGTCCAAAGATTGTTTCTTGTTAATCAGCTCATAATTATTAAGTCCGGTCAGTAAGATTCTTCGCCAGTTAGCGTATTTTTTTCGATTGCCATTAAGATGTTCCTTGGCAAGTTGTACTGCTTTTGCAAACCCGATGGCGAGCGGCACATTTTCAGTTCCAGAACGTAATCCGTTCTCCTGCCCGCCACCATAGGTGAGCGGTGATAGCTTAGCTTCATGTGACACATATAGCGCACCGATGCCTTTTGGTCCGTACACTTTCGCTGCATTTAGCGTCATTAAATCTACCCCTAGCCGTGCTACATTAATGTCTATTAGCAACAAAGCCTGCGAAGCATCCGAATGTAGCAATAATTGTTTGCGAATTCCTCGTTTCATCCGATCGATCTTAACATCGCGAATTATTTGTGCCACATCTGATAAGGGCTGAATTGTCCCGAGCTCATTATTTACGAGCGCAATCGAGATTAATTCTGTGTCATCTGTAATCTTCCGCTTCAAATCCACCAAATCCACCAAGCCATTCGGTAGTACTTCAATCGCCTCCCCGCCATACCGTTCCGCCACCCTCCTCACCGAATCATGTTCGGTCACGAG
>JAZTZQ010000023.1:0-23180 GCA_045637565.1 Candidatus Nanosyncoccus sp. | reverse complement strand
GGACCTAGAACCCTACTAGGTTGGTTGGTTACTGTTCACCCTCAAGGGTGACAGTAACTTTTTTAGTTTTCGGCTTCCGTATGAGTTTGAATCTAAAATAGATCTCTACTTCCATACTTCGTCCTTCTAAAGTGTTTGTTTTTATTAACTTATACTTTGGGTGGGTTTTCCTAGACCATCTAGAATCATCATGTATAAATCCCCCCCACGTGAGAGCGAATCCACTGCACCTATTGTGGTCGTGATTCGCTCAACTTAAGGGGAATCTATATAGCTCACAAACTAATCTTCTCCAACCCAGCTACATCTAAACATATCGCTGTATTATTTACAACCCCCATTCATAATAAAAGCGTAACACTAGCGTTTTGCGGATAGCCATAAAAGGTTTGCTCTCTGTAAAATTAGTAATACCTCTATTGTTTAAACTAAGCAATAATGTATCACTCATTATTATCTGGTCACAAGAAGTATGTATAATTACGTCATTTTTTCGGTCCTTTTTCCGATTGCTATGTTACAATAAACATAAGTAATTAAAAGGATTTCTATGGTCGTACAGAATTATTATAAAACGATAACGTTAAGCCTGGGCATGCTACTTGGGTTTACTACTGTACTTGGTATGGTACTAGCTAGTGGTAGAGTCTCTGCCGAAGATACTTCCGTCGTAGATGAAATAAATATAACTGTACCTGTGGCTTGTACTATTTCCGGTACTGGAATGAATACACATAATGCTAATATCAATAATGGACTATATGAAGACGAAATAGGTTCTACTACATTACATGCATTCTGTAATGATAATGAAGGATTCGCTATATATGCTGCAGGATATACAGGAGATGAAATAGGAGGAACAAATAGTAATAAACTAGTAGGAACAACTGCATCGGGTAATGCAACTATAGAATCTGGTATAGCCACAACTGCCGGTAATCCTGACGTATCTAACTGGGCGATGAAATTAAGTATAACTCAGGATTCTGGAGATACAACTGGTACTAATGCTTTCACGATTGATTCTGCTCCAAACGTAGACCTTCCTAGTGAAGCAGAATCAGGTGCTACTCAAGCTCCATTTAGTAGCTATCACGTAGTCCCAAATGAATACACCAAAGTAGCCCACAAGAACTCTGGTACCGATATGACTATAACTACTGGTGGAGTTAAGCTTACTACTACTTATGCAGCATATATCAGTAAGACTCAACCGGCAGATACTTATAGTGGGCAAGTAAAATATACATTAGTACATCCAGCTAGTGCAGATACTCCAGTGGAACCAGTTTCTATAGAAGACGCCTACTCTAAAGCAGGTAAAACTAAGCTCAATGGCTATTATAAAATGCAAGACATGAACTCAACGATTTGCTCTACGGTTACTCTGGAAGACGATGCTTCTGAAACTATACTTATTGATACTCGTGATAATAAAACCTATACTGTTTCAAAACTACGAGACGGTAATTGCTGGATGACTCAAAACCTAGACCATGATATTAAAACAGACGGTAGTGTAATATACGATAGCACTACTACCGACCTTGGCTGGAATGGTACAAGCTACACCACCGCTAGTTGGACTCCGGTTTCTGCCACGAAAGCTACTGACGATTTGAATTGGATAAACAACTATAATTTGCCTGAATCCTCTGATCCAGGAGAGCTATATTGGAACGGGATTGTGGTGGATGGCTGGTATGGTTCGGAATCAGATTGTATTGCTGCTGGTGGTACGTGGGATGTTGTAAATAATCAGTGCAACCAAATCTCTTCCACTGGTGACCCACACTATCACCTTGGTAACTACTACAACTGGACTGCAGCTGTTGCTATGAATGATAGTAGTAGTTATACTACAGATAATCAAGACGCCGATCAGTCCATCTGTCCTACTGGTTGGACTTTACCTAAGAGCGGTAACAATACATCTAGTGGCTCTTTCCAATATTTGTTTGAACAATATGGCTGGGATAGCAGTTCTTACAAGATAGAAAACCCAAACATTTGGAACAAAGCTATTAAGCTTCCTCTCTCTGGCGGCTGGTGGGGGTATCTAGGCAATGTTGGTGTCACAGGCACCTTATGGTCATCTGTCGTTAATGCAGATATTGGTTCCTATGGTGCTGGAGTATCTATGAATGGCTGGGTTGATCCTAGTAACGGCGGAAATCGTTATCGTGATAATGGCAATTCGGTGCGTTGCATGGCACGTTAGGGACGGATTATTCTTGATTCGAGTTTGCCTTATCGCATCAACACTATAGAACTAAGACAATTAACGTTGGCGGTCTTGACAAGTGAGTGCTAATGCGCTACAATAGAGAGTAATTAGCACTCGATGCGTATGAGTGCCAACGAAAAAGTAAAAGAAAGTGAGGAAATATGAGTAAAATCATTGGAATTGACTTAGGAACAACTAACTCGGCGTTTGCTTATATGGTGGCGGGTAAGCCGGAGGTGATTACGAATGCTGAGGGTGATAGAACTACGCCATCGGTGGTAGCAGTCACTAAGAAAGGCGAACGTTTAGTGGGTAAGGTTGCTCAGCGTCAAAGAGTTACCAACCCAAAGAATACGATTTATGGGATTAAGCGTTTGATTGGCCGTAAGTTTACTGACAAGGAAGTAGAGCGCGATAAGGAAATCAGCCCTTATAAGATTGTGAAGAAGGGAAATGGTGTTGCAGTAGAGATGGATGGCAAGGAATATACACCAGAGGAAATCTCGGCAATGGTGCTATCGAAGATTAAGGCAGATGCAGAAGCATTCTTGGGTGAACCAGTAACCGAAGCTATTATTACGGTACCGGCGTATTTTGACGATTCGCAGCGCCAGGCGACGAAGGATGCAGGTAAGATTGCTGGTCTTGAGGTGAAGCGGATTATTAACGAACCAACGGCAGCGGCACTCGCTTATGGGCTTGAAGGCAAGAAAGACGAGAAGATAGCAGTATTTGACCTAGGTGGTGGTACATTTGATGTGTCAATTATGGATATTGGTGATGGAGTATTTGAAGTATTGTCAACTAATGGTGATACGCACCTTGGTGGTGAGGACTTTGATAATATCCTAGTGAATTATCTTGTAGATGAGTTTAAGAAAGAGTCGGGAATTGATATTAAGGGTGACGCGGCAGCGATGCAGCGGGTGAAGGATGAGGCTGAGAAGGCAAAGAAGGAGTTGTCGTCTTCGACTTCGACGGATATTAATCTTCCCTTCTTGTCGGCAGATGCGGATGGTCCAAAGCATTTCGAATACACTTTGACACGGGCAAAACTTGAAGAGCTAGTATCTGAGTTGTTGGATAGATTGGAAGAGCCGGTAAAAAAGGCTTTGAAGGATGCTAAGTTGTCTACTTCCGATATTAATGAGGTCGTGATGGTGGGCGGTATGACGAGAATGCCAGCAGTAGTTGAAAAAGTGAAGTCGATTTTCGGTAAGGAGCCAATGCAGGGCGTGAACCCGGATGAGGTCGTGGCAGTAGGTGCGGCGATTCAGGGTGGCGTATTGCAGGGTGACGTGAAGGATATTCTACTACTTGATGTGACGCCTCTGACGCTTGGTATCGAGACGATGGGTGGAGTACGGACGCCACTGATTGATCGTAATACGACGATTCCAACATCGAAATCGGAAGTATTCTCGACTGCATCGGATAATCAACCCCAGGTAGAGATTCATGTGCTTCAGGGTGAGCGTGAGTTTGCGAAAGACAATAAATCACTCGGACGATTTATCTTGGATGGTATTGCACCGGCACCACGTGGGATTCCACAGATTGAGGTGACGTTTAACTTGGATGCGAATGGGATTTTGAACGTGACAGCGAAGGACAAGGGGACTGGTAAGGAACAGTCGATTACGATTCAGAATTCGGGTAATATGAGTAAGGAGGACATCGAGAAGGCACAGAAGGAAGCCGAAATGCATGCTGAGGAAGACAAGAAGCGGAAGGATTCAATCGATGCGAAGAACCACCTAGAAAATACGATTTATCAGGCAGAGAAGATGCCATCGGAGTACAAGGATAAGATTAGTGATGAGGACAAGGAGACGATTAAGAAGGCGGTAGAAGAGGCGAAGAAAGTTTTGAACGACGAGTCGGCCGATAAGGATAAATTCGAAGAAGCAACGAAGGAATTGTCGGACGCAATAATGCCGATTGGGGCGAAGTTGTATCAGGCGGCGTCGGAAGATGCAAAGTCGGATGACAAGAAGTCGTCTGACGGAAAGACTTCGGATGCTGGGTCAGATTCGGATGAGCCGGTGGAAGGCGAAGTGGTAGACAAATAGACTGTGTCTTAAGAGACAAAGACGGAATCAGTAGATTGTCTTTGGCTTTGAAAGGGCTAAAGATAGTATAATCAGATTGTCTTTCCAAGAAAACAGGGTGCTCGGTGCCCTGTTTTCTGATGGGTTATGGTATAATGAAGGTATGGCAATAGAGAGGTTAGTGGAGCCGACGGTTTCGAGTCAGGATGCGGAAGAGGAGAAGATTGAGATTAGTCTTCGGCCGACGAGCTTCGATGAATATATTGGGCAAGAGCATTTGAAGCGGAATTTGAAGTTAGCGATAGATGCGGTGAAGAAACGTAACGATGGAACAACGTTGGATCACGTATTATTGTATGGTCCGCCGGGACTGGGCAAGACGACAATGGCGGGGGTGATTGCACATGAGCTCGGAGCATCACTTAGGGTAACTTCGGGGCCAGCGATAGAGCGGGCGGGGGATCTTGCGTCGATTTTGACGAATTTGAAAGATGGGGATGTGTTATTTATTGACGAAATACACCGATTGAGACGGGCGGTGGAAGAAGTGTTGTATTCAGCGATGGAAGATTATAAACTGGATATTGTGATAGGGAAGGGGCCGGCGGCGCGAAGTGTGAGGTTAGATTTGCCACGGTTTACGGTGATAGGGGCGACGACTCGGACAGGGTCGCTTGCGGGACCTCTTAGGGATAGATTTGGAATAATTCATCGGTTGGAATACTATAAAGAACCGGAGATTGAGAAGATTATTACTCGAACGGCGGGGATTTTGAAGACACAAATTCAGCCGGAGGCGACAAAGCTACTCGCGACGCGTTCGCGACTGACGCCGAGGATTGCGAATCGGATATTTAAGCGAGTGCGAGACTTTGCGGATGTAAACGGAGATGGGATTATTGATGTAGCGATAGCGCAGGACGCTTTGAAACTAATGGAAATTGATTATTTAGGACTGGACCCGGCGGATAGAAATATGCTAAGGCTAATGTATGAGAATTACGGGGAACGACCGGTGGGGCTTGCGACAATAGCGGCGCTGACGGGTGATGAAACGGCGACGATTGAGGATTTTTACGAGCCGTATTTGATGCAGATGGGGCTCCTAACACGGACACCAAAGGGCCGAGTGGTGACCGAGAGGGGGCGTAAACATTTACAAAATAAGGAAAATGTGGTATAATAAGGGTGTATACTACTAGGCCATAAAGGAGTCAAAATGGATGAAAATCTAGCAAAAATCAGACATGAAAGAAGTAAAAAGGATTTTCCAGGGTTAAAACTGGACGATGGGGAATATGTAGAGTACTACTTCAAGCGTGCGGCGATATGTCTTTGGATGATTCTAGGTATGACTTTTGTAGGTGTGGTGGTTGTGCTTTTGGCTTTTTTGTTTGTATTAATGAACCAAGATTCGATTGATGAGATGGGAAAGAACTTTTTGTTTATTACGTTATCGGTGCTTTTTGTGGTGGCGTTGATTATTTGTTGGATTTCACTGCGAATATATAACGGTAACAAAATGTATATCACGAATAAGCATGTGATGCAGCTGGTGATGAATTCGTTGGTGTCATCGTCTGTAAATATTATTGATTTGGAATCGGTGGAGGATGCGAGCTTTAGGCAGGATACTTTGATGCAGAATTTGTTTCACTATGGAACTTTTCGTTTGTCGACGGTGGGCGATGAAACTACGTATACATTTCCATATTCGGATATTTCGCCAAAGGAATTGAAGGGGGTAACGGAACTGATTACTGCGGCGAAGAAGTCTTCTAGAGCGAAGAATAATTAGTTGTATCAATTACGGTTGTATTTGGCGTAAGTGTCTTCTTTTTCGAGGCGAGTTTTGAGAGTATATTCTCGGCATTTGCTGTTTTTGCAATTGGCAGCTTCGTAGGAATAGGAGCTGGCTGGGTCGCCGAGATTGTGGCCGTCGGGGTCGGTCCAAAGGCTAGGATCGATGACTTTGATGTTTTCTTCGGAGATGAATTCGGGATAGTAGCCGTGTTCTTTGTAGAAGCTTTCTTCGAGAGCGTAGTACATGGCATTGATGGCGGTTTTGCGATCGTCGTCGCGGTGCATGGCGTCGAGGTTGGATTTCTGGACTAGGAATAGTAGAAGTAGTAGTCCTGCAAAAGTAGCAACGATGACAATTTCGAGAATAGTAAAGCCGTGTTTGGATTTCATAATTATAATTATACCATAAAAAATACGGCTTCGCGCCGATTTGGGTAAGGTAGTGGGAGCTGGTGCTCACTTGGGATGATGTGGTGGTTGGTGGTACCGGGTGGGATTGAACCACCGACCTTGGGCTTATGAGTCCCACGCTCTAACCAGCTGAGCTACGGTACCGTATAGATGTATTATAACATAGATTTGCGGTTTGGTACACCCGGCACGATTTGAACGTGTGACCTTCAGTTCCGGAAACTGACGCTCTATCCAGCTGAGCTACGGGTGCATTGGCTCTGGTACACTCGGAGGGATAGATAATCCCATCCTCGTTACAGATATTAGAAATAAAAACAAGTTTTCATTTCTAATATCTGGTACACTCGGAGGGATTCGAACCCACGACCCCTTGTTCCGAAGACAAGTGCTCTAATCCACTGAGCTACGAGTGCATAGATATATTATACCATAATTTGGGGTGGTTTGGTATAATGGGAGTATGAATATATTGTACTGTGGCGACGCTGGAATAAGTCGGGGGGTGCTGGTGTCGATATTGTCGCTCCTGATGCGGGGGTCGAAAGAGAATACATATAATATATATATAGCGACGATTTCGTATGACAATGTCATACAGTTCGAAACGAAAACGGCGAAGTTCTTGGATGGGTTGGTGAAACAGTATAATAAGAAAAGTTTTGTAAAACTGATTGATGCGACGGAGGTGTTTGCGGCTAATTTGCCGAAGAAGAATATGGGGTCGTATTTTACGCCGTGTTCGATGCTTCGATTATATATTGATAAGATACCAGAGTTGGCTAAGCTAGATAGGATACTATATTTGGATTATGATGTGGTGTGTCGGAAGGATATCTCGGAGTTTTACAATATGAACATGACTGGCGTGGAGGCGGCGGGAGTGCTTGATATTTATGGGCGAAGGTGGTATCACTATCATGGGCTGTTCGTGCAGGATTACATGAATTCGGGGGTGATGCTGTTTAATGTGCCGGAATGTTTGCGGTCGGGGATGTTTGAGAAGGCGGTGAGACTATGCGCTACGCGGAAGATGATGTTGGCGGATCAGGCGGCGCTAAATAAGGTGATTACACATCGCGTATTGGTGGATAGGAAATATAATGAGCAGGAAGAGCGGCCGAGGCCCGATACGGTACTGCATCATTTTTCGAATAATTTTAAGTTTTGGCCGTATTTTAGGGTGCAGAAGGTGAAGCCGTTTGAGGTGGAGAAGGTGCATAAGGTTTTGAAAATAACGGAATATGATGATATATTGGAAAAATATAATGAATTAAAGGATAATATATAGTATGGCGAAAGCGGAATTGTTTCAGAAAGATATACCGGAGAAGGAGCGGGTGTTTTATTATACTTCGGAGACGGATGACCCGATAAAGACGAAGGAACAGGAAAAGAAGGTGGAGGTGGGGCTGCCGGAGGGGTATGAGTTTATACCGAAGCATTGGTGGACACGTGCGTACTCGGCGGTGCTGTTTCGGATTTTTTGGATATTTGGGCAGTGGTATGAGAGATGGTATTGGCAGGCGAAGTTTCATGGAAGAGAGAAGTTGAAGGAAGCGAAGGGTAAGGGGTATTTGATTTATGCGAATCATACGAATCCGTTTCATGATGTGTTTGGACCGGCAATAGCGGCGGATAGGAGGATTTTTACGATTATTAGTCCAGTGAATTTGAAGATTCCGGGGATTGGGCCGATATTGCCGTATATCGGGGGGCTGCCGCTCGGGAAATCGGCTGAGGAAAAGAAGGCGTTTAATGAGGCAGTGGATAAGAGGCTGGCGCAGAAGAAGGTGCTAGTGATATATCCGGAGGCACATGTGTGGCCGTACGCGACGAAGATTCGGAAGTTTCCGGCGGGTGGGCGATCGTTTAAATATGCGGTGCGAAATGATTTGCCGGTGTACTCGATGACGACGACGTATCATAAGCGCGTGAAGCGGAAGAAGGGGGATTTGCCGAGGATGGAAGTGTATCTCGATGGGCCGTTTTATGCGGAAGGGAAGTCGGATGAAGCACGACAGGACAATTTAGCGAAAAAAGTTTATGATTCTATGGTAAAATATAGTAAGAATAACACTTACGAATATTTTAGGTATATCAAGAAAAAATGAGTATATTTAATACAGGTAATCCAATAAAAAAACATGTGAAAGTGGTGCCGGTGTTTTTGACGATTAATAGCGCATATGCGCCATATGCGGCGGCGGCGATTCATTCGCTGGTGCAGCATGCTGACCCGAAGCGGTATTATCGAGTAATAATATTACATGATGGGTTGAATCTGGTGAATCGATGGCGGCTTCGGAATTTGGTGACGCGGAATGTGGCGGTGCAATTTAAGAAAATGACGCGGAGTTTGTATCTGAAGGCGATTGTGGCGTATTGTACGCGGCGGCAGAAGGGGGCGGGGGATTTCTTCTCGTCGGCTGTGTATTATTATCGGGCGTTTATACCGTTGATGTTTCCACTGTATCGGAAAGCGGTATATATAGATAGTGATACGATTTTGCGTGGGGACATTGGGGAGCTGTATGATATTGACTTAGGTGACAATGCGATGGCAGCGATGGTGGACCCGAAAGTGACGGTGATTCCGGAATTCCGGGATTACGTGGATAATGCCCTTGGGGTGCCGCATAAGGAGTATGTGAACTCGGGGGTGCAGGTGATGGACCTTCGCAAAATGCGGAAAATGAAGTATCTGTCGAAGATGATTGACTTAATTAAGAAATACGATGCGGATCTGGTGGCGCCGGATCAGGATTATCTCAATGTGATACTGCGTGGGAAGATTTTGAAGCTCGACCCAGTATGGAATGCGGAGCCGGTGAAGGATTTGCCACGAAATGTGAAATTGGTACATTTTAATCTATTTAATAAACCATGGCATTATAAGAATGTGCCATGTGAGAGGATTTTTTGGGCGGCTGCGAAGGGGACTGGATTCTATGGGGATTTGAAGCGACAGCAAGCGGCGTTTGACGCTGAAAAACAGAAGGCTGATCATGCGAAAGTGGAGGCGTTGATTCAGAAAGCGGCGAGATTGGCGGAGAGCAAGGAGCCGGTGATAAAACTGGATTAGGTTTTTCTAAAGGGGTTGTAGTTTTGGGGGTGGTGTGATAGGGTTTAGGGATGTGGAAGTGGCTCGGGAAGCAGGTGCATCAGTCATGGCTGGTAGTGTGGCTAAGTATGGGGATTGTGGCTGGAGTGGTGCTTGGGATGGTGTTGAGGGTGAATTATTTTGCGTCGCCGGTGTGGATTGCGGTGGTGATAGTGATGCTGGTGGTGGCATATTTGAAGCCGCGGTGTGCTGTGGTGGTGTTGGCTGTTGTTGCAGGGATGGTGCTGGCGTTTGTGAGAATTGCGAATGAACTTATGGGGGAGGATTATATACGAAAACTATATAACTGTGAAGTGGTGGTGAGTGGGGTGATAGAAGGGGAGCCGGAGACGGATGAGGATGCGACGAAGTTTAAGTTGAGCGATTTGAGATTTGGCGAGGAAGAGGTGGTGAGTGCGGGAAGCATATATGTGACGATAGGGAAGAATGAAGAATTGACAAGGGAAGATAAAGTGGTGCTGAGTGGTAAGATGTTGGATGGATTCGGTACTTATGCAGGATATATGTATCGGCCGAAGCTGATGAGATGGGAACGACCGGAGCCGGGGTCGTGGGTGTTAAACGTGCGGAATTGGTTCGCGGAGCGGATAAGGGGGTTGGTACCAGAGCCGGAGGTGCAGCTCGGGTTATCGTATTTACTTGGGCTGAAGACTGGGCTGCCGGATGAGCTGGATGAAAATTTGCGGGTGGTGGGGCTTACACATATCGTGGTGGCGCCGGGGACGCATTTGTCAATATTAGTGGAGGTGGCGAGGAAGATATTTGGGAGGTTGTCGCGGTTTGCGGGAGTATTATTTGCTGGATTGTTTGTAGTGTTTTTCATGGTGATGGTGGGGTGGACACCGTCGATTATGCGAGCGGGGTTGATGACTTTGCTAACACTGGTGGCGTGGTATTCGGGAAGAGTGGTGGCGCCGTGGCGCTTGATACTAATGGTGGCGGCGGTGACGTTAATGATACAGCCGAGTTTCGTAATAAATATGGGGTGGCAGTTGTCGTTTGCATCGTATGGTGGGATTATGCTATTGGGGCCGAAGTTGGTGAAGTATTTCTACGGTGTGAGGAAGCCGGGGATGATTGGGTCTCTGATATTGACGACTGTGGCGGCGACGATGATGACACTGCCGATTATCCTGTATTATTACGGGATGATGTCGCTAGTGTCGGTGGTGGCGAATTTACTGATATTGCCGACGTTGCCGTGGGTGATGGGGCTTACGTTTATGGTGGGTGTGGTGGCTGGTGCGCCGTGGATTGAGGAGGTGGTAGCATGGTGCGCTACGAAGATGTTGGATTATCATATGGTAGTAGCGGGATGGTTTGCAGGGATGCGGGAGTTTGTGGTGGAGGTGCCGCGATATCAGTGGTGGGTGTTTTTGGTATATATGATAATAATTGGTGTGATGATCGGAGGATTGATTTGGAAAAAACGCCGAAAAGTGGTAGAATTAAGGGAAGTTGAATGATAATTTTGATGGGAGAGATATATGTCTGGACATAGTAAATGGGCGACGACCAAGCGGCAGAAAGCGGTGGTGGATGCGAAGCGGGGTGCGTTGTTTACAAAAATTGGAAATCAGATTGCGATTGCGGCGCGAGCGGGAACTGACCCGGCGATGAATCCGTCGCTTGCGATGGTACTAGAGAAAGCACGTCTCGCAAATATGCCGAAAGCGAATATCGAGCGAGCGATTGCTCGGGTAGCGGATAAGTCGGCGGCGACTTTGATTGAGGAAGTATATGAGGCGTATGGACCTGGTGGCGTAGGGATTGTGATTGAAGTGGCGACGGATAATAAGAATCGTACTTTACCGGAAGTAAGACACACTTTGGATAAGAATGGTGGGCGAATGGCGGAATCTGGTTCGGTGATGTTTCAGTTTAAGCGGAAGGGGGTGATTGAAGTATCGGAAAAAGGTGATGAGGTGATGATGGCGGCGCTTGATGCGGGAGCGGAAGATGTATCGGATGAGGATGATGGTACGGTTATTTATACTGACTCATCGGACTTGATGAAAGTGCGAGGAGCTCTAGTGGATGGGGGGCTTACGGTGACTTCGGCAGAATTACAGTATGTGCCTTCGAGTTACGTGCCGGTGGAAGGTGAAAATGCGGAGAAGCTAGAAAAGTTGCTTTCGGCGGTGGATGATTTGGACGACGTGACGAACGTATATACGAATGCGGAATAAAAATTTATTTAATTTTGTAATATGAGGGGGCGGTTTTGTGATACAATGATAAAATAATTATTTAGGTGCCAGAAGGAGGTTTTGAATGCAAAATAAAAAGTGTAAGTATATCTTTGTAACTGGTGGGGTACTGTCGGGGGTCGGTAAAGGAATCACGGCGGCTTCGATTGGCGCGATATTGAAGGCGAAAGGTTATAAAGTAACGATGCAAAAATGTGACCCGTATCTCAATGTAGATGCGGGTCTTTTGAATCCAGTGGAACATGGAGAGTGTTTTGTGACGCACGATGGAGTGGAGACTGACTTGGACTTGGGACATTATGAAAGGTTTTTGGATTTTGAGACGTCGAAATATTCGATTACTCTCAGTGGTTCGATATATAAAGAGCTGATTGAGCGAGAACGTGCAGGGGGATTTCATGGTAAAACGGTGCAGCTGGTGCCACATTTTACTGGGCTGGTATGCGAGAAGATTGAGAAGGCGTCGGCGGAGTCGGATATTCATATTGTGGAAATTGGTGGAACGGTGGGGGATTATGAGGGGTTGCCGTTTGTGGAAGCGATTCGGTTGTTTGCAAATAAAGTGGGACGACGGAATTGTCTTTATGTGTCGGTGGTATATGTGCCATTTATTCATACATCGAACGAATTAAAAACCAAGCCAGCACAGAATGCTTTGAAGGATCTTCGTGGGTTTGGGATAATTCCAGATGTGGTATGCGTGAGAACGGAGGAACCGTGCCCGAGGGAGATATGTGAGAAGATTGCGGCGTTTTCGGGGATTTCGGCGGATGCGGTGGTGAATTTGCCGGATATTGATTCGGTATATGATGTGCCTTTTAATGTGCTGAAATCTGGGGTACTCGCGATTTTGAACGATTTTGTGGGAGAGACTAGTGAACCGGATATGAGTCGATGGAAGGAGTTTTCGCGGAGGCGGGCGAAGAAATATGCGAAGACGGTGCGAATAGGACTAGTGGCGAAATATGTGGGGAATGATGACACTTATATGTGTGTGACGGAGGCTTTGAAGGCTGCTGCTGCATGGGATAAAGTGAATCTTGATTTAGTTTGGGTGAATGCGGAAGAGGTGGAAAAGAATGATGGGTTGTTGAAAGGGTTGGATGGAATTGTGGTGCCAGGGGGATTTGGTGCTAGAGGTGTTGAGGGAAAGATTCGAGCGGCGCAGTATGCTTTGGAGCATAATGTGCCGTATTTGGGATTATGCTTAGGATTGCAGGTGGCTTGTATTGCGGCGGCGCGTTGGGGTGGCGTGAAAGAGGCAAACTCGGAAGAGTTTGGAGCGAACGAGAAAGATGTGAATAACGTGATATATATAATGGAAGGACAGAAGGGGAAGGAATCGACGGGTGGGACGATGAGATTGGGGGATTATAAAGCGATATTGAAATTTGGGTCGAAGGCTGCGAAGGTTTATCAGAAAGCAGTGGAGAAGGGTGAATATGTGTATGGAACGGAAGTATTGCCGGATGGGGAAGTGGAGGTGATTGAGCGGCATCGGCATCGTTACGAAGTGAATCAGAAATTTTTGGACGAAATTAAGGCTGGTGGGGTGGAGGTGTCGGGATTGTCGCCAGACGGGAAGTTGGTGGAATATGTGGAGGCACCTTTGTGTCGGTTTTTCGTAGCTACGCAAGCGCATCCAGAGTTCAAATCTAGGCCGCTGCATCCGCATCCGCTGTTTAGAGAGTTTGTAAAAGCTTCAAGCTATTCTAAATAATTAAATCCAAGTTAGCTTTCGCTCACGCCTAATTAGAAATATGAATTTCAGTCAGGTTTTTTCGAGGGACGGGCTCGAAAAAACGCTGTGAAATACAGATTTCTAATTGGGTTCGTTCCAAAAACTTGGATTTAATTATTTAGAATATCTAACGACCGTTTTTCAAACGAGGGTGTTTGCGTTTGTCGCTGTGCTTGTGATTATTGTTGCGGTTTTGTTTCGCAACGATTTTCATTTTGAATTTTCTTGCCATGGGGTAATTATACCATATTTTGGGAAGATGTGGTATAATTAGGGGTGGAAGGGTGGCCGAGTGGTTGATGGCACTGGTCTTGAAAACCAGCAGATTAACGTCTCGCAGGTTCGAATCCTGTCCCTTCCGCCATAGGAGCGCCAATCTTGGCGTTTTTTCGTGCATTGAAAAAGACCCCTTTGGGGTCTTTACGGTCAGTTGGCGTTAAGGTATTCTTCGAGCGTGAGGTTTTGCTCGGTGATTGTGGTGGCAATGTCGACATCGTCGACGTAGCGAAGATGCCATGGTTCGTAGGAATAACCGGTAATGTCTTCTTTGCCTTCGGGATAGCGAAGGATGAAGCCATATTGTGGTAATAACTCATGAATAATGGCAAAATCTGCGGTGTCAGCAATCATATCGTCGTTTTCACGGATTTCCGTGTCGCCTTTGATAATAAAGATATCGATGGCGAGACCGGTATGGTGCTCGGAAAAGCCTGGTACTGCGAGATATTTTTGGCAGTATTCTTCGCCGAGTTCGGGGTCACTTGCCCAAGCGTCCCAAATGGCTTGTTGCTCTGCGACGGAGCGATAAACACTGTCGAGTTCGATTTGTACGTCTTTGTCTAGTAAGGCACTTCTTAATTCGAGATATTTGGTGTAGGCGTTGTGCTCGATGAGATATACCTCATTAAGTGCGTTGATGGCTGCATCAAGTTGGATTTTGTTTTCCCAATTATTGGGAAGACGGTGTGTCTTGTTGATAAGCGTTAAATAGATGCTTGACGTGTTTGCGGGTTCTTTTTCCGTTGCTTCGCAGTAGCTAAAGATGGTAACGACGGCAGTTAGTAATGCAATAACAATAACGACTGACTTTCTCATAATGTGCGCTCCTTTCTGTAATTGTTCTTAGAAAGAAAACAGTAGTAAGATACTATTATTATAGCATAAAAAGTATATCTTGTCTAGTCGATATCGAGGTCTGGGGTGTAGGTGGCGTTGATGCCGAGGTTCATAAGGGTCACCATTTCGTTGTCGGAGAGCATGTGGGTAGAGTGAAGCTCGGTGTCGGCAAGTTTCGAGAGAGTTTCGAGGGCTTTTTTGGCAACTGGATTAGTAGTGGAACAAATGGATAGGGCGATTAAGACTTCGCTGAGGTCGAGGTAGTGGGCTTTGAAGTTGGAAATGCGATCTTTGATGTCGAGAATGGGAGTGAGAACGGTGGGGGCAATAAGATCGACGGAATCGGGGATGCGATTGATGGTTTTGAGGGCATTAAGAATGGTGCTGGAGACGGGTGAGAGATAGTCGGTACGGCGGCCAGTGATGTAACGCTTGCCGACTTTAATACAGGCGCTGGGATGGCCGGAGGATTTCAGCTTGTCGAAAGCGTGAGAGACAACGGTGCGTTCCTCTTCGGTGATGTTGAGCTCATTCATAAGGAGTTTGATGCGTTCGGGGACTTCGGGGGCGACGAGGCCTTTTTTGAGGTCGGCGATGGCACGGTAATAGCGGCGGATGATTTCGTCCTTGGCGGCGCGGCGGATGGCTTTGTCGTCGGTAATGCATTCGCCGATGACGTTGACGCCCATGTCGGTGGGCGAGTAATAAATGTCGCGACCGGTGATGCGGTGGATGATTTCTTTGAGAACCGGGAAGGTTTCGAGGTCGCGATTATAATTGACGACTTGTTCACCGTAGTGCTCGAGATGGAAGTGATCAATCATGTTGATATCGCCGAGGTCGGCAGTGGCAGCTTCGTAGGCGACGTTGACGGGGTGCTTGAGGGGGAGAGACCAGACAGGGAAGGTTTCAAACTTGGCGTAGCCAGCGTTGACGCCTTTTTTGTATTCGTGATAGAGCTGGGAAAGGCTGGTGGCGAGTTTGCCGGAGCAGGGACCAGGGGCGGAAACGACGACGAGGGGTCTTGTGGTCTTGATGTAGGGATTGGCGCCGTAGCCTTCGTCGGAGACAATGGTGGCGACGTCGGTGGGGTAGCCTTTAGTGAAGGTGTGGAAGTAGGTATTGATTTTGTAATCTTGTAGCTTGCGGGCGAAATCTTCGGCTTTTTTCTGGCCGTTAAACATAGTAATGACGACCGAGCTGACGTAGAGACCGCGGGCGCGGAGGAATTCGATGAGGCGGAGAATTTCGGTCTCGTAGGAAATCATGTGGTCGGCGCGAATTTTGGCATGTTCGATGGCGTCGGCGTTGATGCAAAGGATGATTTCGGCGTCGTCTTTGAATTCTTGGAGGAGTCTAATTTTGAGGTCGGGTAGGAAGCCGGGGAGAGTACGGGCGGCGTGTTGGTCGTCGATGAGTTTGCCGCCGAATTCGAGGTAGAGTTTGTCGAACATTTTGATGCGTTGTTTGATTTTGCGTTTTTGGACTTTCAGATATTTGGTTGCATCAAAACATTTTTTCATTTAGAACCTCCTTGTTATTTTAATATTATAGCATGGGTGGGGCGTGCGGTAGAGAAGAATTGGAAAAAGGTTAAATGACGCGGGAGACTTCTTCGAGCGTGGTGTCGCCACGGAGGGCGGCGAGGATGCCTTTTTGCTCTAGTGTGAGCATGCCGTGGGAGATGGCGGCGTGTTCGATTTCGTTGGTGTTGATGTCGGCGACGTCGCCGCGGATGAAGGCTTGGATATCATCGGAGACGATGAGTTGTTCCATGATGACGAGGCGACCGTCGTAACCGAAGGGATGGTCCTCAGTGGTGACTGGGTCGTAGAGGGTGATGTTGTCGAGATTAACCTCTGACAAGACTTCCTGTGAAGCGGAACTTAAGGCTTCACGGATATAGGTGGATTCGGCAGCGGTGGCTGGGCGAGGCTGTTTGGAATTGGTGAGTTTGCGAACAAGGCGCTGGGCGATGATGAGGCGGATGGAACTGGCAAAAATGGGGTTGACGCCAATGAGATCGATCATGCGGGCGAAGGCGGCTGAGGTGGAATTGGCGTGGAAAGAGCTGAGGACGAGATGGCCGGTGATGGAAGCCTGGATGGCGGTTTTGGCGGTGTCGGCATCACGAATCTCGCCGACCATGACGACGTCAGGGTCGAGGCGAAGGACGCTGCGGAGACCTTCGGCAAAGGAGCCGCCGTCGTTGGTGTGAATGGGGATTTGAGAGATGCCTGCAATGCCGTATTCGATGGGGTCTTCTAGAGTGATGATTTTACGGTCAGTGGTGTTTAGAGCGTTAAGCATGGAGTAAAGAGTGGTAGATTTGCCTGAGCCGGTAGGGCCGACCATGAGAACGAGACCGCGGGGGTGAGAGATGACTTCATTGATTTCTTTTCTTTCTGCGTCGGATAGACCGAGGAGGTCGAGGTTTAAGAGGGATTCGTCGAAGTTGAAAAGACGGAGAACGGCGTCTTGACCATACATGGTAGGAATAGTTTCAACGCGGATGTTGAGTAGATGAGAAGTATTGTCGCGATGGATTTCGCGTTGCATGTGGCCTGACTGGGGGCTGTTGGAAGCGGTGGAAATGTCGGCGCGGGAACTGAGTTCGCCCATGAAAATACGATAGCGATCGCGGTCGATGTTGGCTACAGGGTGGAGAAGGCCATCCACACGCATGCGAATGCGGATTTCGTTGCGGAGGTTTTCGATGTGGATGTCGGAAGCGCCGAGTTTGTCGGCTTGATCGATAAGGAAATCAAAGACTTTTTCGGTAGAGACTCTGGCGAGGGTTTGTGAAACCTCGGCAATGGTGGCTGAGTCACCTTCGCCGGCGATTTTGATGTCGTCGTAGTGGATGACTTTGGGTGGGTCATAGCGAAGCATGAAAACTTTGAATGCGGAACCTGAAATGAGGAAAAAGTCGGCTTTTTCGCCTTCGTTGGTGTATTGCTGACGCATTTGTTCGATGACGCTGCGAGGAGTTTGGCTGGTGACCATGAATTGATAGTGATCTTCGTTGCCGCCGCGCTTTAAGGGAATGATGAAAGATTGGTGCATTTGTGGAATAGTGAGAAGATTTGGAACTAGGGGTACTGCGTCTTCGAATGGACGAGTATCTAGATATGGCAACCCTAGGATGCGGGCACGCTCTGCGGTGGCCGCTTCTTCATTGTTGCGGCGTTTTTGCTGAATATCATTTTCATCCATAAGAATATTATACCAAAACGAAATAAAAAAAGAAACAAGCGTTTCTTTTACAACGGGCGAACCTGTATTTGGTAGAGCCGACAGGAATCGAACCTGTATCGCAGACTTAGAGGGTCTGGGTCCTATCCGTTGAACGACGGCTCCGTGGTGTATATTATACCTTATTCGGTGGGTTTACGCAACTTATAATAGATGGATGGGGCGAAACGAATGGGGGCGAGGAGTTTCTGGGCGCCGTCTTCCATCTTGACGAGGTTCTTGGTGCCGAAGATTTTCTTGAGACCGCGACTCCGGAAATTAGAAACGGAAAGTACACGTTCAATGTTAAAGCCAGTTTCATTAAAGATGTTTTCGACGTATTTGGGGTGATAGTTGTAGAAGCCGTTGGCGGCGATGTTTTTGTAATTGGCGACTTTCTGATCGAATGGATTGACTTTGGAACGACCAGTGACGTAGCGTGCCATTTTGGGGAGGGTGCGTTTGTTGGCTACTTCGATAACGGCGACGCCACCTGGCTTGAGAACACGATAGAGTTCGGCGATGGCTGCATTCATGTCTTTAAGATGGTGAGTGACGCGAACCATCATAAGGCCGTCTAGTTCGGCGTCTTTGAATGGTAATTTGTAAATGTCGCCGGCACGGGTTTCGATGCGGTCGCCGTAGATGTCTTTGGCTTGTTTGAGTTCGGATTTACTATAGTCGAATATAATTACAGTGTGTGCGCGTTTTAAATACTCATTGGCGAGGCGACCGTAACCACCGCCGATGTCGGCGAATTTGTTCATGCGCTTGGGGAGGAGCTTGCGGATGGCCATGCGATCGGCTTGGTCTTCGTATTCGCGATCGGCGTCTTCCCAGAAGATTTTTTTGTAGTCGTAACCATTGTAGTCAGAAATAACTTTATCACTCATATTTCTATTATACCATATGTATAAAAGCTTCAAATACAATTCTTACTCGCCTCCTCGCTCGCTCCCGTCGACCAAAGGTCGTCCGTTCGGCGTCGCCTCGATACGAAAAGCGAGCTTTTCATCTGCTCGGCTCCTGGAACGGTCGTTACGGGGCTCGTTTCGGAGTTCGCTCCCGTTGCCTGGAATGTTCGTTCGAATTATATTTTGAAGCTTTTATTCTTCTGGAAGAATAGCAAGATGGGATTCTTCGAGTTGGATATTGTCAACGACGGAGGGGGAGTTCATCATAAGATCGACGCCGGAGCCGTTTTTGGGGAAGGCGACGATGTCGCGGATGTTGTCAACGGATTCGAGGACCATGAAAATACGGTCAAGGCCTGGGGCACAGCCGGCGTGTGGTGGAGCGCCGTATTTGAAGGCGTTTAACATACCACCGAAGCGGGATTCAACGTATTCGTTGTTGTAGCCGAGAATGTTGAAGACTTTGTACATGATGTCGGGGTTATAGTTGCGGACGGCGCCGGAGCAGACTTCGTAACCGTTCATGACCATGTCGTATTGGTCGGCGACAAGGGCTAATTTATCGGCATCGGTAGAAGCTTGTTCGAGAGCTGCTAGGCCGCCTTTGGGCATACTGAAGGGGTTGTGGCCAAAGTCGAGCTTGCGAGCTTTGTCGTCCCATTCGTAGAATGGAAAGTCAACAACCCAACAGTAGGCGACTTCGTCAGGATTCTTGAGATTGAAATGATTAGCAAAGGCAATGCGGAGTTCGCCGAGAACCTTGTTGACTTTGGCTAACTCATCGGCGCCGAAGAAAACGGCGTCGCCAGTCTTGGCGTGGGTAAGTTTTTGGACGGATGAGATTTCGGTGTCAGACATAAACTTGAGGATGGGAGATTTAGCGCCTTCATCGGTGTATAAAATGTAGGCGAGGCCCCCGGCGCCGAGTTTGCGGGCTTGGTCGGTGAATTCGTCGATTTCACGACGAGTGAGGGAAGCGCCGCCTGGTACGCAGATAGCTTTGACGCATGGTTGTTTAAAGACCTTAAACTCGGTTGATTTGAAAGCAGCGGTAAGGTCGATGAGCTCGAGGCCATAGCGGAGGTCTGGCTTATCAACGCCGTAAGTGTTCATGGCAAAATCATATGGCAGACGTGGAATAGGTGAGCCTTTGATGAGGTATTTCTTGGCGGGCTCGGAGTTTAAAACGAGTTTCTTGTGGCCGAAATCAGTGGCTAGTGAGATGAAGAGTGGTTCGATTGTTTGGCGGACTACTTCGCCATCATCTGTGAAAGCCATTTCACAGTCAAGTTGATAGAAATCGCCGTAGAGACGATCGGCACGAGGGTCTTCGTCGCGGAAGCAGGGGGCGATTTGGAAGTATTTGTTGACGCCACCAACCATGAGGAGTTGTTTGAATTGTTGCGGGGCTTGCGGGAGGGCATAGAACATGCCTGGATGCAAGCGAGAGGGAACGAGAAAATCGCGTGCGCCTTCGGGGCTGGAGTTTGCGAGAATAGGAGTGGTAATCTCCGTGAAATCGTGGTCGTACATGTAGTTGCGAATGAAACGATAAAATTCGGAGCGGCGCTTGAGGATGTTCTGCATGGAAGGACGGCGGAGATCGAGATATCGGTATTTGAGACGTAGCTCTTCGGATGATTTCTCACCGTCGTCATGGGTATTGACTGGTGGGGTAAGAGATTTGTTGAGTAAGGTGAGTTCGTCTACGACTAGTTCGATGGTGCCGGTGGGGATGTTGGGGTTGACTAGCTCTGGGGCGCGTTTGCGGATTTTGCCGGTGGCGGTGAGGACGAATTCGTCGCGAACGGATTCGGCAAGGGTGAAAGCGTCTTTGGTTTCGGGTGTGACGACGAGTTGAAGAATGCCAGTGTGGTCACGTAGATCAATAAAGATAAGCCCGCCGTGGTCGCGGCGAGAATTAACCCAGCCAGAAACGGTAATGGATTTGCCAATGTGGTTAGATGATTCAAGTGCTAGAGTTCTCATTTGGTTTTGGTCTCCACGATTTCTTTTAAGAGTTTGATAAAGTCGTCGCCAGAGCGACCGGAATCCCATGAAATGACTTCACCATTAATCTCGAGTTCGCCGGCTTCGCTCCATTTAATGAGTTGTCCGTCAACGTAAAAAGCTGGTGTGCTTGGGACGTCGAGACGACGGGCGATACCCATGTCGAAGCTGATTTTCTTGGAGACACGCTCGCTGGCGATGTCTTCTTTGAATTGATCGAGGTTGCCTTTGCCGTTGGTGACATCGACAAAGTATTTTTCGAATAGGGCAGTGCGTTCGGAGGCTGATGCGTATTCCCATTCGGACTGCTCGGCGAATAATTTATCTGCGTATGGCTTCCAGTAGCCTTGGAGTCCGGCGGCTTCGGCGGCTGAGGCGGCAGCGGTGCCGTTTTTGTGATAGGAAAGTAAGAAGCTACGATATACTACGGCGAGTTTGCCATTTAATTCTTCGATGGCTTTGTTGACTTTGGGGTTGATTGAAGCACAGCCGGGACACTGATAATCGGCATATTCGTAAATGATAACTGGAGCGTTGGGGTCACCTTTGACATGATCGGCTATACTGCCATTGCTATTGTCGGCTTCGATAATAGAGAAAAAGTCGTAATTAGTGAAATCGGTGGCTTTGTTATTGCCGTCGATGACAAAATAAGCTGCCACTGCGATTAGGGCTACGACGACGACGCTAATAATAACGCCAACTAATTGAAAACCTTTGCGATTATGCATAAAAACTCCTTTAAATTTTGGGTTTGGCCCAAAATGTATCTTTTATCATTTCAATGTTATAATAATTATATCATGTTCGAGAGATTAATGCGTAAAATTGTGCAGGCGCTGGACCCGAAATTGGAAAGGTTTCGTCCTAAGAAAACACCGCCGAAAAAATATACGCCAGAAAGCTTGGAGGATTTTATTGGATTAATCCAAAGAACGCCGAAGAGCATTTTATCAATAAAGGAACGAGAGAGGATTGCGGCAGTAATGAGTTTTGATGAACGGAAGGTACGTGATCTGATGGCTTTGAAAAACAAAATAGTGTTCGTGAAGCGTAAAGAAGTGCTGGGACCATTGGTGCTTGATAAATTATATAAATCTGGGTTTACGAATTTTCCGGTGGTAGATGAGCGAGACAGGGTTGTTGGAATAATACATACACAGGCTTTGAATGCACTTGAAATCAAAAAAACTGATCTTGCGGAGAGTTATATGGATAGAAATGTGAATTACTTGCATGAAAATGAGAGCTTGAAACATGTGGTGGAGGAAATTGAACGAACGAATAGTTATTATTTTTTGGTGAAAAATGAACGGGAAGAGTTGGTGGGGTGTTTTACGATTCAAATGTTGTTGGATTATTTGATTGGGAAAGAATAATATTATATAATAGACTATATGAAAAAACGTGGGCGTATTAAGCTGCATAAGGTGAAAACTTGGCAATTATTGTTGGTGTTAGTGCCACTTTTGTTTTTGGATGCTACGTTGCTGAGACTAGACCATATTCATATGACTGAGTTACGTGATGCGGTATTGGTGGCAGATGATTTGGAGGATGAGGAAGAAGTCGTGAAGAGGTTGGAGGATTTGAGACAATATACGTTGTCAAATATGGTAATTAATATAGTGGACGATAACGGGGAGCAGAGAATTACATTTGGGACGGGGCCGTTTTATTTGGAACACCAATATATAAAAGATGCGAATAAGGCATTGGAAGAGGCGGAGAATCAATTGTCGGGTGATAGCAACCCTAATGGAAATGTCTATGCTATGGCAAGTGAAGTCTGTAGACCTCAAGCGATTGCAAATGGGTGGTCGTGGGATAACCCTGGCTACATTAATTGTATGGTATCTGAGATTCAAAAGTATCCTGCGGCGGATGAAATACAAGATACGATTAGAGCGAGCTTGCCGTCGACGGAGTTGTATCGACGCGAATATGCTTCGCCAATATGGGCGCCAACGCTGACGGGATTTATGGTGTTAATTACTTTGATAATTATTGTTGTAATAATTATCAGGATGATAATATGGATTGTGCTTAGGCTTTCTCTGTTATTTGTGTAATTTGGTGAAAAACTAAAAAAATATACTTGACAATTTTTGGTTGGGGTCATAAGATAAAAATATACTAATTTAAGGAGGAAAGCTAAAATGGCTTATGCACATACCAACGGAAAAGGTGTGAAATATTACCTACATAAATCTGAAGTTACTCTTCGCGGTGGCAAACCTCAGACGATTTATTTCTTTACTAAGGACGAGAAGGGTGGCAAGGGTACTCCTTGTGATCTTCCTGCTGATCGTATGGTTTGCGAGGACCCACGCAAT
>JAZTZQ010000022.1:0-5541 GCA_045637565.1 Candidatus Nanosyncoccus sp. | reverse complement strand
GGCGAGTTTTTCAATTTCATCATAATCGAGGTCGCCTTCGGGTGTGGTGCCGTAAGGGATAAAGTTGTAAATTTTGGCACTGCGTGTGACGGGGGAGCCGTGAGTGAGATGGCCGCCGTGGCCAAGGTTCATGGCGAGAATGTTGTCGCCCGGTTCACACCAAGCAAAATAGACCGCTTCGTTGGCGTTGGCACCAGAGTGGGGCTGGACATTTGCGTGGTCGGCGTTGAATAGCTTGCAGGCGCGGGCGATTGCCAGGCGTTCGATACGGTCGACGTTGGGTTGGCCGCCATAATAGCGGTAGTTGGGTAAGATCTCTTCGGCGATTTTCTCCTCAGACCAATCGGTGAGACCTTCGAAATTGGGATAACCTTCGGAATATTTATTCGTCAATACTGAGCCCATCGCTTTTAAGACGTCTTTCGAGACGTAATTTTCGCTTGGAATGAGCTCTAGGCCATCGGATTGGCGCTCTTTTTCTTGTTCAATTAAATCAAATACCAAATCTTTCATTTAAATTTCTCCTCGGTTTTTAGAATAGATTCTTTCTCGACACGCTTCGTCGCGCCCGTCGTCACGGGGCTCCTCGCTAACTCGCTCCCCGTTGGTCGCGAAATGTCTCGAAAGAACTAATTCTAAAAACCTTGTATTAATTAATAATATATTTGTTAATCGAATAGGCTAGATCATGGTCCTTTCCTTTCTTGATTACTTTGTGGGAGTACTTTGATTTATCGAAAGCGGGGAAGAAGGTATCGGCGTCGGGGACGGAGGAGTCGACTTCGGTGAGGTAGAGGTTGGTGGCATGGGGAAGGAAGGCTTCATAAATACTGCCGCCGCCAATAATGAAGATTTCTTCGTCGGAGTCCTGATAGTCGTGGATGAATTGTTCTATGTCGTGGACAATGAGGTCGGGGCCATCGAAATCGCGTGAGGAAAGGACGATGTTTTCGCGGTGGGGGAGTTTGCTGGGTAAAGATTCCCATGTTTTGCGTCCCATGACGATTTTGTGGCCAGCGGTGGTCTCACGGAAGAATTTCATGTCGTCTTTGATGTGAAAAACAAGCTGGTTTTCTTTGCCGAGCTCGTGGTTTTTGCCAATACATGCGATAATACTAAACATGATTACTCCGTAACAGGCATCTTGATGACGCCGAGATTCTCGTAGTTATCTAGACGGATGTCCTGGAGAGTTTTGGAGTTATCAAAAGCGTGAAAATCGTGGATGTCAGGGTTAAGCCAGAGGGTGGGGGCTGGCGGTAAGGTACCATCCTTTATGGCTTTGTCGTAGCGGGAGATTTGTTCGCGGATGCCGGAGATTTGGTTTTCGTAGATGTGAGCATCGTTGGTGATGAAAGTGAGTTGGCCGGGCTTGGCACCGATGACATGAGCGATCATGTAACAGAGTGCAGCATATTGAACCACGTTGAATGGTAGCCCGAGAGGGACGTCGGAGGAGCGAGAGGTGACTAAGAGGTTAAGGTGGTCCTCGATGAGATTCCACTGGGTGTTCCAGACACAAGAGGGGAGAGCGGCAGTTTCGAGCCATTCGTTTTGCCAGAGTGAGAGGACCATGCGGCGATTGCCGGGGTTTTGCTTCAGAGTCTCAATGAGGTTGTCAATTAGGTGATAGCGATTGACGATCCAGCCATAGGCGGTGCCGATGGTGTGAGCGAAGTTGGTTTTTGGTTCGGTGGGATGGTTTTTGGCGAAGATTTGGTTGATGTTACGACCTTGGTATTTGCCATCTTCGGGGATTTCCCATTCGTTCCAGATTTTAACGCCACGGTCCCTAAGCCAGCGGACGTCGTTTGAAGCGACTTGATAAATCCAGAGAATTTCGAGGATGGCGGTTTTCCAACCGACTTTTTTGCTGGTGAGGATGGGGAATTCCTGTGAAAGATCAAATTGGAGGACTTGATGGGGGAGGCGGATGGTGCGTGCGGAGGATTTGGCCTGGGCGGTATGGTCGGGGATGCTGGATGCGACGGCTTGACTGCGATGGTCGGTTGGTTTATAGTTGATGATTTTTTCGCCGTGGTCTAGAATGCGTCGGCATAGCTCAATGTATTGGTCGTCAAATTGTGACATTTTACCTCCTTTTTTTCATTATATCATAAAAATGACTCCGCGCGGTGCGGAGTCATGTCGTGGAGGGGTAAGGGTCAATAATTTGTTTCGCGCCACTGATACCAGCAGCCATGCGTCATAAGTGTAATCATGATGAGTATTGCCGTGAAGATTCCAGTGTCGTCGAAACGTACGAGTTTGCGACCGATGAGATAGTCAACAGTCCAGAGTTCACTGAGAAGAATATAGCCGCCATGGTTGATTTCACAGGTTTCGATTTCGGTTTGATTGATTTTGGACATGGACGGTTCTTTGCGGTCGGCATGGGGAAACATCCCTAGACTATCATAGCAAAGCATCATAATGATGGCTGAGAGTTTGTCAGCGGTGTAAATCAGGCGTCCTTCATGAGAGGACCTGGTGTTCATTTCATGCAAGAGTCTGCTGACTCGTTGGCCAAAAACGGAGTTTTGTCCGTAGAGCTGAAAGAATTGTGCGTAATAGTCGTTTTCTGCACGCTGTTTCTTGCCTTCGTCTCGCGTGCCGTTGTCTGGTATGTCTCCTATAATATTCTCGGGAAGGTCGTGTATTAAGATTGCTTCATCGATTTCACGCCTGGTGTAATTGAGGTTAGTGCATTCTAGGCCATAGAGAAAATCAAGCGCATAAGAAACTATTGCACGGACCAGATTGGTGTGGGAACCATCCGACTCGAATGCTTGTGTCGCATCGGTAAGATGGCCGATATGATTTCCGCAACGAAGTACGGTGCTGTTTTTGGCAATTTCGATTAATCTGGTGGCGATATCGTTGATATCGCTGGGTCTGCCGAGCAACTCTTCGCGTTGACATGATTGTGGATTAATGAGGCGTAATTCCTTATCTATAATCCACAGGTATTCAGAAATATAGTTCATTTTACACCTCCAGTTTGTAATGTACTCCCTCCTAGTGCTTATTATAACATTTTTTTAATAATTTAGTGTACCTCTATTAATATTGACAAAATATCGTCTCTGTGGTATAATATAGAGATTAAGGTCAATATTGAGGAATAATGAGGATGAAAAATGTGTTTTTGCTCTTAATTGGGATATTCGTTGCGGTTATTTCGAACCCTATTATATTAGGTGCTTCGGATGATGTTCGGATTACTGAGATTGATTCTACGCGCGTGGTCCAAACAGTTGTTGCTACGGATCCTGCTTCGGATGTGTTGGTTGAGCAGATTCAGGAAGCGTCGGTTTCCGATGCGGCGGTTGCTGAGATGACTGTGGCTGTGAAGCCTGTGGAGACTGCAGTGCCGACTGATGCGATTTCGATAGCTGGTCGCGTGATTCCGATTGTAAATGTCACGAATACTGCTATTGATGCCGGTGATCATGTAAACAAATATGGCGCTAAATTCTTGTATGGACATAATTCTCCGGCGGTGTTTGGGGATTTGGTGTATGTTGGAGTTGGCAATGTATTTATGGTGTCCGATGGCGGCGTGACTAATACTTACCAGGTAGCGGAAGTGCAAATTTTTGAAAAAGCATCGGAGACTACTTTGAGCAGCAACGGTGTGACTTATCGGATGTCGGCGGTGGCAAATGGTAAGGGTCGTTATGATATGGTGTTAATGACGTGTTATGGTACGATGTATGGTAACGGTGATGCTTCACATCGATTAGTGCTATTTGCGAATCGAGTGTAATTACTATAGTACAGAGATAGATTGGATTTGTGTAAAAATTCGCTGTTTTCTTGTCCAGAAAGTGCTTGTTTTTATTTTGTGGACGTGCTATGATGTAAGTAGATTAAGGCTATTAATAGCAGAGGGACAAAATGAAGCGAGGTATTATTAAAGCTATGCTGGGTGGTGTGTACCTGGTGGTGTTGTGGGGTCTGATTTTGACGTCGGTGCGGGTGTCGGCGGATGACGATTCGGTGGTTGACGAGGTGAATGTTACTGTTTCGGAGTCGTGTACTCTGGCTGGAGTGGGAATGGATTCTCATATTGCTTCGTTGCAGAACGCACAGTATTCTGGCGATGTGGATACATATGAGAGTGGGATAGGTAAGACAACTTTGACGGCTTTTTGTAATGATTTTGGTGGGTTTGCGATTTATGCGGTGGGATATACGGGCGACTCGGAGTCGGGCGCGAATCATACCAAAATGGTAGGTGTAAATACGGGTGCGACGATTGACACTGGAGTATATGATGGTGATGATGCGGTTTCTTCTTGGGCGATGAAGTTGACTAAGGTCGCAGATGATACTGTGGCTTATATCCCGGCTAATATGAGTGTTGTGGGTGGGTTTAATAATTGGCATGTAATACCAGATGATTATGCTAAGGTTGCGGAATACCATGCGAGTGCTGGTTCCTCTGCTACGGATACGGTGCTGGGAGGGAAGCTAGAGACGACTTATGCGATAGCCGTGTCGACCTCACAGGTGGCTGATACGTACGAAGGGAAAGTGAAATATACGTTGGTGCATCCGTATAATGGGGAGGCGCCGTTGTCGCCGCAGACCTCACCTTCTGGTAAAATCTGCTACTATGCTAATGCAACGGACGCAGAAGGTACAATGGGGTGTCAAGACGTAGCATCATCCGTAGATCTGCTTGCATCCAACTTCAGCCGCAGTGGATATGGCTTTGCTGGTTGGAGTGATGCGTTTGATTATGACACCAACACTAATGCTCACTTCTACGGCCCACAAGAAACCATCGCTCTTACTCCAGCCGATTACCAAAGTCCAAATAACGGCTTATCACTCTACGCAGTATGGGTAAAGAGTACTGGTAATATCCAAAGCTGGTCTGGCTGTTCTAGCCTAACACCAGCCAATACTGCCACTAACATCCTAAAACAAAGCATTACTGCACTATCTGATGCTCGTGATGATAATACCTATGCTGTAGCCAAACTCGCTGACGGTAAGTGTTGGATGATTGAAAACCTCCGCCTAGACAACTCTGCCTTACTCACTCTCGCTAATACCAATAATCCGCTAAACGATGGTACTAACGTTACCCTCAAACATAGCTATTCAGATACCGAAACATATAACACTCTTTCTGCTTCACAAGATCCCACTACGACCGCATGGTGTACTACCAATGCAGCTTCCTGCGATGATCAATCAATGTTATTTACCGGCAATACTACAAATCGTAAAACAGATTCAGCCAACAACGATGGTAATATATACAGCTATGGTAACTACTACAACTGGTACTCCGCCACAGCAGGCAATGGAACGTATGGCTTTAGCACTAACAATAATAGTGTAGCAGGCGACCTATGCCCTGCTGGATGGCATCTGCCAATAGGTGGTAGAAAAGCCAATGTAGATGTAAGTGACTTCTGGAAACTATCACGTGCTACCATAGGAGCAGATCCAGCAAACTTCGCTAATGATTACTTCTATTACACCGGTACTCCAGAAGGTACGGATGCTTCTAATAAAATGAGA
>JAZTZQ010000021.1:0-15548 GCA_045637565.1 Candidatus Nanosyncoccus sp. | reverse complement strand
GCTTTACAAGTTAAGCAATTGTGATATAATAATAATGTTACGCACTAGAAAGGTTTTATTATGGCAGAAAAGAAAGTTATTGGCAATTTGAAGCTTCGCATTCCTGCAGGAAGAGCAACAGCTGGGCCTCCGGTTGGTTCTACTCTAGGTCAGTGGGGTCTTAATATGATGGATTTCATCAATCCCTTTAATGAAGCGACTAAGGATTTGATGGGCAAGAACGTAATTGTACATATTCGCGTATTTGAAGATAGGACGTTTGACTGGAAATCTCTTGGTCAACCGGTCGATGATTTAATCCGTGAATCAATCAAGATTGATAAAGGCTCTGGTAAGCCCAATGTCGATAAGGTTGGCAAAATCACTCGTGCACAACTAGAGGAAATTGCTCAAAAGAAAATGGAGCAACTAAACGCTATTGATTTGGATGGTGCAGTCAAGATTGTGGCTGGCACCGCACGTTCAATGGGTGTAGAAGTAGTTGATTAACGTTCAAAATACAATAGTCGAGTGGTGGGGCTCGACTTTTTTTGATTTTTGTGATATAATTAGAGTGTATACACTAATTAATAGGAGGGATTATTGTATGGCACATCTTAGCTGGGAGCAACCCATCAAACTCGTACGGCTGTGGGAACAGTATCATGAAGACTACACAACTACCATGCCCGAGTATCATTCTTTATTGCGACAACTAAAGAGCAAGCGTGTTATAGTGAAGAAGATACCAGAGAGCCAGGTAAAAGAGTGTTGGCCTCATATTCCTTTTTTGAAGTTAACTTCGAAGGAGGCTGTAGAAGAAGAAATCGCTCGCATGACATCCGCTGACGCTAGTCAGACCATCAGGAGGATAGAAAGAGATATTATAGATGAATTCTCTTTTTACCAGTCAATGCGTAAGAATTTGCGCCTTTATAGACGCAAACTTACGATGAGTAGTAATTCAAAAACTTACGTTCCTACCAAGATGTCTTGACTCCCATGGAGGCTTCGGCCTCCTTTTTCTTGCGTTTTTATTAAAAACTGGTATAATTATATAAATAATTAATCGTGGGAGAACTTGTTTCGTTTGCACCACAGAAAGGAAAAATTATGGCCAAAGATAAGGCTGAAGAAATAAAAGAAAAAGTCGCTGACATTAAAGAGGTAGTTAAGGATAAGACTGCTGAGATTAAGGATGCGGTTGAGGATAAGGTTGCTGAGATTAAGAATGCTACTGACAATGTAAAAGAAGAAATTACTGAAACTTTCGCCAAAGCTGGTAAGAAATCTCGAAAGCACGTCGAGGAAGTAAAAGCTGAGGCGGAGCGTCAAGCTCGCAAGCTAGAACGTAAGGAAGCCGAGCTGGCTGGCGTGAAACCAAAGGGTGCCGCCCCAGTTACACGCCCACGTATCGAACGACGTGGCAAAAAGTATCAGGAATCAGCTAAGTTGGTTGAAAAAGGGAAGGTTTATAATCTAAAAGACGCTATCGAGTTGGCCATCAAAACTAGCCCGGTAAAATTTGATGCATCGCTCGAAATACATGCAAGATTGGGTGTTGATCCTCGTCAAGCCGATCAGAACATTCGCACTACGCTGGTTCTGCCTAATGGTAATGGTAAGACCGTACGTGTCGCCGTATTTGCGCCACTGGATGTTTGCAAGACCGCAAAGGCCGCTGGTGCCGATATTGCTGAAGATGAAGAGTTTCTGAAGCAACTTGAAAAGGGAACGATTGACTTTGATGTACTCATTGCAACACCTCAATATATGCCGAAGCTCGGTAAGTTTGCTCGTTTATTGGGTCCTAAGGGCTTGATGCCGAATCCAAAAGCTGGTACTGTCACCATGGATGTCGAGAAAGCTGTCAAGGAAGCTAAAGCTGGTAAGGTCGAATACCGTGTCGATAAGCAATCAATTGTCCATATCGGTGTAGGTAAAATATCTTTCGGCGTCGATAAGCTTCTTGAAAACACCAATGCTTTCTTTGATTCTCTAAAATCTCAGAAGCCAGCATCGCTCAAAGGCTCATACGTTAAGTCTGTCTTTATTACGACCACTATGGGGCCATCAATCCAGATTGAGAATCTTTATAACTAAGCTCACTTTGTTGGTTCTTATGTTATAATAATCTCATGGATACAATAGTCAAAGGTTTCGAAACGCCAGAATTATTAATAATGTTGGGGCTGGGACTTGCCGTGATGCTTTTTGGTTACAGGATTAAGAAGGTAGCTTTCTTTATCGCTTGGTTTTTGCTTGGTTACATTGGCATGACCAATTTGATACAGATTCCAGAGGTACAAAACATGCTACCGGAAGTGTTATCGGCACAATTATATCAGATACTGATTCCAATAGGTGGTGGCTTGCTACTGGCCCTGCTCGGCTTTACGATAGAAAAGCTATGCGTGGGTGGGATTAGCTTTGTATTGGTCGTTCTCACTGGCATACAGTATTTTGGCAGTAGTCTTCAAGTGATCGCGATTTCTGCCGTTGTTGGCGTGATAGTGGCAGCTTTCGCCGTAATGCTACTAAAACCTGCGACCATCATAGCAACATCTGGCGTGGGGGCGTATGCAGTAACTTTAGCATTGCTCGCACTAATCACTCAGATTGACCAAAACACCTTTTACTGGCCAATGTTGATTGGGTTTACTGTGGTCGGGGCTTTGTTCCAATTCGCAACCACTAAGCGCTCCAGTTGATTTATTATCGCAAGTGTGCTATAATGAATGTAGTTACCAAAGACAGCGACGGGTGTAATCCTTAATCATGTCGCCGAGGACTATCTTGTAGGATTTATTTGGTGACGTATATATTAACAATTAGTCAACCAAATATAGTAATATAACCAAAGGAACTTTTTATGGCAATTAGCAAGCAAAAAAAGAACACATTGGTTGCTGATTTGACAGAACTGCTTTCGAATGCAAAGTCGACAGTTTTTGCAAAATACCAGGGTCTGACCGTGGCAGAACTGCAAGAACTCCGTAAGGCTGCACGTGAAGCAGGCGTCAAGATTAAGGTTGTAAAGAACCGTTTGGTACGTGTCGCGATGGGGCAAATTGCCGTTTACAAAGATACCGACACTACGGGACTAACTGGGCAATTGCTTTATGCGATTTCGGATGATGACGAAGTGGCACCGGCAAAGGTGTTGGCTGAGTTTGCCAAGTCGCACAATGCATTAAATCTAGTTGGAGGCTTCTCCGACCTTGGCAATGCTTTGTCGGAAGACGAGGTGAAGACATTGGCTGCAATGCCGACTAAGAACGAGCTTATCGCTCAGGTCGTCGCACAGCTATTGTCACCAGTTACGGATTCGATTTCTGGCCTTACGGGCGGGTTATCCGGCATCGTATCTGGTCTTGAAGCGCACGCAAATTAGCAATCATAATTATAAATAATTAGAAAGGATTAATATGGCTACTGATATTAAGAAATTAGCCGAGGAATTGGTCAAATTGACTGTTCTCGAAGTAAACGAATTAAAGAACGTCCTGAAGGACGAGTATGGTATTGAGCCAGCTGCTGCTGCTGTGGCCGTAGCTGCTCCTACTGCTGGTGGTGAAGCCGCTGCTGATGAAGGTAAGTCTGAATACGATGTCGTCTTAAAAGACGCTGGCGCTCAGAAAATTGCGGTCATCAAGGCTGTAAAGGAAGCTACCGGACTAGGTCTTGGCGAAGCTAAGGCTATCGTCGATGGTGCCCCTGCAACTGTGAAGGAAAAGGTCGCTAAGGCTGACGCTGAAGCAATGAAGAAAGCACTCGAAGAAGCAGGTGCTACTGTCGAATTAGCTTAATAATAACATGGTTGACTGATTGACGAAAACCACCCGCGAGGGTGGTTTTTGGTATATAATATATACTATGAAAGAGTTTGATTATTTAGGTGAGGGGGAAGTGTATCTTGATGGAGCGTGTCAGTCGCTTAGACCACGATGCGTAATTGATGCCATCAATAGTTATTATACCGAGCATAATTCCTGTGGTGAACGCGTAAAATATAAATGGGGTGTAGAAACCGACGAGAAGGTCGAAGAGACGCGCGAATTAGTATTGAAGTATTTAGGCCTAAAGGCTAAAAAATATACGGTATCCTTTACGCTTAATACTACTTATGGCATTAATCTAATCTTATCGCAATTAAAGCCTGGCTGTTTCGATAAGGTAATGACGAGCGAAATTGAACATAATTCGCCATTTTTATCTACGATGGCTTTTGCCAATAGGTCTGGGCTCAAACGCGAAGTGATGAAGCGAAACGAGGACGGTTCGATTAACTTATCCGATTATAACTTTACACGCGCAGTAGTGGTAGTAAACTGTGCTTCGAATTTTGATGGACGCAAGTTACTTAATATTAAAGAATTGATTCGTGATATACACAAGGCGGGTGGTATTGCGATTATAGATGCAGCCCAGGCAATGGCACATTCAAGCGATATCTTGCAGGGCGTAGAACCTGATGCAATTTGCTTTTCGGCACACAAACTATATGCACCATCTCTCGGGGTAATTGTTTGGCGAGACGAGCTGATGGACAAAATGGTGCAGGGATTCGTAGGTGGTGGCATGGTAGACGACGTATCTTTGAACTCCTACGTACTTTCGGCGGAAGGGAAGGATCATCGTTATACTAGGTTTGAATCTGGTCTACAGGCTTGGGGTGAGATTGTAGGTTTAGGAGCGGCTTTAAAATGGCTAGCAAAAATACCCAAATCCGACTGGAAGATTTTCGAGTCTAACTACCGCGATTTGTACGAATTTTTAAGTAGTTCAACGAAAGTACATCTGGTCAACTACCAAGCCAATCCAACAATGTCATTTTATGTTGACGGGATAGATTCGCATATGTTAGGTAATGCTTTGTCTCGCGAGAACATTATGGCAAGAACTGGGTATTTTTGTGTACACTATTATCTCGATCATGTCCTAGGATTACCGCCACTACTTAGATTCTCACTCGGACTGCACAATCGTCCTGAAGATGTCGAAAAAGTGAAAAAAGTTATGGAAAAAATTATCCATTAGTGATAGAATAGTTTCATTATGGTGTGTATAGCTGCTTTTATTATATTGGCCTTAATTGGTGTCTTCGTAGCGGGGATTTCTATATTTAAACCCAAAGTAGGGAAAGCATATCTTAAGGCTATGAAGAAAGCTTGGGGATGTCTATGGAAAAAAGTCCGTTTGCAAAAATGTGAGACTGGATTCAAAGACGATGTGAAGAATACACTGTTGTCGCGTGTAATGTTAAAACATCCAAAATGGGTCAAACCACTGTCAATCTTGATTGAAGTGTTTTCCGTTGTAATTGTAATCGTTGCCGTGTGGGCGATTTTAACTGCAATTAAATCCTTGCTCGCACTATGGGCGCTGGGTTCTTGCAATGTAACTAAACCATCTGCTTGTTCCCTCGGAGCAGAAGTTTGCTCAATTGATGAGTCGGAACCGACTAACATCTTTGAAGCAACTGGACGCTGGTTCACGGAGTGGAGTGAAATATTTGAAGCGATTCCGGATAAATTCAAGACCTACAATGCCGAAGACTATTCGTTTAACTACATCGAAATGAACGGTAGTGAAGTGGATGGTCTACCTATTGCAGTGGATATTTTCGACCCAGGCTGTTCTGTGTGCATGATTTCATACCGTAATCAACAGGATATCGGATTCTTTGACACGCACAACGTACGCTTGGTGCCTTTTCCCATCCAAGATGCAAATGGAGAGTATAAGTTCAAGAACTCTGAAATAATTGTACGATATATGTTTGCCATTGAACAACTAAAATCTGGTGCTTCGCTCGGTATTATCAATAGAATTTTTACTGGCAAGAATAGTGAAGGCATTTCGTATCAAAACAAATTTAATGATGATTATTCACGCGAGGAGGCTATTCACAAGCTCGAATCTTGGATCCGCGAAGATGGTTTTGATGAAAGTGGTATGGAAGAACTCCGCGAAATCGTTGATTATCCGGAGATTACCGACAAGATTAATCAGAATAAAGATATCGTTGAAAAAGAGTTGCGCGTCAAAGGCATACCGACTATGCTTATCGATGGAAAACGACATACTGGACTTTGGCATCGCGATGATTAAGCTAGTGGTTTTTATGTATTTTTTACAACAGTTTGAGCTTAACCACTGTTAAAACTGTGGAAAAGTTGATAAAAATCCGTATTGACTTTACGGGTAGAAAGATATATTATAATAATAATATTATATTTAGACAGGAATGCGAGGTGATGTCTGAAATACCAGAAAAACAAATAAAGCGTTTGCGGGGGTTGATTTCTGATGCTGAAACCAATTTATCCGCTGCGAAAGAATTACTGATTTCAATACTGGGAGATGGCCAATCTATTTCAACGCCGATGGATAGCGTCATTTCGTCACCAGAAGGTAAGATTATTGAAGGGATCTTCGACGGACAAATTATGATTGGTCCTGACGGCAAGAATTATCCTGTTCCGGCAAATTATGCCTCTAAGTCGAAGCTGGTCGAGGGTGATATTTTGAAGCTCACCATCACTGAAGACGGCAAGTTTCTATACAAACAAATTGGGCCTGTGGAACGTAAGACTATGATTGGAACTTTGACCCATCATGATGATAAATATTTTGTTGAAGTATCGGGTAAAGAATATCAAATTCTATACGCTTCGGTTACTTACTTCAGACTACGCGATGGAGCGCAGGTTTCGGTGACTATTCCAGCGAATAATGAGGAAGCGACTTGGGCAGCTGTCGAGGCCGCCCTGTAAATCCATGCTATAATCCGCCATCTCGGCGGTTTTTTGTGCTCGCTCTATATATAGGCGATTTTAATTAAGGATTTAAGGGAAGTGGGGTATAATAGAGATATGAAGAGTCTGTATCGAAGATATCGGCCAACAAAGTTGGCGGAGGTGGTCGGTCAGCCACAAGTGACTGAACCTTTAATGAAAGCCTTGAGACAGGGTAGGATTAATCATGCTTATATTTTTATTGGTCCACGTGGCTGCGGCAAGACTTCTGTGGCGAGGATTCTGGCACACGAAGTGAATGGTTTTAAATATGAGATTGAAGATGATTATGTCGATATTGTTGAAATCGATGGGGCTAGTAACCGAGGGATAGATAATATTCGAGAGTTGCGTGAAAAAGTCGCCATCGCACCTTCCATTGGTAAATATAAGGTATATATACTCGACGAGGTGCACATGCTTACCAAGGAAGCATTCAATGCTCTCCTCAAGACTTTGGAAGAGCCGCCCGCACATGCGATTTTCATTATGGCAACCACTGATGTCTATAAAGTGCCCGTAACTATTACCTCCCGTGCTCAAACTTTTACTTTTAATCTTGTCAGCGGAGACGTGATGAGCGCGCATCTAAAACGAATCTGCGAAAAAGAAGGAATTAAAATTGCCGATGATGCGATTAAAATTATTGTAAAGCGAGGAGGTGGGTCGTTTAGAGATTCATTGTCGCTACTAGATCAAATTTCATCGCTATCTGACCAGGAAATTACGAAAGATATGGTGATTAACGCCATGGGGCTTCCGCAAGACGAAAAGGTCCAAGCATTACTTAATGCTTACCGCAGTGATACTTTTGAACGAATTGCAAAAATATTGAAAGATTTATTAGATTCAGGCTTCAAACCAGAAACATTGGTTGACGAATTGATTACCTCTATTGTCGAGAAACCAACTCCTGAATATTTACCTTTATTAGCAGCCCTGCCGGATGTAAAATCGCCATTTGCCGATGCAAAATTACTAGTTGCTCTTGCTGGCAAGTTTTCCCAAAAAACACATTTTGTGACTGCCGTCCAAGAAAAGCCCTTGAAAAAGGTATCGTCTACTATACAACCAGAAAACACCCGAAACAATATCGCACCATCCACGAATAGCAGTTTTGCCTGGGAGTCTTTCGTGCAGAGAGTGCAAGAGATGAATGATGCCGTGTACTCACAGTTAATCAAAACACAGTACGAGGTGACAGGTGGGGAATTACACATATATCCCCGAAAGAGAATTATTAAGACAATTTTGTCACGGGACAATAATAAACGTATTCTGTTTGATGCTGCAGGTGATGTAAAAATCACAATACACGATGAGAATGACACCCCTAGTGACGCGGGGGAGGATGAGACACTAAGTAAATTGTCTGCTATAATGGGGGGAGAGGTAATAAATGATGGAGGAGGTAACCCGTTCTAGCGATAAAGGTGGTCGCGTACCACCACAAGACATAGTGGCTGAGAAGTCACTACTTGGCGCTATCATGATTCAGGATGGCGTGATGCCAGAGATTCTAACGATACTAAAACCGCGTGATTTTTACGAGAAACGTCATGAATTGATTTTTGCGACAATGATAGAACTATATGATGGACATAAGCCCATCGACTTGTTGACTTTGACGGCGGAGTTAAAATCCAAAAAACAGCTTAAGGAGATTGGCGGAGCAGTATATTTGACGGAGTTATCAAATTTCACACCCGCGGCATCTCACGCAAAAGCCTATGCTGAGATTGTCGAAAAGGCTTCTGTGCGCCGACGCTTGATTAAGGCCGGTACAGAAATAGCCGAAAAAGCTTACGAAGATAGCGAAAACGTAGATTCGTTAATTGGCGCAGCGGAGCGTGACTTATTTGAAGTATCGGATAAGATTGTAAAAAGCGATTATGTTGCCATGAACGATTTACTAGCCGATGCGTTTGATCGGCTAGAAGAACTGCATAAAAACAAAGGTGTTTTACGAGGACTGAAGACTGGTTTTCGCGATCTTGATAAAAAAACCGCTGGATTCCAGAAAGGCGATTTAATTATTGTTGGCGCACGCCCAGCAATGGGTAAAACCACTTTTGCGCAAAACCTGGCATATAATATTGCAAGTATCAACAATAAAGGCGTACTATTTTTCTCAATGGAGATGGCAGCAAAGGAAATCATCGATCGCATGATTTCGGATGTTTCTGGTGTAGACAACTGGAAAATGCGCACAGGAAACCTTTCCGATGAAGAATTCCAAAAGATCGGTGATGCGATGGCAGAAATGGATGAAATACCAATCTATATTGACGATACAAGCTCGATGACTATCATAGAACTACGCAATAAAGCTAGGCGTGCGATGCATGACCATGATATTGGCGTAGTAATAGTAGACTATTTGCAGCTGATTCAAGGTTCAGATCGCTATAAAGGTCAGCGCGTACAGGAGGTGACCGAAATATCGCGTGGTCTAAAAATCTTGGCACGTGAGTTAGAAATACCAGTGGTTGCTTTGGCGCAGCTTTCTCGTGGCGTAACTGGACGCGATGATCCGCGGCCGGTCCTCTCGGATTTACGTGAATCTGGTTCCATTGAGCAGGATGCTGACCTTGTAATGTTTTTGCATCGTCCAGATTACTATCGGCAAAATGACGATAATTATGAAGAGACGCATATCACTGAACTGATTGTAGCGAAGCATAGGCATGGTGCTGTTGGAAAGATTGAACTATATTTTCATCCGGAACTGCTCAGATTTATGTCTTTGGATAAAGAACATTAATTTTGCGATATGTATGATATATGATATAATACTTATGTGAAAAAAATCATTATTTCTAAACTCTTTTTATATAGATATCGTTTTATAATCGGATATGTCATACTCGCTATTGCGTTTATATTATTGTTGTTTACTTTGCCTATGTTTGCACAGACTGGTCTATCACAGTCTGAAATACATTCAGCAACTAGTTCGTATTATCTTGGCAGGAATGGGATTTTAAATGGCGACATGGTGGATTTGCCATATCGATTGGTCCAAAAACTCTCTATAATGATTTTTGGTTTATCGACATATGCCATCAAACTCCCGAGCATCCTCGCTGGCTTATGCCTCGGATTAATGCTAATACTACTACTCAATCGTTGGTTCAAGAGTAATGTTTCACTTCTTATATCATGTCTCATTGTGCTTTCGACACCTTTCCTTGTTTTGGCGGGTTCTGGTACGCCGTTGATTATGCTCGTGCTGTGGCCAACCCTACTATTGTGGCTAGGTTCGAAAATTCAAGGCGAAAAACGCCCGAAACCTTTGTACAGTTTTGCTTTTGCTATCGTGATGCTACTATCGATTTTTACGCCATATATGGTTTATTTCGCAATATTTTGCGTTATATTCGTGTTACTACAGCCGCATCTGAGGTTCATTATTAAAGACTTGCCGAAGCTACCTCTGATTCTTGTTGGGCTCCTGGTTTTAGTTAGTTTTAGTGTACTAGGTATTAGCTTATTCCACCATCCGGATACCATTATGCGACTAATTGCTTCAGACGGACTTAGTTTCGATAGGTTCTTTGCTAATATCGCTAGGGGGTTCTCAACTGTTTTTGCTTGGCATAACACGATTGAGGGAACTTTGCTGTCCCCTTTACTGAGTTTGCCATCATTCGCGTTGGGCTTGATTGGACTATTTTCGACCACGAAAGGCTTCTTTGCATCACGTAACTCCATAGCCTCGATGCTGTTAGTTTTCTGTTTGATTATCACTGGTTTCAATCCCGATGCTGTTGTTTTTATAATACTACCGTTTTCTATTCTAATGGCTCACGGATTAAAGTATTTATTGGAAAAATGGTACGGACTTTTCCCGGAAAACCCTTATGCGAGGATTTCGGCATTAGTTCCGCTAACCGTGTTGTTTGGCCTCATGCTTATTCCAGGAATGCTGCAGTATATTTACGGATATCGCTATAATCCAAGTGTGGCGGATGCATTTTCGATTGATTTATCAATTATTCGCGATAAGCTCACCGATCAGACCTTGGTCGTACATGAATACTATGATTTTTATAAAATACTAGAGGCGTCAACCAATCTAACCATTACAGATTCAATACCGAAGCAACAGAACCTCGCGACGCTCCACAAAATAGACGTCGTCGATAACGATGTGGTGCTAACACAAATTATCACCTCGCCAAGGAAGGATAATTCTGATATAATATATTTATATACCTACACTGAGAAAGGAGAATAATATGGGTCAGAAATTAGACCAAATGAAATTATTAAACCAATTACGCAAGGCACAGAAAGAACTCAAGAACGAGATAGTAGAAGTAGAGGCCGGAGATGGTGCCGTTGTCGTACAAATAAATGGTGAGCTTAAAGTAAAAAAGGTATCGATTGATCCGGAAAAAGTTGATTTGGACGATATTCATGAATTAGAGCGTTGGATTGAAAACTGCATGCGCGATGGTTTTGCTAAGGCACAGGAAATCGCTACTGACAAGATGAAACCACTCATGGGCGGTCTTGGTAATCTTGGCCTCGGAATGTAATAATGCTGCCACAGGCTCTTACAAATGCGATTGAGGCACTTTCTATGCTGCCAGGTGTTGGTCCACGGACGGCGGAGCGCTATGCTTATTATTTATTCAAATCTAATGAAAAGATTTCCTCTAATATTGCGGATGTCTTATCTGAGCTACATAGCGGCGTAAAATCCTGCCCAGTGACGTTTGCTTTGATCAATGCCGACGAAGATGTATCGTCGTTTTATTCCGACCCAGAAAGAGACAGAACCACAGTACTAGTCGTAGAGGAGCCACTTGATATTTATGCAATTGAACAAACCAAGTCCTACAAAGGCACTTATCATGTGCTAGGAGGGGCTATTTCGCCGATTGATGGGATTACGCCTGATCAATTACATATTGGTGAACTAGTGAAGCGTGTGAATAACGATAATGTGAAGGAGGTAATTATTGCGACGAACCCATCCGTGGAAGGGGAATCGACCGCGCTACTGCTCGAAAAACTACTACACGAACAGAACCCGAATCTGAAATTAACAAGACTGGCGCGAGGGTTGCCGCTCGGAGTCGACCTGTCTTATGCTGACCAGATTACGCTAAGTGCAGCTTTAGAGCATCGGACCGATTTGTAATCTGAATCTAATAGATTCAGATTACAATTGTTCCAATGCTTTGAAGTCGACTTTGGCGAGTTTGGTTTTCGGGAGTTGGGGAAGGAAGCGGATTTCGCGTGGGATTTCATATTTGGCGAGGTGTTTCTTGTAGATGCTAGTGAGCTCTTTCTTGATGGCGCGCTCGGAGGCGTCTTTTTCGGGTACGACGAAGACAACGACCTTTTCGCCACGAAGTTTGTCTTCACGGCCAACGGCGGCGCAGGCATTGACTTTGTTGCATTTCATGGTAACATCTTCAATGTTGGCTGGATAGATATTATAGCCGTTACTAATAATCATACGCTTGAGCCTTGAACGGAAGTGGACAAGGCCGGTTTCGTCAATATAACCGATGTCGCCAGTGCGAAGATACTTTTTGCCGCCAACCATAATGAAAGCTTCGGCGGTCTCCTTCGGCTTACCGAGGTATCCCTTCATAACCGATAGGCCACGAACAAGGATTTCGCCGTCTTTGCCGGTTTTAGCTGGCTTCTTGGTTTTGAGGTCCATAATGATAACTTCGTTATCAGGCAGAGGATAACCGATACCGTCCGGGTCTTCGGCGACGCTCATGGGTGAGAAAATAAAACCACCAGAAGCTTCCGTCAGGCCATAACCGTTCTCAATGAGGGCTTTAGAGCCATGGCTGCGGAGGAAGTCGTTGATGCGTTCCTTATTAGCCATACTAATCATGTCGCCGCCGGAAACGACGAATTTGACTTTCTTAAGTTCGTCCTTCTTAAACTTAATCTTTGTGAGATAGTCAAAGACGGTGGGGACGCCGACGAGGACGTTGACTTTGTATTTCGTGATGTAGCTCTTGAATTTCTTAGGATTGAACTGGGGAATTAGGAAAGAACGTGCGCCATTAAAGAGTGGCATATGGATGCAGCAGCCAAGACCGAAGGCGTGGAAATTTGGCAGGAAGGCCATGAAGGAATAGTCTGACTTAAAAAGCTCCGGAACGAGGTATTTGGCACCGAGGGCTTGAGCATTGAAATTGAGGTTGCTTAAGATAATGCCTTTAGGTTTACCAGTGGTACCACCAGAATACATAATAGCGGCGTCATCCTTAGCATTGACGCGAGCGTGAGGGTTGCCGATAAACTTATTAGCCTTCAAGAGGAATTTGTCCCAGGTGATAACGTGCTGAGATTTCTTGATGTGGTTCTTGCGGCCTTTGGTAAGCTTATAGATACCGCGGACGATAAGAGCCATGGAACGAGTAGGTGAGACCACGATGACGTGCTCTAGCTCGGTATCCTTGATGATGGCTTCGACCTTGGGATAGGAAATATCGATACAGAGGATAATATTAGAATGGGTCTGGGTGACGTAATCTTCGATTTCCTTCTCACTGGAGAGTGGGTGCACCATATTGGCAATAGCGCCGATTTCATTGATGGCATAGAACATATACACTGCCTCGGGGGTATTGGGCATGCAGACAGTGATATAGTCGCCCTTTTCGGCACCGAGAGCCTTCAGAGCGGCGGCAACTTTGTTGATTTTCTTAATCAATTCCTTGTAGGTAATCTCGGTATCGAAATATTGGAGTGCGGTATTATGAGGCCACTTGCACGATGATTCGTAGACCACGTCGTAAAGGCCGCCCTCAGGGTATTCGATATCCTTCGGCATTTTGTCGATATAGTTATACTTGGCGCGCTCGAGTTTCATGTCGATTTTGCGCAAAGTGTTCTTGATTTTCTTATAAACAAATTCTAATGGCATATATTATATTTTACCACACATGTGATATAATTTAAGCATGGACAAAAACTTTAGAGTGCGAGTCGTGGTGGGGGTATCGATATTCATCGTCGCACTAATTGGGTTATATACATTTGATAGCATACCGTTTAAGATACTGTTCGGGTTATTTGCGGTGATGTCTGCGGTGGAGCTGATGAGCTTCTTCAGGAAAAAACATAGCACGCTCGGTGTTGTCTTGGCGCTACTTGAGATTGTATTCTTGGTATGCGGCACAATATTTGTCTCCCGTATTAATGTGGATTATTTCTGGTATATCATACTGGGTGTGCCTGGGTATGACGTGTTTGCATATCTATTCGGCAAACTGTTCGGTGGGAAAGTGTTTAAGAAGTCGCGACCGTTCCCGCACGTATCAAAAAACAAAACTTGGGAGGGAACCATTCTCGGACTTGCGATGGCGATTGGGATGGTTGCTATCAAAATGGCCTGCGGGGGAGATTTTGCGACAGATTGGATGTATCTGCTATGTGGACCATTGGCATTGATGGGTGATTTGTTCGAAAGCTATCTCAAGCGGAAGTTCAACGTAAAGGATTCGAATGAAATACTGATTAAGAACAAGTTTTTCGCCACTCTTGAGACATGTGTGGGTGGGTCGGAAGGGCATGGGGGGTTCCTGGATCGGATTGATTCGACGGTGTTTGCGTGTACGGTGCTGCTGGTGATTTCGCTGTTCTAAGCTTCTTGAGGCCGAGCTCCAATAATCATCTTGCAACCCACCAGACTCTAATTTCATAGCTGGACTCGTTCTGTTAGTGGTTTTCACAAAATCCGTCAGATGCTCGCGCTTTATGCAGATTGCGGTGATTTTTATGGAGTGATGCGATTCTTGCCACCCTGATGCGTCATGTTTTTATTTTGTACTCAGGATGAGCGCTCGCATGACTGGGATTTTGTCAAAACCACAACATAACGAATCTATTTAATGCTATGAAATTAGAGTCTGGTGGGTTGCAAGGCATATTCTTGACGTTCAAAACAAATTAAGAACAAAAGATTAGTAAAAGGACTTGGAGAATCCTAAAGGGAGTCTTCGAGCCACTTTAACCTAGTTTTCAGGAATACAATAATCAACTATAACGAAAGTCAAAATGGCTAGGTACCAGTCGTACACCTAATACTTCGCCCGATGTACTTACCGTTGATATCGGTACCTGGGCCCACATCGGAGCTACCCAGGTACAGGCGGTAGCTAGCGTAGTCACCGAGCGCAGTAGACGACCAATAGCTGCCGCTTGACCCTCTATTGTAGGCAGACGACGCATTGAAGTAGCCGGAGTAGAGGAAGTTATTTGGAAAGCTTCTAAAGGCAGCTGTGGCGGTTTTACCTGTAGTATTTGTAGTGTTTGCTGAATAATAAGCATTTCCACTATTTGGTGTATCTTCATAAGCTGTTTTTACTTCATCCATGGTTTTATAGCCTAGGTTGTAGAATTCACGGAAAGTGCTAGTATCTCCAGTAACGTTTACTCCACTAGTACTGCCACTCGCGTAGGCTAACCCACCTGTTGGTAGATGCCAACCAGCTGGACAGAGCGAGGTACCAGTAGTGGATTGGTTATTGGTACCGTTATAGGTAAGATCAGCTATAGCAGCGTGCCAAGTATAATAGTTACCATAACTATACATACCAGCATTGGTGGTACTATTAGTAGCTGAGTTAGTGGTTGGGTTTTGTGGACGATTGGCAGAAGTAGCTTGGTTGTTCCAATTATTGTAGCGTGGCATACGGTGACCTGGGTAATTTGAAGTACCTATATTGATACTAGCAGTTCCTTCTTGAGTGCCACTGTAGTAGAGGCTGTCTGCGGTATACGTGT
>JAZTZQ010000020.1:0-7434 GCA_045637565.1 Candidatus Nanosyncoccus sp. | reverse complement strand
TGGTAGATGATAGGTTTTTCGAAATAGCGTTGCTGCCGAAGGGGGCGTTGTTCGATAAGGCAGTATCGAATATCCAGGAGGTATTGGCACGCGGAGGACATGTGATTGTGGTGACAAACGTTACTGGGTTTGATTTGCCGGTGGAGAGCGTAATTAGACTAGATACTGATATTGAGATTTTTGCTCCGCTTCTTATGAATCTAGTGTCGCAGTTGTTTGCATATTATGTAACAGTGGCGAAGGGGTTAAATGTGGACCAGCCGAGGAACCTCGCGAAGAGCGTAACGGTAGAATAGGTATATCTATGGTATAATGAGGTTATGCGAAAAAAATCAGATTATATTTTGAGATTGTGTTTGGTCATTGGTGATGCGGTGGCGCTGATTGTGTCGTTTGCAATGGCGTATTATATTAGGGTGGCGATTGATCCGCGACCATATTTCTTTGAGACACAATGGTTGGAATTTGTATGGACGGTAGTGTGGCTAGTCCCGATTATGCTGGCAATTATTGCAGTACTGGGACTTTATCGTAAATCAATCGTGATTAATAAATCGCGAATGCCTGAACGCGCGAGGTTATTAGTTGCAGCTGTGTTGTCGGTGGCGGCATTAATCGTGTACGGTTATTATATGGATGAGATAATATTTCCGACGAAGATGATGACGATATTAGCAATGGTACTATCGTTTGTGTTTTTGTTAATCGAGAGGATATTGGTGCGTTTTGCAATTCGGGAAATTTTTCGAAAAGATTATGCTGTGCGACGTGCGCTGGTGGTGGGTAATTCGAAGAATACAGAGTATTTGGTGGATTATATCGCGTCGACGCCAGAGTCGGGGTATCGGTTGGCTGGAGTTGTGGCAGCGAAAAAGTTCATCCCGAAGGATTTGAGAACAAAACAGTACTCTTCGCTTAAAGAGGCTTTGAAACGATTGAAGGTAGATGTGATTTTTCAGACGGATGAAAAATCTACAGAATACGTGTATAAGCAGGCGGTGGATAAGCATTTGTTGTATTATTTTGTGCCTTCGGAAACGGCGTTGTCGTCGCATTTTGGGGAACTAGAACTAATTGGGACTACGCCGGCGGTATTAGTGATGACGACGCCACTTTCGGGTATGAATGCTGCTATTAAACGAGCGTTTGATATTTTGATTTCACTTGTGGGAATCATTGTGGCGGCAATCCCTATGTTGATTGTATGGATTGCGATTAAGTGTTCGGATTTGAAACATTCGGCGATTTACGCGGATGAAAGGTTGACGCGTTATAATCGTAAGTTCAAGTGTTACAAGTTTCGTTCGATGAAGCCGGAATACTCTGGAATGACGGCGGAGGAGGCGTTTACAAAAATGGGGAAGCCGGAGTTGATTAAGAAGTATCGGAAGGATGGTGATTATATGAAGAATGACCCGCGAATAACGACGGTAGGGAGATTTATCAGGAAAACGTCACTGGATGAGTTGCCGCAATTGTTTAATATATTAAAGGGCGATATTTCGTTGATTGGGCCACGGGCTTTACTGCCGGGGGAATTACGTGATTATGGTGATAGATCATTGATATTGACGGTGCGTTCGGGACTTACGGGATTTGCGCAGGTGTCGGGAAGGCGGGATATTCCGTTTGAAGAAAGACGGGCGCTCGATACTTATTATGTAAAAAATTGGTCGTTGATGTTGGATTTATCAATATTCTTTAAAACAATCGTGGTGGTGTTGCGTGGAGAAGGAGCGAAATGAAACGGTACTATCGTGGCGCTCCGCATCGTCAAGGTTTCCGCTACTCGCTCACCGTACGGTTAGTACGGTTCGTTCTGTTGCTCAGCCTTTCCTTGCGGAGCATCCACGCTAGTGCCATTTCAGGGGTTTATAAATGAAGGTTGCGATTGTCTGTGATTGGTTGACGAATGTGGGGGGTGCGGAAAAGGTATTATTGGAGATACATAGATTGTATCCGAAGGCACCGATTTATACGTCGAAGTATTCGCCGAAGGGAATTGATTGGTTTGCTGATGCAGATGTGCGAACGGGGTGGCTACAGATATTTCCAGTATTCATGCGACGGTTATTGTCTCCACTAAGACAGAGGTGGTTTAAACATTTGGATTTATCAGAATATGATTTGATTATTTCGGTTACAGGGGCGGAGGCGAAAGCTGTGAAGTCGGGAAAGTGGCTTCATGAGCATGGCAAGAAATCAGCTAATCCGAAGGGAATTCATATCTCGTACTGTCATGTGCCGACGCAGTACTATTGGCAAATGTATAATGATTACGTGGAAAATCCGGGATTTGGGATACTGAATCCGGTGGTGAGATTTTTCTTTAAACTGATGGTGGGACCTTTGAGACGGGGGGATTACAAGGCGGCGCAGGTGCCGGATTATTATGTGACGATTAGCGAGTATGCGAAGGAATTGATTAGCGAATACTATGATCGCGAGGCGGTAGTGATTCACCCGCCGGTGGAGATTGATGCATTTATGATGAGTTCTGGTGCTGCGAAAGCAGAGCCTCTCGTCGCCTCCTCGCTCGCGCCTGTCGTTACGGGGCTCGCTTCGGAGTTCGCTCCCGTTGTCGCGAATGCTCCTCGAGGCTCTGCTTCCGCATCTTCCTATTCTGAGTATTATATTATTACTTCGCGGCAGGTGAATTGGAAGAGAATTGATCTGGCGGTGAAGGCTTGTATGAAATTGGGGAGGGAATTATTGGTGGTGGGGGAAGGTTCGGAACACAATAAACTAGTGAAAATGTCAAATGGGTCGGAATGGGTGAAATTTGTGCCGCTGGTAGGGAAGCGTGAATTGGCGGAACTATTGAGAGGAGCGAAGGGGTTTTTGTTCCCTAGTTTCGAGCCGTTTGGAATTGCGCCGGTGGAAGCATTGGCAGCAGGGTGTCCGGTGATTGCATTTGGAGAAGGAGGAGCGCAAGATTATGTGGTGGATGGGGAAAACGGAGTGTTATTCCCTCGTCAGACTGTGAAATCGCTAAGTGATGCGATCGTAAGGTTCGAGAAAATGAAATTTGATAGTGTAAAGGTGGCGAAGTCGGCGAAGAAGTTTAGTGCCGAAAGATTTGATAAAGAGATGAAGAAGTATGTGGACAAAAAAATGCATTAGGAGTTTGTTGTATATATTGCCACTTGTGCTGTTTTTTTCGTTCTGGCCGGTGATTAAATTGGGCGGAAACGAGTCGATGAATTTTGAGCTTTCCTTGCCTTTGGTGTGGCTAGTAGTGTCCGATGGGGTGGGGCTCTTAATGCTGGTGCAGGAACGAAAGCTATTTGATTGGGCTCATGGGCGACGATGGTTGTGGCTACTATTCCCTGTGTGGTTATCTATAACGGTGATATGGTCTTTGAATGTGATACGAGGGGTGTTGACGGTAGGGATTATGTGGCTACTGTATTTTGCTGGATATGTGATATGGACGGTGCGGAAGACGTTGGATGAGAGATTTCGAGTAGTATGGTGGAAGTGGTTCTTCGGGTCTACTTTGCTAGTATGTGGGTGGTGTGTGGTGCAGTGTATACTGGATTTGGCTGGTGTGGGACAGGATTATTCCCTGATGTGCGATGGGTGCACTTACCATATGTTCGGGTTTCCACATCCGAATGGGTTTGCGATAGAGCCGCAGTTTATGGGAAATTTGTTGCTAGCGCCAACACTCGTAGCGGTCTACTTATTGTTAGCGGGTCCTGGTGATATGTTCCGCTTGGGGCCGCGTCCGTCCGGCCCGTCGCCACGGGCGGACGGCGCTAACCCTCGCGCTGCCGCGCTCCGGAATGCCCCTTCGTCGGAACATATTCACCACCCGCTAACAATGAATAAGTTACTACTATTCTATCTTTTTACGTTAACCGCGACGCTGTTTTTGACGTTTTCGAGGGGGGCAATTTATGCGTTTATAGTGGGGATGTTGTTTATGTCGGGGTTTGTGGTGTTTAGTGGGAGAAAACGGGAGCGTGGATGGTTGTGGAAGCGAGTGGGGATGGTGTGGGGGCTCGTGATTCTCTCTTTTGTAGTGGTATTGAATGTGCAGGGGTTGATGGCGGAAGTGGGGCCGACGAGTGATACATATTATGATGGAGTGGCGAAAGTGGTAAATCACTTGTCGCTTGGGGTGATTGATTTAAAGGGCGGTCAAAGTGATAGATTTACGAGTGAGGAAATAGAAAATACAGAGGGGGAACTACAGGAAGATGAGTTTGTGGTTGTGGAAAACTCTGTGGAAAACTCCGAGAAAGAAGAGGCGATTTTTGATGGATATGTGGCGGAATCAACAGATACGAGAGTAAGGCTATCAGGAGGGGCAGTGAAAGTGTGGTCACAGAATCCGTTGAATGCATTATTCGGTGTGGGGCTTGGTGGGGCAGGATATGCTTTGTATAACAATGGGTTATCCCCTGCGCCAAAGGAGATTGTGCAAAATGAGTATGCTTCTTTGCTGCTCGAAACGGGGCTGATTGGTGTTTCCCTGTTGGCGTTGACGCTGGTATTAGTAATGCGAGCGATTTGGAAAAATGATTTGAAGGTTATGGTTCTCGGCTTACTGGTGGCGTATGGAGTGAGTTTGGTGTTTTTCTCAGGGTTGCCGAATGCGTTGCATATTTACTTATTGCCAGTAGTGATGATTATGATGGTGTGACGCGGATACATATTTCTTTACAGGGATTTATGAGAATTTGCCATTTTGCGGAAATTGTATGATATAATTGGCTTAAGCTAAATAAAGGATTACTCGATTATGGTCATACAGAATTATTATAGGACAACAATACTAAGCTTAGGTGCGATGCTGGGTGTTACTGCTATGGTTGGTGGGATACTAGCTAGCAATCGGGTATTGGCTGAAGATGATACTTCTGTCGTAGATCAAATCAATATCACAGTACCAGTATCATGTACTATTTCTGGTACTGGAATGAATACCCATAATGCTAATATCAATAATGGACTATATGAAGACGATATAGGTTCTACTACACTACATGCATTCTGTAATGATGCAGAGGGCTTTGCTATCTATGCAGCAGGGTATACAGGAAATGAAGTAGGAGGAACAAATAGTAATAAACTAGTAGGAACAGCAGCTTCTGGTAATGCAACTATAGAATCAGGTATTGCTACAACTGCTGGTAACCCTGATATATCTAACTGGGCTATGAAACTAGCAATATCACAAGATTCTGGTGATACTACTGGTACTAATGCTTTTACGATTGATTCTGCTCCTAACGTAGACCTTCCTAGCCAAGCAGAACAAGGAGCTACAGCTGCATCATTCTCAAGTTATCATGTAGTACCGAACGAATACACCAAAGTCGCTCATAAGAACTCAGGAACTGATATGACTGAAACTACTGGTGGAGTTAAACTTACTACTACTTATGCTGCATACATCAGTAAGACTCAAGCTGCGGATACGTATTCTGGGCAAGTGATCTACACATTAGTTCACCCATCTACTGCTCCTGCCCCAGGTCCGAAATCCCTAGACACTGCCACCACTATGCAAGAAGTCACTTATTGTTCTGATACACTTCCAGAAGGACAAGTCTATACACTAACTGATTCTCGTGATGGTAATATTTACCATGCCGCTAGACTAGCTGATGGTAACTGTTGGATGTTAGATAACCTAGCACTTGATCCAACTGATTCCACTACTGCAGCCAACATGAATGCATCCAACACTAATGCCACTCAGGAAGCCATTAACAATCTTCTAAATGGTGGTAGTAGTACTACTGGCTGGAGTAATATTGCTGTAGCAAATGTAACGACAAACTTTAATAATAATGATAGTTACATTCAACCACGCATTAACAACGCCAGCAAAGACACCCTTGTCACCTCATACGGTCCAGCCTCCACTAGTGGCCAAGCTAAGGTAGGTATCTACTACAACTACTGTGCAGCTAGTGCTAGCACCTACTGTTATGCAATAAATGGACAAGGTGTAGATGTGCCAGATACACTAATAGACACTTCACAAGACATCTGCCCCGCTAACTGGAGAATGCCTACTGGTGGAGACTCTGGTGAATATTACGCTCTCGCTCAGAAGTACGGTAGCGATGCATCTAACACTAACAGCCTCCAATATAACCTGTCTACGCCTCTTTCAGGCTACTACGGTAGCTTGGCGGACGATCAGGGTAGCTACGGCGTCTGGTGGTCGTCTACTTACGGCAATAGCCTCAATATGTACTATCTGTACGTCAGTCCGACTAGCGTGTACCCGGGCTACAGCTACAATCGCTACGATGGGCAATCTGTGCGATGCTTGATGAGTGAGTAGCCGATTTCTCCCCTAGAACCCCCAAAGGAATAAAGCGCCCCCGTTTCTCGTGAGCTGAAAGCGAAATGAGAAACAGGAGGGCGCGGAATGGCATATGGATGATGTGTCTGGCTAGAGCGGTAGGCGGAAGTAGTTGGTATCGTAGATTGCGGCGCCCTTGTGGAGGTAGAAGGCTTGAGCGGTTTCGCGGCCGTGGCCGGAGGTGAAGCAAAGTTCGGTACAGTGTTTGGTGCGGGCCCAGTCGAGCATGGCGTCCCAGAGGGCAGAGCCAACGCCTTGGCCGCGGACGCTCGAGTCGGTGACGAAGTCTTCGAGATAGGCGACGCGGCGGACGATGGGCCCCATGATGATGGAGAGAGTGGCGATGCCGATGATGTGGTCGTCGTCGTCGAGGGCGAGAAGCATATCGTGGGAGGGGGAAGAGATGAGGTCTTCGAACCACTCACGTGGTATTTCCCCGCGGTCTTTGCCGCTCCTTGACAGCTGAATTAGTAATTCCCTAATTCGGTTAGCAGTTGATTTGTTGTATTCGTCTAATAATTGAATATTCATTTGACTCCTTTTATACGATGTTGTTATGTTTCATTCGGAGGCGCGTCCGGCCGGCCCGTCGCCACGGGCGGCCGGCGGTACCCCTCGGCTTGGCAGCCTCCGGACCCTCCTCATTGAAACATACCAACGTCATAGAATAGCTCCCAACTGGTCTTTAAGTGTATTAGTAAGGTTTGCAATAGCAGATTCGTCGTTGCCCCACATGGTGATGCGGATGAGTGGTTCGGTGCCGGAGGGGCGGACGAGGAGGCGGCCGTCTAGGGGTTCGAGTTTTTTGCTGTAGGTTAGTAGTAATTCTTTGGCTTGGTCGGAGGATTTGAGGGCGGATTTTTGTTCGGGAGTGGCGGAGAGGTTGACGATGACTTGAGGGGATTTGTGGTAAATGGTTGCGAGGTCGTGGAGAGATTGATGAGATTCGGAGACGACTTTGGTAATCATGAGAGCGGTAAGCATACCGTCGCCGGTGGGTTCGTTTGGCAAGATAATGTGGCCGGATTGTTCCCCGCCGATTTTAATGTCATGAGTACGCATAGCTTCGGCGACGTTGGAGTCGCCGAGGGCGGTGGTTTCGGTGG
>JAZTZQ010000019.1:0-6501 GCA_045637565.1 Candidatus Nanosyncoccus sp. | reverse complement strand
ATTGAAGATGTGATAGGGGAAGATAGGGTTTCTGGGTTTGCTAAGAGCTTTTTGGTGCGTTTTATATACAAAGATGTGAAAAACTCTGATGTATATAAAGAGTTTAAAAACAAATTTATGAAGACAAAACGTGAAGATGTTTTGAAGGCGATGGTGAGATATTCCACTTATTATGCTTTGATAGAAGAACAAAAGCTATATAAGATGAACGCAGATTATCATTTGGAGATGGTTGTTCTTGATGAAAAGACAAAGAGTAAGGATGTGATAGAAGAATTGACGACTACTTTTGCTTTACTTAACGCGATTGGTAGTGACGGGCTTGATCCACTTTTCTTGCAACTCTGTGAGAAGTTATATGATAGTGACAAAAATAAGCTTGACGATATTTGCGAACTATTGCTTGAATACTTAATTAGATATAGGATATCCGGTTTTACGACTGGTAGTGGAGCTCTAGTTGCAAAAACGGTTAGGATTGTTGAAGCGATTGATAGTGGAGAAATAGCTTTATCGAAAAAAAGTATTTATAAAATGTTGTCGGATAATGGGAATGCCGAGGCTAGTGGTTATCCTGGCGATGCGGTTTTTGAGACAGCATTACGAACTTCAATTCAGACTAACCGGGCGAGAGTGTTATTGTATCAGTTATCCAGGCGTAAAAAAGTTGAGGTGATACCTTTTAATGGAAGTAGTACCACTGTGGAACACTTGATGCCGCAAACGATAGATAATACTACGGAAAATGGAAAAAGGTGGATTCAAGACCTTGGGGGTCGTGAAAAATATGAAAAGATATATGATACTTATTTGAATTGCATTGGAAATTTAGCTTTGGTATCAAAGGGTTTGAATGCTGCAATGTCGAATAAACCATGGGAAGAAAAAAGAGAAATAATACTGGAGCGAGCTGGTAATATGGAGACTCAGAGAGTGGCGCGGTATAAGAAATGGACAGATAGAGAGATTAAAAAACGGAACAATTCTTTGATTAAGGATATTTTGGATACGATAACTGGTCCTGTATCTGAAAAAACTCGAAAGAATAATTGGCTTTAGAGGGATTAGCTCATGAATATTCTAGAATACGCAAAAGGGGTGGAAAAATTGGTGGACCCGATGGAAGTTGGGAAAGTAACTTATATGCAAACGAAACTGCGGCGGTTGCCGGTGTGGATGCAACGCAAAATTGTGTCGTCGGCGACGAAAAAGGCGGATAAGATGCCGTTTGTGGTGGAACCGTATTGTTCGTTTATGTTTTATGAAATCACGGAGCCGGAGAAAATGCAGAAATTTCTGCCGGAAGGGTTTCGGCCGGCGAAAGCAGCCGTGTTTGAAGGTGATACGTCAAAATACTACGGAATTGTGACGATGTTTCGGGTGCATTCCAGCGTGTTTTGGGGTGCGAGGACGGAGTTTTATCTTGTGGCGGAGAATGCGGAGACGGGACTACTCTCGTGGATTATTTGTGATTATATTAGCGATACGATTTCGTACGATGCGAAGCATGGGCTGAAGTCGCCGGATGCCTCAAGGGCTGTGATGACAACAACGTGTGAAGGAGATTTTGTGTGCGATATGATGGATGAGACGCGGAAGAAATATGCGCGCTGTGAAATGAATCTTGAGGGTGCGAAGATGCGAAAATTGGATAGTCGATTATGGATTGAGGGAAATACTTCAATTGCCTATGGTCGGCTAGCAGGGGAAGAAGATGCAGATTTGTTCTCGTTGACATTCTTTCCGGAAGAAATGAAACAGGCGCTTGAGATACCAATTAGCAAGGTGCGGAAAGCAGAAGTGCTTTGTGGAACTGGTAAATTAGGTGGGGTTTTGGAACGGGCTGTAAGTTTCCCGTATGCGCAACATATGTTATCTGATGCGCCGGAGAGAAGGACGCATTATGGGTCGGAAAAAGCTCTACGTGCAGCGGTAGAAAAAGTAGATTTCAAGAAAATCAAGACGCTAGGGAACTAATGGTCATAGCTATTTAATCTATTCGTCGTCACTCAGGTCGTAGTCTTCGGCGCCGATGCCGTAGCCGAGTTCGTAGGCTTCGCGTTGGTCGTCGTCAAGTTCGTCTAAGTTGACGGAGGAGCCGAAACCGGAGTGGGGAAGCATGTGATGGTCTTTATCGAAGTGACCGTCTTCCATGCCGAGGGCTTCGTAGTAGGAGGCGTCGTGATAGTCGTCGTCTTTGCTGTCGTGCCCTTCGTTATCTAAATCGTCTAAATCGTCATCAAAATTATCATCTTCGTCAGGATTGTAGTCGTCATCATATAATTCATCGTCTTCTTTATCGAGACCGTAGTCATCGTCGTCGTATTCGTCATAGTCATCCATGGGATAATTATAACATAGCTCGTGGCGGGATAAAGAATTGCCAGTATTTGTGGATGAAGGGAGAAGTTGAGTAGCTCGTGGCGGGATAAAGAATTGCCAGAATTTGTGGATGAAGAGAAGTTGAGTCGGTATGATTATTTGCGGCGGCGGAGGAAGTGGAGGGTGGCAGTGGCGATGACGAAGGTGATAAACATGGTGCCACCGGAAGCGGCAGTGATGATGGCGATGTTGCGGCCAGTGTTGGGTACGAGAATGTCATCGGAAGTTTCGTTTTCGTCTTTGTTGAGGTAAGGATGCACGACGTTGATGTGATCTTGCATCCAGGCAGGCAATAGTTCGACTTGGCCGAATTTGCCGGAAGGCCAGGAGTCGTCGAGCTCTTCGTCGTTATTTAGGATGCGGACACCGAGATTCTTGTAGGCAGTGCTGAGCATATAATATTGGAGCTCTAGGTCGGCGCTAGTTTCGGAGCCTGGATAGAGATTTGAGAAGGGAACTTCTTTATAAACATCGAGATTGCCGGTGTTGTAGAAGACGATTTTGCCCTTCTTAATACCAGGGCCAAGTGATTTGATAGTAACGCGATAGGCATCGTGTCGGTAGAGCGTGCGGAAATCGTAATCGGTGTCGCTAAGCCAAGTCGGGCCTTCGGGGATGTCGACGAGATGTTCGGATTGAATGCCGATTTCGTCGAATTCGGCGTCTCTGCTAGTAGCACCGAGCATATAAGAGTGGGGGTTGGTGTAGTCGGCTTCGGGAAGTTCGATAGTGAGTGAGGTGGTTTCACCGGGGCGAAGGGTCGGAATGCTGTAATCGCCAAATTTGGTATACTCACTGTCTGGCGCACCTTGGTCTTTTAAGTAGAGCGAGAATTCTTTGATATTAAAGAGACCAGTGTTTTTTAGTAATAGGTCAACTTCGGCTTTATTGGTGGTGACAGCGAGGTCTTCGAGATTAGTGACATCGGCGGAGAGGAGGCTGATGCGATTGGTGGCGCCACCGGAAATTGCATACATGTCGGCTTGGCGTTCCTCCCACCATAATGCGACGTGTTCGTAGTTTTGGACGGTGTAGAGAATGAATGGGCTGTAGTTAGGACCGATGAAGACACCGTCGAAGTAGGTGACGTTGGTGTTGTCGCCGGTCTTGGTGAGGACTAGGGGTTCGTAGTTCTCAGTGCCATTAGATTTAACGAAACCGACGAGGTTTTGATGTGAATCGATGGAAGAGAGGTAGGAAACCATGTAGGTGCCGGTAACGTCACCGATAATGGTAAATGGTGCGATAGGAAGTTTGTTCTCGTCGTTACCAAATTCACGGTTGGCTCTGCCGTCACCAATGGAGCTAAACAGTTTGCCATCCTGCATAAAGACCAGCATCGGTTCTTCGCGGTCGACGACAAATTGGGCACCCCAAGCACCGTCGAAGGTGGCGAGGGTATCAGCGCCGTCGGCGGATGGGCTGATAATATGGACAGTTTTGTTGCCACCGTTGTTGGTTTCGAGCGTAAAGGCAGCGCTTTCGCGACCATCATAGATGCCGGCGTCAAAGGATGTGATAATGCCGGTATAAGTTGCGATGGTACGACGAACCCAGTTCTCGTCCTCGTCTTTATGGAAAGTGACGATTTCGTGAGTGGAATAGTTGGAGAGGCCTTCGGGGTCGTTGGCTGGATTTGTGTAGGCGAAGACGGTAGGTTCGGTGGCATAGTAATCGTTGGAGATAGCGACGCCAAGACCGCCGTAGATTTCGTTGGAGTTTTCGGTGACGGTTTCGTGGCCAATGAAGGATTTGCTGTTATAGTTAAAGTGGGCGATGTGGATGTTACCGGAGGCGGCAACTTGGCTTAAGGTTGCGTCATTTGCGCCAGAATTACCGAGACGTTGCCAGACCAAGAAAGATTGATGAGAATAACCACCGCGAATGAAGCGAGCGTTGAAGTCTTGACCACCGCCAGCGACTTGGCGAGGCTCGGTCATGGTTTGGTAGTACCAATCGAAAATCGAATAGTTGAGTTCGCCGCTATTATTAGCAAAGACGGCAATGGCTTGAGTAGTGTTCATGTGGCCTTTGATAACTTGGGTGCCGCTATGCGGGTAAACGTTCTCGGCGATGCGATGAGCGAAATCACGGTCGGTTTGGAGTATTTCGGCGGTGTTTTCGGGAATGGGATCGTCGACACCAAGGGCGTTTTGGGGATTCAATGTGGGATTCTGAGTGGAGAAAGTATCCATGGTGGTATCAGTAGGTTTGTCAAGGTTTTCGAGATTCCATTTGGTTTCGCCTTGCTGGAGCGCGATTTCGCCAGCGGGCTGGTTGCCGTAGTCGCTAGCGAGGAGTTCGTCGCGTTTTTCAATCATGATATCTTTGAGGCTGAGGTCGGTGGTGTAAGATTCGGTGCCGTCGGATTCGAGTTTTTTGATGAATTCTTTGGTGCCACTGGTGAAGGTGAAAGTGAAGGCGTCGCGACCAAGGATTTTGGCCTTGAGGCCTACTTCGCCCGAAAGGTAGAGACTGTTCAAATGAAATTGAGGTAAGATATTCATTTCGGTGCCGATTTTGGCGGCGCCGTAAACGCCGATAGAAGCGAGATAGCCGGAGCCGATACCACCGTAGAGTTCGAGGCCGGCGGAGAGACCAAGATTGAAGGCACCGGTCATGCGTTGGTCGGCAGCGGGATTGACGGTGAAGATAAATTCGCCCGTAGCGCCCCAGGCGACAGTGACGGAATAAGTAAAGATAGCGTATTGACCAGTGTAATTATAGCCAGAACCGACATAGAACTGGAGAGTACCGGTCATTTTTCTGGGGTTATTGTCGTAGGAAGTAGCATAACCGGCGACTGACCAGACGAGGCCGAGACTGCCACCACTGCCTTGGCGCTCTTTTTCTTCTTTCCATTTTTTATAAAGATTGGAGCTCGAGATACGTGATTTGAGACGGTCTTCAGCGGCATCTTCCCAGAATTTTTCGTCGGTAGAGTTGGTGCCGATACCAAGGACGGAGCGTCCGTCGGCGTAGTGCTCGTATTTGACAGGAATGGTGATGGGGTTTACGGTGAAACTCATGCCGCTCGCGATGGAACTCATGTCGATTTTGATGCCGGAGCCTGGGCCGATAGTGACAGGAACATCGTATTTTTCTTTCATGGCATTTTGTTTGATAATGAGGCCGAGCATAGTTTGGCGAATGGCAGAGCCGTCGGTGGTGAGGGCAAGGATTTCGAGGCCGGAATTGGGAAGAAGCGTGGTGGCGTTGAATTTGCAGTGCTTATCAGTAGTGTCACAGACGATTTTGGCGTCGCCGTTTTCGGTGAGATTACGAAGAACGATGCGAGCAGTCGCAGGATGGGCATCGAAGTTTAGTTCTAGGTCTTTTTTGTCGTCGATGGAGATAACGTAGGAATTGCGATAAATGTCGATGGTTTCACCGTCGTAGGTGAGGTTGGCGGAATAGAGAGTGTCGTTTGCTTGAGCGTTAGAAGAAGTGGATTGGGTTACGTCAGGATCGGTGGCGTAGGCTGGTTGTAAAGCAAAAATAGTAGCTAAAGCCAAAGTGGCTAGTGTTAAAGTAGTGGCTGCGAGGCCTTTTTTAAAAATACTCATATGAGTTCTCCGTTTTGATGTTGTATGACCTAGATTCGAGTGTCGCCGAATCTAACTAATGTTTATTATAACATAGTGTTTATGTTTTTTACAAAAAAGTATAAAAAATGCTCAGGCCGATGCCTGAGCGAGTGAAAGGTTATTTGAAGAAAGTGATGAAGCCTTGACGGCGTTTGGTGTTGTAGTAGCCTCTGAAGCGGAACTGTTTTCCTTCTTTCTTGGCATAGCCTCTAATGTTGAAGCTTTCGCCCGAGCCATCCTCATTATCGACGCCCATTATCCTGAAATCTGTTGCGTCCATTTTGAGACAGGCGCAATTCGGGTCTCCTTTTGACATGGTGTAGTTGGCGGCTATGTCGAAATTGATGGGAATGACGGCTCCTTTAACGAAAGCGTACTTACAAGCATCGAAAAGTGTGTCTTTGTTGGGACCGCCAATGATGTCAAAGTATTCGTTCTTCTGATTGGTATTCATACGAATACCTCCTTTCTTAAAGTGCTGTCTCTGATACATACGTATAGAGGTTATTGTTTAGCCCCCTATTGGACTATT
>JAZTZQ010000018.1:0-7570 GCA_045637565.1 Candidatus Nanosyncoccus sp. | reverse complement strand
GCGTAATTGAAGTATCGCTACCTATTGTCTGCACACCCATCGTTCCGACTACGTCATCCCCATTTGCCGCATAACATATACCCCCAGCCAAACAGCCTTCTTTCCACTGAGCATACAAAGTAATCACGTTTCCGCCGGTAGTCAAGTCAGTCACCAACTCACCACTATCATAATGCGTTCCACTACCATCCTGCTCCGTATTCCAGCCATCAAACACGTAAGTCACATCACCTACGGTCGGCCCCACATATACGCTAGTAGTCAAATTCTCAGCCAATCCCTCCATAAGAGTCTGATTCGCCACCGTACCGGTTCCAGTCACTGCGGTACCCAAATTAGTGCCAGTCGGATTAAATATCACTGTATATTTGAAACAATCTTCCGCCAAAGTAGCATAATAAACCAAAGTCCCATCCGCGTCATTGTTATCCTTTACCATTTTATAAGTACCCGATGCCATGTCACCCGAGACACTCACCCCATAATACAGCGAAAAAGTATCGTCAATATCACTAGCACTAGCTGTGTCACTTGGCGTTTTAAGATTCACTGCATTTTCCAAAGTAGGTACAGCCGCAAATACACTATTCGAATTAGGAACTACCCCACTTTCTGTCGGCATATAAAACCCCCATGTATTGTCCGCCGCCGCAAGCGCTGTCGTCCCATCAGAAGGAGCAAAAAACGTATTGCTTGCATTATTTTCGGCCAAACCATTCAAATACAAATTATTATTCGAAACAGATGTAGACAAAGCCAAATTATAGCCATCGCGGCAAGTCGTCACTACTCTAATCTCATCTTCGCTAATCGCAGTACCATCTCCACTTCCTGAAACGTCAATCGATTGCGGCCCCGAAGTAGACACACTAAACGTATAATCAGCCGCCATCGCAATCTCAGCATCAAAAACCAACTGTATGCTTACGATTGTAGCCAATAAAACGGGGAACATAAACAATCCCCAAAACAAATGATTAGTATTTTTCTGTTTAATTTTTGTGTTTAACATTTTGTATATAACCTTTATGATTATAATTATACTCATTATGTCAAAATTGTCAAGAAAATTGTTCGTACTCACTGCATCATGTACGCTTCGCGACGATTAATAGATAGAATCAATAAAAGAAAGTATAGTCCAACCAGAAATCCGCCTTGTTGGCGGATTTCTTGACCTGGTCAAAGCGGTCCAAATCCTCCCTCAGGAGCCCTTGAGGGCTCTTGAGGGAGTCTTCGAACCGCTTTAACCAGGGTGTCTTTCTGGAATAAGAAGGCGCACTCTAGGTACCAGCCGTACACCTAATACTGTAGCCGTAGTACTTATAGTCGTTATTGGTACCTGGCATCACGCTGCCACTAGACAGGTGCAGGTAATAGCCAAAGTAGTCATCGCTCGAAGTAGACGACCAATAGTGGCCGAGGATACTCTGACTGTACGCCGACGACTTATCGAAGCGGCCGGAATAGAGGAAGTTGTTCGGGAAAGATCTAAAAGCAGCAGTAGCAGTCTTACCAGCAGTATTAGTAGTATTTGATGAATAGTAAGCATTTCCACTATTTGGCGTATCTTCATAGGCAGTTTTTACTTCATCCATGGTTTTGTATCCTAGATTATAGAATTCACGGAAAGTAGAAGTATCTCCGGTGACATTTACACCGCTTGAACTACCAGAAGCATAAGCCATTCCGCCGGTAGGTAGATGCCATCCTGCTGGACATAGTGAAGTTCCCGTAGAAGATTGGTTATTAGTACCGTTATAAGTAAGATCGGCAATGGCTGCATGCCAAGTATAATAGTTGCCGTAAGAATACATACCTGCATTTGTAGTACTGTTGATAGCATAATTTGTAATTGGATTCTGTGGTCTATTGGTAGAGTTGGACTGGTTATTCCAATTATTATATCGTGGCATACGACGACCTGGGTAATCTGTAGTGCCTATGTTTATACTAGCAGTACCTTCTTGGGTGCCACTGTAGTAGAGACTGTTTGCGGTATAGGTGTATGTGAATCCTGAACTTTCTGCATCAGCTAGCCCTCCGAAGTTGCCATAGGTGGCGGAAGTGCCATAACCTTGGGCAAGAGTGCCATCACTGTTATGGTCGGCGGTGCTTTCTAGCCGTAGATTCTCAATCATCCAGCACTTGCCATCGGCTAGTTTCGCAATGGCATAAGTGTTGTTATCACGCTGGTCAGTTAATGCGGAGACACTAGTGAGGTTCGCGGTACCGTCAGTCGGAGCAGTGGTTAAGGAATTACAGACAGAGGCAACTTTGGATTGATCCTGAATGCTACCTTCTGATTTAATCCAGACGGCATAGAGGGAGAGACCGCTAGCAAGTGTATCTTCGGAAAAAACGACAGTTTCTTGAGGACCATAAAACTTAGCGCTAGGATTGGTGACGTAATCAAACTTATCACTCCATCCAGCGAAGCCATAGCCTGTCCTACTGAAGTTGGAGGCAAGCAGTGTAACTGATGTAGCTGAAGTAGAGACAGGTTGTTGCCCCATCGTACCTACAGCATCGCTAGCATTGACAAAGTAGCAAATCTTACCAGAGTCACAGGATTGTGGTTGTAGTGGTTCTTCATTGTATGGATGTACCATAGTATATTTAACTTGTCCTATATAAGTATCAGCTGATTGATTAGATGCAATATAAGCTGCGTAGGTAGTTTCTAGTTTAACTCCTAATGTAGTATCGGTGGTAGATGAGCCAGTATTAGCATGGTATTCTGCTACTTTGGTATATGATGCAGGTACACTATGCCATGAAGAAAAGGTTCCTTCCGTATCACTTTGGATAGTCAAGTGCTGTGGATTATAGGATTCTGTAGCATCTGTGACTTTGGTTAGTTTCATGGACCAGTTAGAAGTAGTGTCTCCACTTGCATAGGCTTTAGTTGCTATTACGCCTCCAGTATTAGTACCTACTAGTTTAGTATGGTTTTCTGAATCATATGAGTTACCAGTGTATCCTATAGCATAGATAGAGAATGCATTATCATCATTACATATAGCAGTGAGGGTACTTTTACCGATACCGTTTGCGTTTGCGGAACCACTAGCACCAGAATAAGTACCAGGATTTAATGTAGCCGTATGCGTAGTACCCGTGCCAGTCATGGTACAAGCAATCGGTACTGTAAGTTGAACCGAATCTACTACTTCGTCATCTGTAGCTAAAACGAAATTAGAGGCCAGTATCACACCACTAATTAGATTTAAGCTTAATAATCCTATACAAAAAAACATTTTCCTCATGCTTATTATTATACAGAACTTTGAAATATAATCAATGCTATTTCATTTCAAATAATCAGACTCACATTCCAAAAACAACAATTTATTTACATCGATAGTATCTTTTAGACTATTCCTAATCCAATCCTACAACTCCGCCCCTTCGCGCGCCTTATTCGCCCACTCATCCGCCAACTCATTGTATTCCGTCCCCGCATGCCCTCGCACCCACACCAGTTTCACCGGATATTTGCAATATAGACCATATAATTCCTGCACGATTTCCAGATTCTTAATCGGCCCGGTCTTCTTCTTCCACCCATTTGTCTGCCAGGTCGGCGCCCATTTCGTCAGTACATTAATCCAGAACTCCGAATCCGAATGAATTTCACATCCATCCTCACCCGCATATTTAATCGCCGCAATCATCGCCAGCCCCTCCATTCGAATATTCGACGATCTCGCCTCTCGTCCTAGCGCCACCGGCCATGCTTCGCCACCTACCACTTCGAGCACCGCATATCCTCCCGGCCCCGGGTTCGGACTCGCACTACCATCAGTCCATAATATCTTCATACCACCATTGTAACATAATCCAAGAATCATTATAATGATAACATGAATAATAATGATATTAAGTTTCGCACCGAACCATATCCACTAACAGCAAAAGAGAAAATACAAGAAGTCGTATCCACTTTTGCATTAGAAAACATGCCGCTAACAAAGCAAGAAATTCAAAAACTGTGGGATGTAGAAAACGGTAAAACTACTACCGAAGAGCTTTGTTGCAAATTAATCGCTCAGTATAAACAATAGGCTCATTTAATTATCTCATCAATAATCCCGTAACTCTTCGCCTCTTCCGCACTCATCCAGTTATCGCGGTCCATATCCTTCTCCACCTGCTTCAAATCTTTCCCCGTATTCTTCGCAAATATCTCCGCGAGGCGCTTCTTCAGGAACACCCCTTCGCGCAGCATTATTTCCTGATCCGTAATCTTCCCCTCCGTACCAGACGACGGCTGGTGAATCATAATCCGTGCATTCGGTAGGCAATACCTCTTACCCTTCGCACCAGACGATAGCAACATTGCCCCCATCGACGCCTGCAACCCAATTCCAATCGTCTCCACATCCGGTTCGATATAATTCATCGTATCAATAATCGCGAGCCCATCATACACCGACCCGCCAGGCGAATTAATATAAAGCTTAATCGGTTTCTTCGGGTCCTCATGCGCCAAGTATAATAGCTGCGCCACCACCAAATTCGCCGTATGTGAATTCACATCCTCCCCCAAGAACACAATCCGATCGTTAAGTAGGCGCGAATAAATATCATACGCCCTCTCCCCCTTGTTCGTTTCTTCCACCACTGTAGGCACTAAATAGTTTTTTGTCATATTACTCCTTTACTAATTTATACTTCTTATTAACATATTTCAAGGTTGGTATATCACCTTTCTTCAAATGCTCCGCAATGATCTCTTCCGAAAGCAACGATTCCACTTCCTCTTCAATCTTCCGCCTTAAGGGACGTGCACCATTTTTCGGGTCATATCCTTCATCAATCAAATGTTTCTTCGCCGACTCATCCACCTTCAGCCCAATTCCTTTCGTCGCCAGTCGCTTCTTCAAATCTTCCATCAAATTATCGAATATCCGCTCCACGTTCTTCCGTGTCAAAGCATGGAATACCAGTATCGAATCCAGCCGGTTAATCAGCTCCGGTCGCATCACCTTCTTGAGCGCCTTCATTGCATACGATTTATTCTCCTCGTATTCCTGCTCCAGCGCCTTCTTGTCCTTCGCCGTCTTCGCCGTAAACCCGAGTTCGCTCTCACGGTACATGTCCGCCGACCCCAGGTTCGACGTTAGTATCACGATTGTATTGTTGAACTTAATCTTATTCCCTTGCCCATCCGTCAGTACACCATCTTCCAGAATTTGGAGTAGCAAATTAAACACATCTGGATGCGCCTTCTCAATCTCATCAAACAGCACCACCGAGTATGGTTTCCGTCGCACCGCCTCAGTCAGTTTTCCGCCATCGTCATAGCCGATATACCCCGCTGGCGCCCCCACTAGTCGCGATACGTTATGTTTCTCGCCAAACTCCGACATGTCGATTTTTACAAGCGCATTTTCAGCCCCAAACACTTCCGGCGCAATCACTCGCGCAAGTTCCGTCTTGCCCACACCCGTCGGTCCCATAAACAGGAACGAACCAATCGGCCTCCTCGAATCCGTAATTCCCGAACGTCCGCGCCGAATCGCTTTCGCTACTGCATCCACCGCTTCATCCTGCCCAATCACCGATTCTTTCAGCTCATCTTCTAGGTGCAGCAACATCTTCATCTCATTACCGTGTACTTTCGACACCGGAATACCAGTCTTCAGTGACACTGCTGTCGCGAGGTTTTCTTCGGTCAACTTCGGATTCACATTTGCCTTCACGCCCGATTTTTCGAGTTTCTTAATCTCTTTCTTCAGCCGCTCGCTCTCGGTCTTATATTCCGCCGCCTTCTCGTAGTCTTCCGCCTCGGCCGCCTCCTCAATCTTTTTCTCGAGAGTCGTAAGCTCAATCTTCATCTTCTTGTATTTACTACCGCCCTTCTTGTCCGCCGCCACCTTGCAAATCGCCGACGCCTCATCAATAATGTCAATCACCTTGTCCGGCATAAATCTGTCATTAATATACCTCTGTCCCATTGTAATCGCCGTCTCGAGACAGGCATCCGGTATCACTACCCCATGGTGTTTCTCGTAATGCGACTTAATCCCCTTTAAGATGCGCAAAGTCACCGCCGCGCTCGGCTCCTCCACCATCACCGTCTGAAACCGCCGGCTCAAAGCTTTATCCTTCTCGATCGTTTTACGATACTCATCCAAAGTCGTCGCACCAATCAGATTAATCGTGTTACGCGCGAGCGCTGGTTTCAAAATATTCGCCGCATCCATCGAGCCTTCGCTCGACCCCGCCCCACATAGCAAATGTATCTCATCAATAAAGAGCAGTATTGAATCATCACTAATCGCTTCATCAATCACCCCCTTAATCCTCTCCTCGAACTCCCCACGAAACTTCGTCCCTGCCACCAGCGACGACAAATCGACCTGATAAATATGCTTACCAATCAAATTCCCTGGCACTTCCATCTTCGCAATCCGCGTCGCGAGCCCTTCTACAATCGCCGTCTTACCTACACCAGCCTCACCAATCAGCACCGGGTTAGACTTTGTGCGTCGCGATAACACCGTTACCACGCGTTCAATCTCATTCTCGCGGCCAATCACTGTATCTAGATGCCCTTGCCTAGCCTCTTCCGTCAAATCCTTCCCGTACCGCGTCAAAAACTTCAGCTGCTTCCGGTTCATATATTTGGCTTTTTCAGCTTTCAGTTTTTCATCCTTAGTCTGCTCTTCGACCAACTTCTCGATTTCGTCTAGCACCTTCTCGTTATCCACCTTCAGCCCAGTGAGTATCAGAGCCGCCCGCGAATTCGGCTGGCTAAGCAGTGCATATAATATATGCTCCGTACCAATCACCGTGAGCCCTTGATCGCGCGTATAGTTCTGCGCCATCCGAAGTGACAACACCACGGCCTCCGATAGCGACATCATCGCCATATCCGACCCTGGCACTTCCACTGCTACCTTATTCAGGGCCTTCTCGACCTCCTCAGTCGTCACTCCCTCTTCCCTAAGCATCTTCGCACCCGTCGAATTATCCATCGACATAATCCCGAGTAGCAAATGTTCCGTCCCCATATAGCCGTTGTTATTCCGCTTCGCATAATAATCCGACTTCTGGAGTGCAAACCTCGCATTCTCAGACAACTTATTCATAATTTCACTAAATTCTTCTTGCATGATAAAATAAATTCCTCTCTTCAGACGACATTTCCAGGCTTTCTTATACCACTTCGTCCTTATACCTCTATTGTAGCAAATTAGCACTCCCACGTCAAGAGTGCTAATTCACCTTTTAATCTCTGTCTAAATCTTCGAGAAATTATTCGCATCAGTAAGCATCCGTTGTATGGAATCAACGGTCTTTAACTCTAGCTCATAATCCTGTTCATTAGTTGATTGTATCGCTTGAGGATGGCTATAATAATATTCATAACCATCAATTGTAGTCACCAGAGTCCCCATACTAGCCCTTAAAGCAGGCTCTCTACCTTGTACCAATCTATGCAATCCACCAAGCCAATACTCTTCAGTAGATGTATTCAAAAAACTTGGAATACCCTCAGAACCTCCAACTACCCCATTAATATACAAATAGTCCTCATCCTGCTCACTTGCCCTATAAT
>JAZTZQ010000017.1:0-16647 GCA_045637565.1 Candidatus Nanosyncoccus sp. | reverse complement strand
TATCCCAACCGACGGCGAAAAGGAAACTTCCGCACCAGAAGACACTAAACCAAAACCTAAAAAATAACCCAGACCGCTAAACCCCCGTTTGCTAGCAAGTCGGAGGCCAAGCGGTCTTAGGAAGACAAATCCTTGATGCACCTCCTTGGCTCACAGACCGACATCGCTCCGATCCGACTTTATCCCAACCGACGGCGAAAAGGAAACTTCCGCACCAGAAGACACTAAACCAAAACCTAAAAAATAACCCAGACCGCTAAACCCCCGTTTGCTAGCGGGGGTTTTCAAATCCAGATTGATATGTTATAATAATAGGAGTTAATTAAAGGAATAATATGAAAAAAGCAGTCATATTGGTTGGCGGGAAACAATATCTCGTCGCCGAACAAGAGACCCTACGGGTGGACCTCCTCCCGGCAGGCACTAAAGAGCTCGAACTTGACGCTTTACTCGTAACCGATGGCGACAAAACCACCGTCGGCACACCTACAGTAAAGGGCGTAAAAGTTTCAGCTAAAGTCAAAACGCCCTTGGTTATGGGTGACAAAATCCGCGTTATTCGCTACAAAGCCAAGAAGCGCGTCCACAAAGAAACTGGCCACCGCCAGAAATACACCGAAATCGAAATCACCAAAATCGGTTAAAAAAGAAATAAACTTAGATCGAGCGAGTATTTGACGAACCCGGTTAGTTTTTACAACCTTTCCTCATCCGAGGCGAGTAAAGTTACAGATTTGCGAAGCAAGTCTGATAACTTGATCGAGGCGAGGATTGAGGGAAATGTTGTAAAAAATAACACGGCGTGAAGTCAACGCGAGTGAGACTAAGTTTATTTCTTTTTTTAGCAATTTTTGTGTTATAATCTTAAGTATTATGAGTGCGAAGGTAATTTGTGTTACGAACCAAAAAGGCGGCGTGGGGAAGACCACTACGGCGGTCAACCTCTGCTATTACCTCGCCAAGGACAAATTCAAGACCTTACTTATCGACTTCGACCCTCAGGGTAACGCCACCTCCGGCCTCAATATCGACAAAGCCGCTCTGAAAGCCACCATGACCGACGTCCTACTCGGTAATGCCGAGTTGTCCCAGGTTATCACACCCACCAAGTATAAGCGTTACGATCTTGCCCCTACTACTCCTGAGCTTGCCAACGCCGAAGTCGAAATCACCTCCCAACAAAAGAAATTCACTCGCCTTCGCGACGCCGTGCGCACCGTAGCAGACAATTACGACTATATTGTTATCGATCTCCCACCATCCCTCAGCCTCCTCACCGTGAACGGTATGATTGCGTCAAACTATGTTCTTTTGCCGGTCCAGACTGAGTTCTACGCCCTCGAGGGTGTCGCTCAACTACTTGAATCCATGAAACTCGTCATGAAACAAGCCAACCCTAGCCTCAAACTTCTCGGTGTTCTCGCTACGATGTATGACAAGCGCACCAGTCTTTCCATCCAAGTCTATAACGAAATCAAGAAATACTTCAAGCAACTTGCCTTCAACACTACCATCCCGCGCAACGTCCGCGTCGCCGAAGCCCCGAGTCATGGCGTGCCAGTCGGCGCTTACGATAAGTTTAGCAAAGGCGCCAAGGCCTACAAAGCCTTCGCCAAAGAATTAGAGGAGAGAACCAAATGAGTAAAGGTTTAGGTCGCGGTTTCGAAAGCCTCATCCCCACCGACTTGGTCGACGAGGAATTCGATTTAACCGCCAGCGAAGACAAGAGTTCCAGCGAGCTCAAGCAATTAAAGCTAACCGACATCGTCCGTGACGAAGAGCAACCCCGCCGCGATTTCAGCGAGGAAGCCATCGAAGCTCTCGCCGCTTCCATTAAGGAACATGGTGTCCTGCAACCTATCGTCGTTACGAAAGAAGACGGCAAGTACAAAATCGTCGCTGGCGAACGCCGTTGGCGTGCCAGTAAAATAGCCGGTCTTGACAAAATCCCTGCTATCGTCCGCACTCTAGACTCCCAGAATCGTCTCGAACTCTCTATCATCGAAAACGCCCAAAGGGAAGACCTGAACGCCATCGAACTTGCCACGGCTTACGCCAAGCTCAAGAACCAGTTTAACCTCACCACCGAAGAAATCGGCGCCAAGGTAGGCAAATCCGAGCAAACCGTCCAGAACACCCTGAGGCTCCTCACCCTCCCCGAATCCGCCAAGAAAGTCATGGTTAAAGAGCACCTCACCGAAGGTGTCATGCGCCCACTCGTCTCCCGCGACGAGAAGACCATCAAGAAAGTCCTCCCCAAAATCGTCGAAGAAGGCTGGACCGCTCGCAAAGTCGAACGCTACTTCGCCATGACTAAGCCGAAATCCAGCACCGCCGCCGTGAAATCCATCATGCAGAAAAAAGACGAAGACACCCTCTCCGCCAAGTACAATGCCGTCGCCCGCATCAATGCTCAGTCTCTCACCTTCCGTTGCAAATCCGAAACCGCTTTAAAAGAACTCGTCGAACGCCTGAAAAAAGTAGCCTAGTGAGAGTGTTATTTAACAGCATAATGAGATTTAGACCAGATTTCTAAATTGTAAGCTTTGCAACCCAGCAATGAAAAAATCTCCCCCAGCCCGAAGGGCGAATAAGGAGATTTTTTCTTGCCCTGTGTTGCAAGTCTTACAATTTAGAAGTCCAAGCTGTTAAATAGCACTCTCACTAGGCTACTTATTCTAGAACGTCCGAATTTTATCAAGCGGGAACAGCCTTAGTATGACTGGTCCGATAATTCGGCAATAGGGAATTGTCCCGAGTCCATTTCTCGAATCCCACGAGTTTGAGCCCTCGCGGTTGTCACCCGACACGAAGAGCTCACCATCCGGCACCACTGTATCTACTTCTCCCGAAGTATGTTCCTTCGGCCCATCCGTTTCTGATGTCCTCCATTGTTCATCATATACAAATCCATCCGGATGGTCGTCATTATAAATCTTCATCACGCCATCCTTCACCGTCACCCGCTCACCAGGGAAGGCAATCACCCTCTTAATAATATACTGGTCCTTTACATTCGACGGCACCGAGCACGTCATCGGATGCTCCACGCCCGCCGCCTTATACTCTGCCACCTTTGCTTCATCTTCATTCAAAAACACGATAATCTGTCCTCGCTCCGGCACGTACTCGTTTCCAGTAAAATGCGCCCACGACACCGCCGCCCGATTTACAATCACCCGGTCATCCCCATGCAAAGTATTCTCCATTGAACCCCCCACCACATTGTACGACCGATAAATAAACGTATTCAAAAACAAAGTACCTAATACCACCGCCACAATAAACCCAGCTAAACTGAGTAAATCCTTCAGCAGCGGATGCTTCTGAAAAAACTTCGGTTCCATTTGTTCCATAGTGTCTATTATAACACCATTCAGTCTATTATTATCAAAAACCCTGCTTGTGTTATATTAATAAGCATCTTTTAAGTTTCCTTTAAAATATCTGGTATAATATAAGAATATGGCAGATTTCATATTAGCACGTAAATCACGCAACATCGCTAGCACCATGGTGCACATCTTTCTAAACTTACTCCTCGGTGTTGGCGCGGTTCTCATCACGGTTTTGTCCAGCAGTCCAGTGTTGGGCCTCATCCTAGTCCTCCTCTCCAAATGGCGCGTTTTCGCCGTCCGTTCTCGCTTTCTGCTTCTCAATATCAAGTCTAACTTAGTCGATATCATCGTCGGCTTCAGCGTCGTACTGCTCACATATTACGCCGGCTCCTCCTTCCTCCCAGTTGACTTCATCCTTATGGCGATTTACTGCATCTGGCTCCTCATCATCAAGCCACTCTCATCCGAGAACGCGACTCTTATCCAATCCCTCGTCGCAGTCTTTCTCGGCATTTCCGCCACCACCATCATGTCGGCCAACATTAATTCTATCGTCATCACTTTACTCGCCTTCCTCATCGGCTACGCTGGTAGTCGCCACGTCCTTTCACAAACCAGCGACCACAATTTCACTCTTTCCACCCTCGTTTGTGGCCTCGTCTTCGCCGAGGTCGCCTGGCTCTGCCACTCGTGGTCCATCATCTACACCTTCGGCAACACCGGCATTCGCATTCCGCAACTCGCTATTATCCTGACCATCTTCGCCTTCGTCTATAATTACGCCCGCCAAATGATCATCAAATACCAGGACGATTTCCGTTTCAAACATATCATTGGCCCGGTACTATTTGGTGCAGCCCTCATCGGCATTATCGTTTTATGGTTTAGTAACCCAATATTTAATATTTAAGGAGGTAAACATGACAACATCATCAAAGGGTGAAATTTCTGAAGGAAACATTAAAGAATCGGTTCCAGCTGACGCGCCGGTTGAACATGACTCGTCCGCACCGTCTAGCATCGAACTTCCCAAATCCAAGAGCTCCGTCACGGAAAAATCCGCGTCCAAAACAGATTCCAAATCAGCTCCTGTGCCCACTCAGAACAAACTCGCTATTATTCTGTCAGTCCTAGCGCTAGCTTTTGGCGCCGGCGGTCTCGTACTTGGTTGGCTCGGTTTCGAGAAGTCCAACACCCCCATCACTTTCTTAAGTAGTGGTCAAGACGGCAATTCCGCCAATTTCACCGAAGGCTCTATCGCCGACATTGCCGACAAAGTCTCCAAAAGTGTCGTATCCATCATTACTTCAACCAAAACCACCAATTTCTTCGGCCAAGATTACACCGGCTCCGCCGCCGGTACCGGCATCATCGTGACTAGCGACGGCTATATCCTTACCAACAAACACGTCATCAACGGCGCCACCAAAGTCACCGTGGTCCTAGACGACGGCACCAGCTACGAAAACGTCGAAGTGGTCGCCGTAGACCCCATGAACGACATCGCCTTCCTCAAAATCAAAGACGTCAGCGACCTCACTGCCGCTACCCTTGGCGACTCCAAGACTATCAACGTCGGTCAGCAAGTCATCGCCATTGGCAACGCCCTCGGCGAATTCCAGAACTCCGTCACTTCCGGCATTATCTCCGGCACCGGTCGCTCCGTCACAGCATCCGACGGCTCCGGTTATAACGCCGAGACTCTCTCTGATCTCATCCAGACCGACGCCGCCATCAATTCCGGCAATTCTGGTGGTCCACTTGTTAATGCCGCCGGCGAAGTCATCGGTGTCAACACCGCAACCAGCGCCAGCGCCGAGAACATGGGCTTCGCTATCCCGATTTCTAGCGTCAAAGGCATGCTTGCCCAACTCGTCGAAACCGGCAAAGCCAAACGCACCTACCTCGGCGTCTACTCCATGACCATCACCGCCGAGTCCGCCAAGCAAAACAACCTTCCTGTCACTAGTGGCGCCTACCTCTACAGTCCGTCCGCCTATTCCGCCATCGTCAAAGGCAGCCCTGCCGACAAAGCTGGTCTCAAGGATAAGGATATCATCACTGCCGTGAATGGCGTCAAAGTTGGCGCTGCCGGTTCGCTTCCGGATCTCATTAGTGAATACAAGCCAGGCGACACCGTCCAGCTCACCGTCATCCGCGAAGGGAAGGAAATCGCGATCAACGTCACCCTAGAAGGCTATTCTTCTGATAAGTAAAGCATGGACGGGTGACGGACCTGGAGGGGACCCCCAAAATTGCCGCCAATTTTGGGGGAAGAGAAGGTCCGGCAGGACCCGTCCAGAGATTAGCATAGGTGCAGTATAAAACCTCGAGTCTGGTTTACCGTGAGACCTTTTTCTTCGGCATACTTTGCAATCCGTTCACGCTGACACGGATCCGCCTCGAGCACCAAATGCCGAATCCCTCTTTCTGTTACTTGATTAATCAGCCGTTTAATCAGCGCTAATCCTCCATCCTCGGCATACAGTGCCAAACTTGGCTCTTTACCTAGCGCCTCCTTATCAATCCACTCCCAATTTTCATCCACATATGGCAAATTCGCCACCACGATATCTGGCTGAGCCACTATTCTGTCCAACAAATCCGCCTGTACGAATTCCACATCTGCCCCCAATCTCGTAGCGTTTTCTCGTGCTACCGCTAGTGCCTTTTCTGACACATCACTTGCTACCACGGTAGCCTGCGGTAATTCCAACTTCAAACTCACTGCCACGCATCCCGACCCCGTCCCTACATCCAGAATCGTCATATCCTCCGGCAGCACCGCCTCGCCCGGCTTCACTCCAGGCAGGTACGGCTTACCGGCCAAACTCAGCACCATGTCCACCATCATCTCCGTCTCCGGACGGGGAATCAAGACATCCGGCGTAATGATGAAATCATATCCATAGAAATTCACTAGGCGGGTGGCTGTAACCTGTTTTTTCGGATGCATAAAGTTCTGATTTGAATTTTTAACACGTATATTCCTGACGGACCGGACAGGTTCGTCCTGAAAGGACGGTTCTGCCCGCGTCCCAGTGTATGACGTGCTTAAAAATTCAAGTCCCGCATCCGAAAAAACAGGTTTAGCCAGGACCCGCCTAGGGCTATTTTTCTGTCGTGAATTCTCGTTCATGCCTGGTGAGTTCTGTGATTATGTCATCAATATCGCCATCCATCACCGCTGGTATATTCGACCGTGAATAATGAATTCGATGATCTGTCACTCTATCTTGCGGGAAATTGTACGTCCGAATCTTCTCGCTTCTGTCCCCAGTCCCAATCAAAGATTTCCGTGCCTCCGAAGCATTCTTGCGTTCTTCTTCTTTCTTCTTCTCGAGCAGTCTCGTTCGTAGCACGTTCATTGCTTTAATTCGGTTCTGTTGCTGACTCCGCTCATCTTGCATCGCTACTACAATCCCCGTCGGTAGATGCGTAATCCTCACCGCCGAATCAGTCGTGTTCACCCCTTGCCCACCGTGACCGCCAGATCGATAAATATCAATGCGTAAATCCTCCTGCTTAATCTCAAGGTCTTGTTCCGACGCCTCCGGCAACACCGCCACTGTCACGGTCGAAGTATGAATCCGTCCCTGCGATTCTGTCACCGGCACCCGCTGCACGCGGTGTACTCCGCCTTCGAATTTCAACTGCCCGTACGCATTATCACCCGAAATCTTAAAAATCACTTCCTTCATCCCACCAGCTTCATTCTGATTCTCCGAAATCAATTCGAACTTCAGTCCATGTCGCTCCGCGTATTTGATATACATCCGCTCTAGCTCGCCAGCAAACAGGGAAGCCTCATCGCCACCCGCCCCTGCACGTATCTCCACAATCGCTGGCTTATCATCCTCCGGGTCACGCGGTATCAGTAGCTCCTCGAGCAGCTCCTCCGCGGAAGTAATCTCAACCTTCAATTTCTCTGCATCTTCTCGTGCCATCTCGCCAAGCTCCGCATCATTCACGAGCTCCTCAGCCTCCTTCAGGTTATTCTTCAACTGTTCAATCTTCTGACTCAGCTCCACAATCTCCCTGAGTGTCATCGCTCGCTTACTCTTCGCGGCAAACTCCGCGTCCGCATAAGCTTCCGGCTGCGCCAGAAATTCCTCAATACTTGATAGTTCCTCTTTATATTTCTCTAAATCCATGGTATAATTATATCACACCATTTGGATCTTTAGCTCAGTTGGCTAGAGCGTACGATTCACATTCGTAAGGTCACTGGTTCGAGCCCAGTAAGATCCACCATAGAAAATACCCAACCGTCTGGTTGGGTATTTTCTATAAATGGATTTACTGGGCGAGAACCGCAGGTTCGAACGCGGTAGGAGCCGAGTAATAATCCAAGGCTTGCTTTGGATTATTCGAGGCGACGCCCCGCGGGAATGTTTTCGCTTTAGCGAAAACATGACGCCCAGTAAGATCCACCATTCAGGTTATAAAATGGTTTTCAGCTATTCCGTAATCTGTAAGTGTCTGTTAAATCCCTCACAAGAATAGAGGGCTATTTTATGTCATTTTCGTCGCAAAAAGACGCGTCAAAAACCATATTTACCCCTATGACTTTGCCCGTTAAATCCCCAACTATATGTTTTTACGCTTTCTTATTCTTTGCCGCATAGCCAATTCTATGCCTTGCCCAGTATAGCTAGTGAGAAATATGCGATTCATCAACATCTCGCCGTTTTCCAAGGAACCCTCCACGAGTTTTTCTAAATTGCTATATATATGGATAAGTCTTTTTCTTAAGATATTCACATACTTATCTTTATTTTCTTCAGCATAAGCTTCTAACATAATTTTTTCTAACGTCTCAGCCATATCGACATTGGAATGATTTTGTTTATCTATTTCTATCAAACTCGCCAAAAATTCTCGCTCATCTTGTTCGCCGCCGGTTTTATTTGTTAGGTAATAATCTAAATCGCGACTGCTGGATTCTGGGCTAGAATCCATAATCATTTGGCCAATTGCTTCGGTCATGCCTTCTCGATATGCTTTCGTAATTCTTTCCTCGGGATCCCTTTTCCATTCAGAAATTTTTGTGCCTATAGTTTCACTTGGCAATAAATTGAAAGAAGCTTCTTTTCCGGCTATTATATGTGTCATTTCGTGAGCTAACATTATTTCTAACGACCCCATTATATCTTCTTGAAATTGTTTTAGGAAAGCCTTTTTATATAGTATTTCGGTGTTTTTAGAATTAATAATTTTGCCCTTTTCGTCCATTTCATCTGTTTTTAAAAATTGCACAAAAGCGGTTGCTCCGGCGGGGAAATAAGCTTCTTCATCTTCCAATGGCCTTAAATCAAATAGCTTAATAGCACTCACTATGGAGCCACCATTTTTCTGCTTAGCTTTTTCGTAGTTTTCATATAACGCTTGGGGCAATTGGCTCATTTCGACTCTTTTTTTCAGGTTATTTTCATAACTTAATTGTATTCTTTCGACATCACCTACGAGCTTTTCTTCTTCTTTTTTTAGAACACTTTGGTAAAATTCTAAGATATTGCCGACAGTTTCATCTGAAAGTTCTCGTGAACCATCTTCTTTCTTTTTCAATAATTGCGCTATTAAGGGCTGGCTCGTATCCAGACCCGGTATGTTTTTTATGAATTGGCTTGCTTCTGGATTATCCTCGATTGCTTTGTAAAAAATATAATCCTGATAAGATCTTTCTTCAATGTTTAGCGTCTCTAAAAGGGCTCTCTCTTCTCGAATATTTTCTAAATACTTTTTATACGTTGCGTCTGTATTTTCGGTGGCGTCTTCTTGATTAAAAGCCTCAATAACCTTTTGCCCAAAAGTCTTTTTTAACAATTGCTGTTCTTCTTCATTATCTGAGCCAGTATCATTCTCTGGTTTATTGTTTCTAATTTTCTCCATATTTTTATTATAGCATTTTTCCTAGTTTCTCCTAAATATCCTCTCGATAAGCTGTTAAAACCTGGCGAATTAACCCCCCCACCAGGACGTATCCAAATCAGTAAAATGATCGATTTCTCGGCAGCTCCTCCTTTTACATTTATTGGGGTGGTAAAATTTTCACATATGTGATAGAGTGTGAGGATGAACAGTAAGAATACTAATTTGGGTAGAGTTATTATACCGGCAGACGCCAATCCATGGCCACACGAACAAAAGGTGGCAAAAGTTTTAGCGTTGGCTGGTCATTATGTTGAATTTATTCCCGAAACTAATCTAAAAACTCCGGATATTTATCTAGACAATACGATATATGAAATAAAATCACCAATTACCGATAACCCGAAGAAAATTATTCGCAACGTAAAGCGCGCACTAGAAAAAAGTCCCAACGTAATCATTGACTCTTCTAGAGTAAAAGGGCTAAAAGATGAGGCGATTCAGAGGGCACTAAAGAATAAAGTTAAGGATTTACCAGGGCTCAGAAGTTTACTTTTTATAAACAAGTGCGGGCAAATTATTGACGTTATTGCTTTGATTTGATATAATAAGAGCATCGAAGTTCTTGCACGGGGTGTAATGCTCCTACCGCAGGAGCTTCTTTTTTGCAATATTTAAGCGGCCTAACTATATTATATTCTCTATATAGTATTAATACTTGCCCAATTCGCCCCCCACCACAAGAACTTCTCTTAATTCTTTTTAATCAACTCCAAAACTCGCTTTTCACGTTCCGCCATCTGTTTCATAAACGCATCGTCACTCTCAAACGCAGAATTCACGGCTATAGCTTCATCAATTGGAACGAATTTCAAAACAAAATCCAACTTTTTTTCATCGTCGTCCAATTCTTGCGCGCCGATTTCTTCCTTGACTTTGCAGGTGTAATAATAATTCTTTTGAATATGGATAGTATCCTTGCCGGATTTATCACCATTTTGAATCTTAAGTACTTCACCGAACTCTTTTACGGATTCCGGAATTAGCATCATGCCAGTTTCTTCTTTAATCTCGCGCGCCAATGCCTCAAGGTGCGTCTCCTCTTCTTCAATTCCTCCACCAGGGAATTTATAGAACCGAAACTTCCGACTATAAATCATCGCAATATTCCCGTTATTGTCAAAAATAATCCCACGGACTGATGGACGATAAATCTTTTTGCCATCTGGGTTGTAATCCTTCAAATCTATAGTAAAAAGTTGCTTCATGAGATGATTATATCATGCAATACCACTAACGCCCTATACTATTCGTAGCTCAATTCACCTCACTCGTACCCATTTCTCATCAATCTTGCTATAATTAAACCATGACAACAAATAAAACTAATTCAACCATTACATCGATTAAACCTATTAAATCGAAAAAACCAACCGAATCAACTCCAAAACCACAAGGCATCCTCCGTAGAATTTTCGGCGAGTTGAATCTTACTTGGCCGACTATCGTTATTTTTGCCATTATTATGGGTATCTATACTGCGCTCATGGCTATGCTCGTCCCCGATGGTAATTCCTTCCATGATATTGCTGTCACTCCAGAGTGGTGGGTCCTTCCAGCGGTTTTCATTATTATTAACTGCAAGAAACCCCTTGAAGCCGCCCTCAAGGTTTTCGTCTTCTTCCTCATTTCGCAGCCCCTCGTCTACCTTATCCAAGTTCCGTTTAGCCATATGGGCTGGGGTATTTTCCAGTATTACCCATATTGGTTCAAAATCACTCTTGCCACTCTCCCCGCCGGCTTTATTGGTTGGTATATCAAGAAAGACAAGTGGTATTCCGGCCTTATTCTTTCCACCATGACTGCCCTCCTCGCCTTTACAGGTATTAATTATATCAAAACCTTTGCTGATTCTTTCCCGAACCATCTTATCTCTGTCGTCTACTGCTTCGGCATCACCATTCTTTTCATTCTCGTAATTCTTAAGAAATGGCAACCTCGTCTCATCGCCACAATCATCACCACAATCGCTGCCATTGTCTTCGTCGTCCTCGCTATGAAACTCGAGCCCTTCGAGACATACCGCAATAGCTATATCACTGCCGACGATGAGTTTACTGAGTTTACCTTTGGAGATAATGCCACAGTCACCTATTGGAGCGGAGAAGGGAAGGGCGACGTTGAGATTATCCGTTCCGACGATTTAGGCTACACTTTGAAATTAAACGGTGAAAAGGGTCGCAACTACTACTTTACTATTACCGATGATTCTGGCACTGACTACAATTTCCATTATTATTACGACAGAAACCAAGACACCGTCATTCTCGAACCGGATGACTAAAAATCTAACAATCTCCATCCTCTAGCATTTTCTGTCAATCTATGCTATAATTATAAACAGCGATGGGTGATTAGCTCAGTTGGCTAGAGCGCCTCCTTTACACGGAGGAGGTCGGGGGTTCGAGCCCCTCATCACCCACCAGCGCAGAAGCCACCAGGAGGGGGCTTTTTTGATTTATGTCTAAACGGGTAAAGTCTGCGAAAGGCAAAGCCCATCTGATAAAAACAAAACTCATTATTAATCTATCCAGAAAGGAATAACTATGCTAAAAATTGCTATTCTCGACTGCGGCTACGGCGGGGAATTCCTCGCCGACCGCTTCGAAGAAGAAGTCGGCGTGGTCGAAGTCATTCGCGTGATTGACTGGCGCCACTCCGAACAATATCTCACCAAACCCAAAACCGCCAGAGCATTGGCCAATGCAGCGCTCCGACCCTACGTCGGTACGGTCGACCTCATCGTCATTGCCAACCACCTCTTGTCGGCGACTAGCCTGAACTATTTCAAGCACAAATACCCCGAGCAGAAATTTGTTGGCTTGAGGCTCAAGCAACCGGAGTGCTTTACTAAGAAGCAAATCCTCGTCCTTGCAACCAAGACCCTAACTAAAACCATGGCATACCGTGGTTTTCTTTTTACCCTCAAAAATCATCGGGTCAAAACCATGCAGATAGACGCTTGGCCGGAGCGCATCGACGAAGGTGAACTCGGGTCTGCCGAAATCAAACAATCCATCGACCAGTTCACGGCCAAGAAACACATCGTGCCGGAGGAGGTCATTCTTGCTAACGCTCAGCTCGAAGATATCAAACCCGAGCTAAAACGTATCTTCGGCCGCAAGGTCAAGATTCACAGCAGTTTCGACGATGCTATCCGCGAGGCCTGCAAGTTGCTTCGCATCCGCGGTAGTGTTCGTAAACTCAAACACTAATCTAGGCGCAGTCTCGTAAAGCCCTACAAAACCTATCGTGGCTTCTGCGCACCAATCAGAATCAAACATATTCAAAAAATATCCAAAAATCGGCCAAAAAAACACTTGCATTTCCACATTTAGTGGTCTATACTTAATTACAGACACTATATCTAGTGTGAGTACCCAAATCGCATTACCTATCGGGCCCTCACGTTAGTTATACCGTAATCATTTAATTTCTGAACGTACGAAGGAGGTATCGATGTTCAAAAAAATCAAAAAACGTGACGGTAAAATCGTCAATTTCAATCCAGACAAAATCACCGAAGCCATCGCGAAGGCCGGTCTTGTCACCGAGGAATTCAAATACGACCGCGCCAAAGCCATCACCGACAAAGTCTTAAAGCGCGCCGAGGAGACCATCAAGACCAGGACTCCCAGTGTCGAGCAAATCCAAGACATCGTCGAGGAAGTTCTCATGGAATCCAGCTTCAAGAAGACCGCCAGGGAATACATTCAATATCGCCAAGAGCGCTCCCGCGTCCGCGAAGCCAAATCCGATCTTATGAATATCTATCGCACCATCAGCCACGCTGATGCGTCTGAAGATTCCGATGTTAAGCGGTCCAACGCCAACGTCGACGGCAACTCCGCCATGGGCAAAATGCTCCAATTCGGCGCCGAGGGCTCCAAAGTCTTTGCGAAGACCTTGCTTCTAAGGCCCGACATCGCTGCTGCCCACGATAATGGCGACATCCATATTCATGACCTTGATTTCTATGCTACTGGTACTCTGACCTGCTGTCAGTCCGACCCATTTATCCTCTTCGAGAAAGGTTTCAACACCGGTCATGGCCACCTTCGCACCCCTAATTCCATCAGCTCCTACGGCGCCTTGGCAGCGATTCTGCTCCAAGCCAACCAGAACGAGCAGCACGGCGGCCAATCCATCCCGAATTTCGACTACGCTATGGCCCCAGGCGTTAATAAATCATTTAGAAAAGCATTGAAGAAGAATCTCGAGAAATACAACAAGTTCACCGGCAAGAAATTAGACCTCGATGTCAAAGATTCCTACGAATACGGCGACGACGACAAGCTCGTCAAAGCCAAATGGCCCAAAGAAGTCGTCGACTCCTCCAATGAAGACGTCGAACGCGAAACCCTCCAGGCCATGGAAGGCTTCGTCCATAATCTCAACACCATGCACTCCCGTGCTGGCGCTCAGGTCCCATTTACTTCAATCAACTTTGGTACCGACACCTCCCCGGCCGGCCGCCTTGTCAGTAAATACCTCCTCGAAGCCACCGAAAATGGCCTCGGCAAAGGCGAGACGCCGATTTTCCCAATCAGCATTTTCAAAGTCAAAGAGGGAATCAACTACAATCCCGAAGATCCCAACTACGACCTCTTCAAGAAATCCATGGAAGTCTCCGCCAAGCGTCTCTTCCCGAACTTCTGTTTCATCGATGCTCCGTATAACCTCAAGTATTACAAGAAGGGTGACTACCGTACCGAAATCGCCACCATGGGCTGCCGCACCCGCGTCTTCGCCAGTGTCTTCCCAGAGTCTGACGGTATCGTCACTGGTCGTGGCAACTGTTCATTTACCACGGTGAACCTCGTCCGCATCGGCATCAAGCATGGTATCTGTCTCGGCGAGCGCAAAGAAGCCGACTGGGACGGTTTCTACAAAGAACTCGACGAAAAAATGGACCTCGTAAAAGACGAACTCCTCGAGCGTTTCGAATTCCAAGCTAACCAACACGTCCGTAACTTCCCATTCCTCATGGGGCAAGGGAACTGGTTCGGCTCCGAGAAACTCGGCTGGAACGACACACTGCGTGATGTCATCAAGCATGGTACTCTAAGTATCGGCTTCATTGGCCTCGCCGAAACTCTCGTCGCCATGGTCGGCAAACACCACGGCGAAGACGAAGACGCCCGTGAACTTGGTCTCGACATCATCACTCATATGCGTGAAAAATGCGACGAATACTGCAAGAAGTATAAGCTCAACTTCAGCCTTCTCGCTACTCCAGCCGAAGGCATCGCCGGCCGCTTCACCAAGATTGACCGCAAAGAATTCGGCAAAATCCCAGGCGTCACCGACAGGGAATTCTACACTAATTCCTTCCACGTACCGGTTTATTATCCAATCAGTGCTTTCGATAAAATCGAAATCGAAGCCCCCTATCACAATCTCTGTAACGCCGGCCACATCACCTACATCGAACTCGATGGCGACCCATCTCAAAACATCGCCGCCTTCGAATCCGTCATCCGCAAAATGCACGACTGTGGCATCGGCTACGGCTCTGTCAACCACCCAGTAGATCGCGACCCTGTCTGTGGCTTCTCCGGCATCATCACCGGTGACCGCTGTCCACACTGCGGCCGTCTCGAAGGCGACCTCCCGTTCGAGAAAGTCTGCTCCTGCGCGAAAGGTGATAAGTAATAGTTTAATGGCGCTCGGTATAGTACCTTTCGAGACCGTCCGCGACTAACGAGGAGCGGGGTGAGCGAAGCGCCACCCGTAACGACGGGCTGGCGCGAGCGAGTCGAGAAAGGTACTATACGAGCACAAGGGAACAATATGGATTATCACAAAATTTCACTCGAAAAGATTTCTCGCCAGCTCGAAACGCCAGCCGGTTTCATCCGGCTGAGCGGCCCACTCGAACACGATAACATCGTAAATGGCGACGGCCTCCGCGCCGTAGTCTGGACCCAGGGTTGCCCCAATCACTGTCCCGGCTGCCAGAACCCCGAAACTTGGGACTACGAAGCCGGCTTCCTTATCGAGCTCGACGAAATCAAAAAGCGTCTAAAAGAGTTCAAAGGCCAAGCCGGTCTCACCTTCTGCGGCGGCGAACCCTTCGTTCAAGCAAAAGCATGCAAAGAACTCGCCGACTGGGTAAGGAAAGAGCTCGGCTGGAACGTCTGGAGCTTCTCCGGTTTTACCTACGAAATCATCAAAGAATACGGCGGCGCCCCTTGGGAATTCTTGAAATCTCTCGACGCCCTCATCGACGGCCCCTTCATTCTGAAGCAGCGCGACTTGAGCCTCCGCTACCGCGGTTCCAAGAATCAGCGCCTCCTTCACCTCGAACTCGGCTCCGCCAAAATTCTCTCGGTGGAATAATAAACATAAACTGCTTGCGGACCCTGCCACTATTTGTTATAATAGTGGCAGGGAGTAGGGACCTAGAACCCTACTGGGTTAGGATAGTTACTGTTCGCCCTCAAGGGTGACAGTAACTTTTTTAGTTTTCGGCTTCCGTATGAGTTTGAACCTAAAATAGATTTCTACTTCCATACTTCCTCCTTCTAAAGTGTTTGTTTTTATTAACTATACTTTGGGGAGGTTTTCCTAGATTATCTAGAATCATCATGTATAAATCCCCCCACGTGAGAGCGAATCCACCGCACCTATTGTGGTCGTGATTCGCTCAGCTTAAGGGGAATCTATATAACTCACAAACTAATCTTCTCCAACCCAGCTACATCTAAACATACTATCGTATTATTTACAACCCCATTCGTAATAAAAGCATGACATTAGCGTTTTGTGGATAGCCATAAAAGTTCTATTCTCTGTAAAATAGGTAACACCTCTATTACTTAAACTAAACAATATTGTATTATTTAATTTATTATTCTATTTTGCATTAAAACCATAAAAACTATGCTATACTAGTTTCATGAATAAGTTTATGCATAAGACTAACCCCTCTTCTGATATATATATATATATATATATCAATAGCACTATGTAGTGCCACGTTATTATCAACTATATTACTATCTTCTAGTATTGTCTCAGCTAACACCGATTCTACCGATACAGTTAGTCTCACTGTCCCCATCGCCTGTACCATGACTGGTGAAAATACTGCTCATACTGCTACATTAGACCCAGGTACTTATTCTGGAGCAACTGGTAGTGAATACGAAAACGGCATCGGTAAAACCACCCTGACTGCTATATGCAATGATGATAATGGCTTTTCTATCTATGCTATAGGATACACTGGTAATTCATATGATTCAGAAAACCATACTAAACTAGTAGGTACTAATACTGGTGGTGCAATAGCAACTAAAGCCTATGCTTCGGGAGATACTACTTCAAACTGGTCCATGAAACTAACTAAAGTCACCGATGCTACAGAATCCTA
>JAZTZQ010000016.1:0-3435 GCA_045637565.1 Candidatus Nanosyncoccus sp. | reverse complement strand
CCTCACGCTTAATAAATCGCGACCCCGAAATCTTCCCCGCCGCATACCACTTCTCTTCATAATCGATTGATAATGGGAAGAAATCCTGCACCACAGGCTTGGTCCCCACCACCACCGAGCCAAGCACCACAGTGTCCCCATACCGTACTAGTACCGAAGAAGTCGTCCGAAATCCCACTCGGTTCACCTCAAGCGAAAGCTCTCTTCCCAGCCATTCGGTCGAAACCCTCACCGTTTTCTTACCATTAGGGTTAATAATTTCCATAAAAATATTCCTTTCTCGGGAAAACATCAGATATCGTCAGCGAAATCACCAATAATACCAGCTTCGGACTTGCTCGCGCCAGCCCGTCGTTACGGGTGGCGCTTCGCTCCCCCGCTCCTCGTTAGTCGCGGAAGGTCCTCAGCAGGTATTATCTGACGATTTCACTAATCATATCTGCCGTCTTCCCTATTGTTAATGTTATATTTATTATACCAAATCTTGACATTTTAAGCAAAGTATGCTATAATATAGACAAGTCAGCTTTACAAGCTACAGTTCTTTACAAGGAGGAATTTTACATGGGAATAGCCCAAGAATATGCCGAATACGCCACAATGTGTGAACGCGCCATGGAGCACGTCAAAACTAGCATCTATGATTATCTCGCCGAGATAGAACTAACCGGTGCCAGATCACCAATCGACTCCGTAGAATCTCGCGTCAAATCATATGAGTCCATCAGAGAAAAATGTCAGAAAAAGAAAATAAGATTCACCATCGATAATATCCGGAACAATATCCACGACGTCGCTGGCATTCGTATAGTCACACTTTTCGAAGATGACATTTTCAAAGTCGCCGAAGCCATCAAAACCAGGCTCCGACTCAACACAATCATCATCAAGGATTATGTTTCAGAGCCCAAGGATAATGGCTACCGCAGCCTGCATCTCCTAGTCCAAAGAGAACTTTACTTCAACGGCCAGACCAGTACGGTCTCCGTCGAAATCCAAATCCGTTCCAAGGCCATGGACTTGTGGGCTTCCATTGAACATGGTATCAGCTACAAAGGTAACAATGTCACCCCAGAAATCAAAAACCAATTCAAAGAATTGGCCAGTTTCCTGGCTCAGTTTGATACCAACGCTATCACCTTACGAGATTCCACCAACACAAATTAACAAAAACCCGCCTGTCTCAGGCGGGTTTTCTTTACTATTTCCTTAGTCCTAGTTTCGAGATGGTCTTCTTATACAGCTCAAAATCAGTCTCTTCCAGATACTTCAGAAGCTTCTTCCGCTTCCCAACCATCTGCATCAAACCTCTTTTGGCCATAAAGTCATGTTTGTTGTTCTTGACATGCTCGGTCACTTCTTTGATCCGCTCAGTCAGAATCGAAACTTGTACTTCAGGAGAACCAACATCCGCCTTGTTACGGGCAACCTTGGCAATAGCCTTATCTTTATTCTCTTTTGTTATCATACGTCACATTATAGCACATAACTCTCCTGGGGTCAACGCCATGTACACCGTAACAACTTCACGCAAATATATCTTCCAATAATTATTCCTCAATCGTTTCGTCCTCTATCGTCTCTATTTCGACTTCATCACCTCCCGTCACGTCACTTTCAACATCTTCTAGTATTTCCACATATTCCGGCGTGGTCTTAATCACAAAGTACAATGGCTCTTTCTCAATCACCTGACCAGTTACTATCACATGCATACCGTCCTCAGGATAATCACTCTCATCCGTCCCCTCTATCACGAACTCTGTTCCGATAAACTTACCGCTCTCATCCTCTTCACCAACTGAATACTTGCTCATAGGATGCGAAACCACCCCGTCAATTTGAATCACCTTCCCAGTCATTTCGCCATTCTGAATCGCCTTAGCCTGAGCAAACATTGTATCATAATCGCCATATCCAACGCTCACATCAACATCCGAAAAATCCGCCTTATCTACCTTTCCAGTTTGCTCGGTTTCGCCATTTCCGTCATTAGCATTGTTACCGCTATTGTTTTTTGCAATTATTACCCCTACTACAATTACAATCACCGCAATCACTGCCGCCGCAATTCCGATTATCATGTTTTTGTTGTTTTTTTCCGCCATAAAGCCTCCTTTAATTTATTATTAATAATTATAGCAAGTTAGCGCCTTCGCCGTCAACCAAAATGCCCCGCATCCTACATCCTGGTTACAGGGCACCGGCTATCTTCGATTACTTTCTTTCGAGCGCCTTATACACACACGCCGCGATCAATCCGCCCACAAGCGGACCCACGATAAATACCCACACGGCTCCCATCGGTGCTCCATTGCCACCAAACGCTGCAACCAAAGCCGGACCAATCGATCTCGCCGGATTCACACTCGTACCAGTCAGCCCGATACCTAAAATATGCACCGCCACGAGCGACAAAGCAATCACAATCCCTGCCACATTACCATGCTTCGCCTTCTCCGAAGTCACCCCGAGAATCGAAATCACGAACACAAACGTAAGCAGAATCTCTACGAGCAGCCCAATCCACGCATTCTCATTCACTCCAGCTAGCCCATTCGCGCCAAATCCACCCGTTGCATCTACAATTCCAGCCCCATTAAAGATTAACGCGAGCACCCCCGCACCAGCCAATGCTCCTAGCACCTGAGCTACCACATATCCACAAAAATCCTTCCCCGACATCTTTTTAGACGCCAACATCGCAATCGACACCGCCGGGTTAATATGACACCCCGATATGTTACCGATCGAATACGCCATTGTAAGCAGCCCCAACCCAAACGCAAACGCCGTCAGGATATACCCGCTCCCCGCCGCCGGATCGCACCCCACTGCCATGGCTGTACCACAGCCAATCAGCACCAGCACCATCGTGCCGATGAACTCCGCTATATATTTTTTCATATAGTTCCTCCATTAATTATTCCCATTATACTATGTGTAAACAAAATCCGTCAAATCACGTAAAAACACACCACTTATAATCCAAAAAAACGACTCCCCTATATTAAACAGTCATGCAAATAAAGATAGAATTAACTCCCTAACAAGCAACGGACACTAAAGCCGTAGCCCTTACTATTGTAGTAGGACGGGTACAAGTTCGTAGAGTAGAGGGTCAGGTAGTAAGAGTAGCGGTAGCTGTTCGCCGACCTACTCCAATAGTAGCCGTACGAGCCACGATCGTTCGCAGACGAACCATCGAAGTAGCCGGAGTAAAGGAAGTTATTGGGGAAGGTTCTAAAACGATTGCTCATGATGTCACCGGTACCGGTGCCTGATTGGTTTTCACCGCTCCCATCATAACTTCTAGAAAGAGTACCGAAATCTTTAGTAGTAGTACCGCTGGTTGGCAAAGTCCAGTTAGTGGGGCAGATAGAAGTACCGGCAGATTCAGAACCAGAAGTACCGGCAGCTGAGCTATAGTAGGTA
>JAZTZQ010000015.1:0-4124 GCA_045637565.1 Candidatus Nanosyncoccus sp. | reverse complement strand
CTTGGTGTTCTCTTCGTACTGTTTACGGTAATACTCTGGGTTAATATCTTTAACTCCCCTACCGCGCCAATCACTAGGATCGTCTGGATACCATACCGGAGCTTTTCCCATCTGCGTTTCTCCAGTATTGTTATGTTCAGTCGAAGTATCCTTCCAAAAAACATGACCCTCCACGCTCTTAAGATCGGGTATTGCAAGTTTTAAAAGACCTTTAGCAATATCTAGGGTAGAACCAGTGCGAGATACCTCATCAATAATGAGTAGGTTTTTCCCATCCAATCGAGTAGGGGTGCTCATAATCTTGTCTGGGTCCTCTTCTTCAATTCCGCCATCAATGTACAAAGCTCGTATCCTTGCTAAATAATCTTTTTGTCGCTCTGGGGGCAGTTTTTCCCATTCTCTCCAAAAATCACTTCCCGTCGCCGGCCTCAGTTTTCCATCACTGTCACGTATCTGTTCGTGTGGTTCTAGTTTAATACCCACCTTTGGAAACCACTGTCTCCTATCGATCGCTAAGAAAGACTCCTCGGGCTTGGGTTTGTCGGTAAAATCATCCCAGAAATCATCCACCATCCAACTCACAGGTCGAGCCGATTTGTCGAGATATATGACATGATCAGCTGCTGGTTTAGACTTGTCTTCACCGGTAATAGTCGCAATGGTTTTGGCAGTGTCTCCTACCATAATCCCCAAAGTCTCCTCAATGCTAAGCTGCCGTTCTTCCTTGGCGCCTGTTATTTCGTTATCGCGCACTCCTCCTTGTTGTGAAAAGATTGGATATTCTGCTGGGTTGATTACAAATCTCTCTTTTATAGAGGGTTTTTGCTTTTCCAATTCCCTTTCACGGAGCCTTTTTGCTTTCTCTGGGTCAAATTTGATATCACTATAGTTTTGCGATGGGGTAGCATCTACTTTTCGTGGTTTTCGGATTATTTCCATTTTCCTCCTTTCTTCCATTAAATTATATCACGGGTTTTATGCTAAAATTAAATTATGAAAATCGCCATCTTCTCAGATTGCTACCTCGATCTCACCGGTGGCATCGTGAGCTCCATTAACGCCCAGAAACACGCTTTAGAGGCACTTGGCCACGAATTGGCTATCTTCACCACCTCCTACCCCAAAACCCCTCAGGAGCTTAAAAAGCTCGAAAGAGACCATATCTACGTCGTCCCCAGCTGTAAATATCTCATCCGCGGTGCCACCCCAGTATCTAGAAGGCCCAAAATCGTCGAAAACTGGCTCCTCCGCGAGCATCCCGAAATCAAAGATTACGATATCTTCTACATTCACTACGAAGCCGGCTGCTCCATCGCCGGCCTCCGCCTCGGTAAGCATCTCAAGATTCCCACTATCCAGGTCATGCACGGCCGCGAAGACATGGGCGTTTCCACCATCATCCCTAAAGGTTTCCGCACTATAGTCGCGACCCTGCTAAACTGGTTCCACTCCTGGTACCTCCCCCACCCCATCAAGATTAAAAAAGACGATTACCTCGCGGATACCACCGCCAAAGCCAAAATGTGGACCATGATGGTGAACCACGCGAACTACGCCGGCTACGTCGTCTGCCCCTCGCATCATTTCGCCAAAAAACTAAAGCACTACGGCGTTAAACATCAGATTCACATCATCCCCAACGGCTACCCCGACGCCAATTTCCCCAAAGACCCTCCGGTTAAATCCCTAAACGCCGGCGAATCCCTAAGAATCATCTGGCATTCCCGCCTCTCTGGCGAGAAACGTGTCCTTCCCTTCCTCAAAGCCCTCACAAGCGTCGAAGGTAAGTATCACCTTGACGTCTACGGTGGCGGCCCCGACCTAAAAAAAGCCGAAAAATACGCCACCAGTCATAATCTAAGCGTTACCTTCCACGGCGACACCCCGTTTAAACAGGTTCAACACGAAATCCAGCACTCCCACCTCGACGTTCTCGCCTCTTATAATTTTGACAACTACCCCATGACCCTGGTCGAAGCCGAGGCTTGTGGCGTGCCATGCCTCATTTGCGACCCCGATATGCGAGAAATCATACCAGATGGTGGCTACATCCTCAGCAAATCAGAATCGCCGACCGATATGGCGAACGCTATTACCGACCTCATCTCTCACCCCGACCGCATCGCCAAGATGTCCGAAACTATGCTAAAACACCGCCACGAGGTCCTCATCAGCACCCGCATCAATTCCCTCCTAGACCTCTTTAGCCAATGCGTAAAGCATCGATCATAGTTCTACAAACTAACGCTCCACATCTAGTTAATCAATTAAAAAAGCCCCATTGTATAGGTATACGTTGAGGCAAGGCTACATAAGTACTGCTGAATTATATCCATTTCTCCTCCTTTATCATTTTCTCGTATTCCTTCCAGAACTTGCGTCGTTCCTTCCAGAATTTCCGGCTGTCACGCTTCGACCATCTCGGCGTATCATCCTGATGCATATCAATATAGGTGCCAAGTGCGAACAGGGCGTAAATCACCCAGATGTCTACAGTTGTGAACAACACCAACGGGTTACTCGGATGCATTAAGACACCCATGGATACAACAGTGTCAAAACCGAAAAGAACGATTGCTACGCAAAAGATAAACTTCTTCATGTTGTTTCCTCCTGCTTAAAAACAAACAGTAATCGTCATACGATGAATGCTGCAGGCGAATCGGGCGGACGACTCCCGATACGCTTTAATGCAAAGCTCTTCGTCGGGGCTCATCGCCCAATATGAAATTTTCAGCAAATACTTTTTAAAGTACTATGACCTATATTATAGCATAAAACACCAAAAAATCAAGAGCAAACCAGTCTCACGCTATAAAGGCGCCGAAGTGATGCAGTGCACCATACAACTTTCACTGATACGTCAACCCTTTTTTGATGACAAGAGGCCATCAGCTTATGTTGCAAAGGTTCCGAGATAATACGGTAGACTTTACTATTCTGCAATTTTATGATATAAATTGGAAAAGATTGAGGGGGAAGCACTTTAATAGTTTGGAGGGGAAAATGAGACAACGAAAAGTAATTAAAGCAGTCCTGTGTTTAGTAGTGGCGCTAGGTATGGTTGAGGTATTAATATGTGTTAATGGTAGCTACAACGATTGGTGTTTTTATGATGCTTATATTGAAAGGTCTCACGTTGTGGACGATAGGGGTGAATCGTGTTCTATACAGGATCTCAAAGAAATAGTGATAGTGCCAGATAAACGGACGTTGGAGATGTTTCAGAAGGCGAGAGATGCTGTTTGTGAGGCTTTTGCTGACTACGATAGTCTTAACTGGGAACAGTTTGAAATGACTCAGGTTGTGGAACTTGCAGATAGGCCAGAGCGGATGAGTGATTGGTTGTATTCGATTTCAGGGTGTGTTTACGCCGTTTATGATTGGATAAGTAACACTGTTTTCGTCTTCCAGAGGGCAAAGCTTGGAAGTGATTATGAGTTGGAGAAGATATTGGCCCACGAGCTAATTCATGCACTGACGTTTATAGGCAGAGAGAGTATCCTTTATGAAGGGTTGACGGAATGTATGAGTGTTATGATTTATGGAAGCAGTCAAAGAATAGGCTATCTCTTTGCGGAGAAGTTTGCTGAGCTTTACGTAGAAAAAAATGGTTTAAAAAGAGCGATTGAAACTATTCCGAGTGGTATTGCTTTCGACGAGATAAATAATTCTTTTTGTGATAGGCAAAATGTCATGAAACAGATAGAAGGACCGCTAATTCGATCTGCAACTGCAGAAGATATGGATGGGATGAAAGCGATTCTGGATGCTATGTGTCATTATGCTGTGAATATTGGTAAAGGAGAAGAGATTGTAGAAGATTTGGTGAGAAAGGTTTTACCTAATACTGGTGATGCTGGTGCTCGTAATTACTTTTTTGGGGTATTAAGGAGGTAGTTTCTAGTGATTCCACGGTTGTTGGCCGTGGATTTTTTTCTGTCTAGATGAGGATATAGGCGATATTATTAAGTGATATTGATATAAGTATAGAATCTACCTTTTTGATGACAAGAGGCCATCAGTTTATGTTGCAAAGGTTCTGAGATGATACGGTCTTCTTGATTTTTTAAGATATTTATGTTATAATGAAAACATTGAGGTTGCCGCAATCATTGCCGCCC
>JAZTZQ010000014.1:0-16123 GCA_045637565.1 Candidatus Nanosyncoccus sp. | reverse complement strand
TATTCACTAACGTCACCCCACCACCAGTCACAATACCTTCCGCAAGCGCCGCTTTCGTTGCCGCCACCGCATCATCTACACGATACTTCTTCTCGTCAATCTCTGTCTCAGTCGCACCACCCACCTTAATTACTGCCACTTTACCAGATAACGCCGCAGCACGTTTCTCGAATTCTTCACGCTCATAATCCGATTTCGCCGCTTCCGCCAAAGTTCGAATCAACGCAATCCTGCCATCTACCACTTTCTTATCGCCAGCACCCTTAATAATCGTTGTTTCATCTTTTGTTGCAATAATCTTCGCCGCCGACCCCAAGACTTCTAGTCCTACTTCTTCAAGCTTCAATCCCTTATCCGACGACACTACCGTCGCATCAGTTAGTATAGCGATGTCTTCCATCACCTCTTTACGTCTATCACCAAACGCCGGAGCTTTCAATACCAATGAGTTAAATACTCCTTTCAGCTTATTCAGCACCAGTAGCGACAAAGCCTCCCCCGATACTTCCTCAGCGATAATCGTCAAATCCTTCTTTCCACTCTGAGCGACTTTCTCAAGCAAAGGTAAAATATCCGAAGCTGCCGAAATCTTCTGATCTGTCACGAGCACCAACGGTTTCTCAAACACCGCTTCTTGTCGATTGGCATCCGTTACAAAGAATGGCGACGCATATCCCTTATCATATGAAAAGCCTTCCACAATTTCTTGTTCCATTTCGAGCCCTTGTCCGGCTTCTACCGTCACAACACCATCTTTACCAATCTTCGAAATCACCTCGGCAATCAATTCACCAATCTCAGCATCCCCCGCCGAAATCGTCGCGACTTCCGCCACCTTACCAGAATCCCCTTCAATCTTTTCGGCAGCCTTCTCAATCCCAGCTACCACCTCAGCGCCAGCTTTCTCGATACCACGTCGAAGCTCCATCGGGTTCACTCCAGCCGCAATCAATTTATTCGCTTCAGCCAAAATATTATAAGTTAAAACTGTCACAGTTGTCGTACCATCCCCAGCCACTTTATTTAACTTCTGCGCCGCAGTCTTAATCAATTTCGCCCCCACCGCTTCACCCAAAGTTTCATCCTTCGAAGGAAGTTCCACTGCCTCTGCAACCGTTACGCCATCGTGCGTAATCACCGGAGCGCCATACTCCTTCTCAATAATCACATTCTTACCTTTCGGCCCAAATGTTACCTTCACTGCATCATATAATTGTTTTGCCCCCGATAGCACTTTTTCCCGTGCCTCTGCTTCATAATAGATCTTTTTAGCCATTTTTTCTCCTTTTCTTTAGCTCATTATTCCTAGGCTTCCACCCCTGTCAAATCACACGCTTTTCCACAGGTTTTCCACAACCTACAAAGTCGCTAGTATATCCTCTTCTTTCAGAATAATATAATCCTTCTCATCTACCTTCACTTCCGTCGTCGAATACTCCTTATATACAATTTTATCCCCCTTCTTCACCGACTTCACCTCTGGTCCCACTGATTCTACCACCGCATATGCCGGCTTCTCTTTCGCCTCACCTAGTAGTATTCCAGATTTAGTCTTTTCAAGTGGCTTCTCTACCACCGCCACCACACGATCATTTAATGGTTTCAGTGCCATATCTGTTTTCTCCTTTTCTATCCCCATTATAGCAAACTAGCACTCATAATGCAAGAGTGCTAGTTAGGGTTTGAACTATGATTTTTAAGAGCATTGAGCAAGTTCAAACCCTAATTAGTGCTCTAGTAATTCTGTTGCCTTCTTAATCATATATGCTGCTTCATTGGTCGGTATCACATAAACTGGCTTCGACCCCTCTTCTGCCACGTTGGCATATCCAGCGCTCTTATCCACCGCCGCATCATTCTTAAGCTTAAAGCCCATGAATTCTAACTTCGAAATAATCGAGCTCCTCACCGGCAAAGATCTCTCCCCAATTGTCGCCGTAAACACAATCGCATCCACCCCGCCCATCTTCGCCGCAAATTCGCCAATTTTCCCTGCTACACCATCAATAAACATATTATAAGCCGCCGCCGCGTCCACCCGGTCTTCCTCCGCTCCCGCGATAATCTCCCGCATATCATTCGAACCCGCAAGCGCCTGAAGCCCAGACTCCTTGTTCATCAGCTTAATCGCCGCCGCTGCGCCCAGCTTCTCACCAAGCAATGCCCCAATCGTCGGATCAATCGATCCAGTTCTAGTAGACGACATCAACCCTTCAAGCGGCGTCTCGCCCATCGAAGTATAAGCCGGCTTACCATCTACTAATGCCGTCACCGAGCATCCAGACCCCAGGTGACACACAATCATCTTCTTCTCAAGTAGCCCAAGTTCCGGAATTCGCCCCATCATATAGCCATACGATGCACCGTGTGCTCCCCAGCGACCCAAATCAAACTCTTCCACAATCTCGCGTGGCAAAGCATATTCAGTATCCCGACGCGACTCAGCCGTCAAAGCCTCCGAATCACTCATCACCATCACTGGCACATCCGGAAATGTCACCGTGGCATTTTTAATTCCTCGTTCCGTCCCAGGTACATGAAGCGGATTCGTCACCCGCACCTTCTCGAGCTCCTTAAACGTCTGCTCGTCTACAATATGGTTCTTCGAGAAGTACTTTCCAGCCGCCACCACGCGTACCAGTATCCCATCCAACGGATGCGCCTCATTAATAAACCCTTCTTTCTCAAATATCGCCTTCGCTTCGCGAAATGCCACGTCAAGCGTATCCCATTTTTTATCCACCACTTCTTCCGACCCATCCGCTCTCGTAATCGTACAAATAAACCTCTTCTTCCCCTCTTCTTCAATCCCCTCAAAATAAAGCGAGCACACCTCGTCTTCACCCTCATACAACGAAAACTTCTCGCTCGACGACCCCGAATTAAGAACCAAGAAAATTTTAGTAATATTATTGTTTGTTGCCATTCTAATAACTCCTTTCCCCCATTATACCACAATATGCATCTGAATAAATCCATGTTATAATATAACCATATGCAAGAAGACACTATCACATCACCAGTTCAACAGTTTTTTCGCAACAAATGGGTCCGTGTCTTTTTAACTATTGACATATTGCTTATTATTACCCTAATAGCCGTTAGCATCTGGCAAAACACTACCAAAATAGCCACCATTAATCTCGATATCGCTCCAACCGATTCCACAATTACAATCAACGGCGACAACAGATATCGAAGCGGCCAATACTCCATCACGCCAGGTACCTACGACATCTCAATCTCTCATGAAGACCTAGATACCAAAACCTTCACTATAAACGTATCACCTCAGCATGTCGTCTCCATCAGAACCTTTCTCAAAAGCGACTACGACAATTTTGATTACTACAAACTAAAAACCAATTATATGTCATACAAAAAACTTGAATCAATCGCCTCCTCCTCCAACAACGTCACTACCGACCATGACACCTCAGCCGAAAATTTCATCCAAGAATTCCAAAAAGACTACAACCTTTTTGCAACTCAATTGCCCATAGAATATCACGAATCTAGAGGCTATGGTTCCGACCTAGAAATACTAAAAAACATCACTATTAAAGCAAGTTATGATTGTCACGCCACATTATGCATCCAAGCCTCAGCAGCCGGCACAAATAGTAAAGACTTTATAAATTCCCTATTGGAAGAAAAAGGATTTAAAGTGGAGGATTTCGAAATTGAATACAAATTCTATTAGAATAAAAACGATACATTACGGAATAAAGCAATTGATAATTCTTCTATTCGTCAGCTTTTTTTCTATTTTCTGCTCTATCAACCAAGTATACGCAAACAATTCGGACTTCACACTCCAAACGAACAAGCTAAAAGAATATTCTAATAATAGTATCTATTTCTACCGACCATGTGAAAATAGAAACAAGAATTTTTCATCAACCTGTGGTAATACTGCTCGAGAAAAATACTGGTCTGCCCTAATAGCCGCCGGTTTTAAGGATTACCAAGTCGCAGCCATGTTTGGCAGTATCGACCACGAAGGCGGCTTCGGTCCCACTCTTTATCAATGGAAAAACATAGTAGATAAGGACACTAAACAATTCGTACAAGGCGTTACATGGGATACATTATACAACTGCCCCAAAGGAAAATGCCCGGGAGGAGTAGGCTCTTTCCAAATCACCTACGAACTAGGCTGGTACTTACAACAAATTGACAAGGAGAACGCCGATCTCATCAAGTATTTTAAAGACCCTCTTAATTATCAATTACCTGGCGACGAAATGTTGAAAAAAATCGGCGCCACAGATTTCGACAGACTCGTAGAACAAGAAATCAAACATTTCGTCCTTGGCAGCCGAAAGGCCAGCTCCGATGGCCTCAAAGCCACTCAAACCCTAAAAGAAGCCACCGATTATTGGACAAAAATCGTCGAAAACTGCGCCAACTGTTGTGGTGAAGCCGACAAAGATAAATCTTGCGAACAAATTGAACCTCGACGTGCCTCTGCCAAAAAGGAACTCGATGACATGAGTACTTTCACCTGCAATGGCTCCTCTAGTTCATCCGGCGCCGGCGGTGGCACATACGCCGGCGCACAATACAACATTACAGACGAAGATACTCTTAAACGCCTGTGGTGGGCCGCCAGAGCTGAGCAAGGCATCGCCAATGCAAAAAACGAACTTTCTTTCTTTGTAAATCGTTTTGAAAACAAAGGTGGCACACCAGGAGATGTCCAAGGATTAATTAATAGCATTCATAATAATGGCCCAGGCGGCAAAGAATATGCCGACACCACTGTAGAGGCATATGATACAGGCGTCGTTCACTGGCCAAACGGCGAAACCGAAACCTTCGATAACCCATCCGTAGAACAAATCGCCATCGTCAAAGACATCATTGTAAACGGAAACAGAACTATGCCGCCACAAGTCGTAGAACACGATACTCTAAACTCAATTAATATAGAGTATGTCTCCAATGACGGGGTGAAGTTTTCTCTCACCGATCGTTCTCAATTCAAAGCAAATGTCACTCGCATTAAAAACAAGTTCAATGCACCCGAATACGTATTTTATGCCTGGGCCAATGGCGAGCAGGTCTGTTCTAGCAATGACTGCGGCGATCCTTTTGGCTACTTTCCAGAAAATCCTCCTTCCAATACCACCACAAACAATACCAGTTCAGGTGACTGCAACAACACCACTACCAACACCATCGGCGATGGCGACATCCTAAGCGCAGTTGAAGAAATAATACAATTAGCAAACCAAAACGGCAGTACATACACATGGGGAGGTGGCCACAACGACGACCCCAATGAATCAAATGCCATGCTTAACGGATCTCCAATTAATGTAGATTGCACCGGTTTTGCCAGCCTGGTAATGTATAAAGTTTACGGAGAAACTACCAGTTTTTGCTCATCATCAATAGCCGATCATCCAAATTATGAAGAAATACCAAGAAACAGTGTCCAGCCAGGCGACATCTTCGCTTACACTTCCCCAAGTGGTCATGGCGGTATTGTCATCGAAGTAAACAATGGCGTAGTTACCAAAATAGCAGAAACGGGAGGACGAGAAGGAAGAAGCGGTAATAACACTAATATTGGATATTCTGGCAGCGATGATTTCTCCGTAAGAAACATGAATGGCGAAAACGGACATTTCTATCGATATAAAGGAAAATAATATGAATAATCAGGAAAGCATTACAAGAATACCACCATTAATACTTGCTATCATCATAATACAAATCGCCTTCATAGCAATCATAATTAACACAATATCTAAAGAAGCTACCCAGAAAAACGAAGCTATTACTCGCGACGATCAATCATCTATAACCATAGGGGGACTATCTCTATACAGTATGAACCTTCCAAATAATTATATTGACGATATATCGCATAGTTTAACTAAAACCATCGAGTCCAATAATAGTAATCTCAATGTTTCAAATTCAGACGTAATCGTCCGAGATGGGACCATCACTATAAAACAATTCGAAAAGCAACAGTTCAATGCTCTTAGTTTTATTGTAGATATACCAAATCTAGAACAATCATATCAAGTTTATTATAAATATCCTGCCAATCTAAACATCAATATCGCATATTATGACAACCCTCGTGCTATACTTTGCATAGATGATCCATCACAAATCATATTTCCAACTTTCCAATGTAGCTCAGACTACCCCCCAGACACACGTCTCAAGATAGTCAAAGACTATTTATCATTTTTCGAATTTGACGTCTTCTCAACCAGCATAGACAAAGACAACCCTCATCAAATCAACCTCAAAGGCTTCCACAGAGCCATCGACCACCTTGACGATTCCCATATTGCACAGGTCAAAAACGCCATCTCGTCACTCGGTATTTCACCGGACCTCTTCACATACCACATCAAAACAGAATAATACCCGACAGAATATTGGCGCTTTAAACTAGCCCCCCCTACTCCGCCCACTTTGCTTTTTTCTTATGCTTCCTTATAATCATTACTACCGCTGCGATAATCGCCGCAATCGACGCAATCACGAGCAGCAAGAACCAAATCGGGCAGATAATCACCGTTTTTTCTGCCACAGAAGGCGACGCACCCATATAATAAATGGTTTGTTCCACTTTTACCATTCCGAGCAGCGGCAATCCTTCATTAATCTCACGCGTCACATAACGCGTCGTTTCCGGCATTATCACTTCAGAATAATACGCATCCTCAGTATTCCCCTCCACAATCACATCACCCGTAAAGAAATTCGAAGCCTTAATCACAATCGTCGCGTTTTCATGAATATTGCCCTCATTGCTAATTAACGCCGAAACCGTAATTGGCGCACTTGCCACAAATCCCGGAATCTCATTACTCAAAACTTCACCCTTATGCACCGTCTCCCCAGCCACATCCGCATAAATCAAACTCGCCATCTCAAAAATGTCTTTTACCGCCACGCCATTATCTGATGCCTTCGTGTCATCGTCTCGTGTAATAATAATCGCCGCGTATTGTCCACCAGCCGGCGCATCCCCCGGCACCTTAATCTTAAACTTGATTTCACCAGTTTTATTTGGCTCAATCGTTCCGGTCGGATTCTCAATCTTTATCCATTCCTTTATCATATTGTATTTTGAATCGGTCATCAAATCCGCTTCGTAACCTTCACCCACCACGCCATAAGGTGCTACATAGGCCTTATACTTCAAGTCACTTACCGAATCATTTGGATTAATTACCGATATCGACCCCTCTACCGTCTTGCCAGCCTCCAGCGAAACTCTTTGACTCATTGGCGTCACTGTGAAAAAGTTAGTTCCGTCCATTGAATAATACCTCCTCTATCCCGCCACACTCAGGACATCTCATTATTAATAATCTAACTCCAATTATACCAAAAAATCCTAACAGCGCAATAACCCCGACGAACAATCCTGCATCATTTTCCAAAAAACTCTACAGTAATACGCTCCTGAACTTCCCACTCCTCATACCGTCGCATTCTTTTACTGCCTTCCTCACCCCAGGCAACGCTGGATTCGTGCAATCATGCACAATCAACACCCCACCTTCACTCATTCTCGGCACTACCAACCTAAGTGAATCTCTAATTGACTCATAGAAATCCCCATCTAAGAACGCGAATGCAATTCTCTCCGGCACATCCTCGTCCGTCAAATCCCTAAACCACGCCTTCTTAATTACCGGCACCGGCAATCCCGCTCGTAAAAACCTCTCCTTTACTTCCCGCTTCGTCACGAACAATTCTCCACCCTTAAAATCCACCCCCGTCACCGACTCATCCGCATCAGTCTTCTCTGGTAATCCCTCAAATGAATCATAAATCCACAACTTTTTCACAGGTTTCCCACCGCTTTTCCCCAACTCTTCCACATTCTTTTTCACAGACTTTTCCACAAGAACCCGTCTATTATACTCATATAATATCTCCGCCAGTGGTAGCGACGTATCCCCTTTATAACACCCAAATTCCACATAGTCACCAGACACCGCAAGGCACTCCTGTGCAAAACTTAATATTTTCTCGGTCTCTACCTCCGAGACCTGGTCATTCTTCCAACTCATTTTAAGTACTTCCGCAAATACTCACCCGTTGGCGTCTTAGCGCTCTTAGCTAGTTCTTCCGGCGTCCCTTCGGCACACACTTGCCCACCCTTCAGCCCCCCTTCTGGCCCCATATCTATCACCCAGTCCGCGCTCTTTATCACATGCAAATTATGCTCAATAATAATCATCGAATTCCCTCCGTCCACCAGTCGATTCAAAATCGCAAGTAATCTCTTCACATCATCCGAATGTAGCCCCGTCGTCGGTTCATCCAAAATATACAAAGTTTTCCCAGTCGACCGCCGCGCGAGCTCCGTCGCAAGCTTTATTCTCTGCGCTTCCCCTCCTGAGAAAGTCGTTGCTGGCTGCCCAAGCCGAATATACCCGAGCCCCACTTCTTGAATCGTCCTGAGCTTGCCAGCAATCGCCGGAATCGACCCGAAAAACTCCACTGCCTCATCAATCGTCATATCGAGCACCTGCGAAATATCCTTCCCCTTATACTTCACTTCCAGCGCCTCCGCATTATACCGCCGCCCATGACATTTTGGACACGTTACATACACATCCGGCAAGAAATGCATCTCAATCTTATTCACGCCATCTCCCTGGCAGTGCTCGCATCTTCCGCCCTTCACATTAAACGAAAACCTCCCTGCCTTATATCCCCGCACTTCCGCCTCCGGTTGTGCGGCGAACAGTTCTCGAATCGCCGTAAACACCCCAGTATACGTCGCCGGATTCGACCGCGGCGTCCGCCCAATCGGCGACTGGTCTATCACGATTACCTTGTTCAAGTGTTCAATTCCATCAATTCTCTCATGTGTCCCCGACACCGTCTGTGCATGATGTAGCCGCGCCTGAAGTTCATTCGCCAGAATCGAATTCACCAATGTCGATTTCCCCGATCCCGACACCCCCGACACCACCGTCATCACCCCAAGTGGAAAATGTACATCAATATTTTTAAGATTATTTTCTCTCGCCCCCACCACGACCAGTTCTTGCCCCCGCTTCGCCTTTCTTCGTTTCTTCGGCACCGGTATCTTCATCTCACCCTTTAAATATTTACCTGTAATCGAATTCGGATTCGCCATAATTTCCTCTGGCGTACCACAAGCTACCAACCGCCCACCATGTGCCCCAGCCCCCGGCCCAATATCGATAATATAATCCGATGCCAACATCGTGTCTTCATCATGTTCCACCACTAATACCGTGTTTTTAAGATCACGCAAATGTTTCAAAGTTGCAATCAATTTATCATTATCCCTCTGATGTAGCCCAATTGACGGCTCATCTAGCACATACAGCACCCCTTGTAGCCCCGATCCAATCTGTGTCGCAAGCCTAATCCTCTGCGCTTCCCCACCAGATAAAGTATTTGCCGCCCGTCCGAGCTCCAGATACCCCAGCCCCACATCTTGCATAAACTTCACTCGCTCCCGAATCTCTTTCAGTATCGGCCCCGCAATCAACATATCCGATTCCGAGAATCCAAGGTCTTGCGATAATACCTCCAGTGTCGCATCCACATCTAGATTACACATATCTACAATATTAAGATCGTGTACCGTCACCGCGAGCACCGCCGGTTTGAGTCTCGCCCCATGGCACTCTTGGCACTGCCTCACCCGCATAAATCTCTCAATATCATGCTTCGTGAACTCGCTCACTTTCGGGTCATGATACCTTCTCTCCAGCATCGGAATTACCCCCTCATAAGTCGTCTCATACACCGTCCCATCCGCAAATCGACCAGACCCCGAAATCTTCATCTCATATTTCTCATCCCCCGTCCCGTACAGTATCATGTGCTGCACATCTTCAGATAATTCCCCAATCGGCGTATACACGTTAAACCCATGTTTCACCCCTACCGCCATCAGCCTCTTCAGCCACCACGATTCCTGCCCCACTCTATTAAACGGCCTTATCCCCCCTTCCGCAATCGTCAAATTCTTATTAAACACTAGCCCCGGGTCTATCTCCATCCGCGTCCCCAGCCCCGTACACACCGGACACGCCCCCTCCGGTGCGTTAAATGAAAACAGTCTCGGTGTTAATTCCGGTATCAATTCATCCGGATGATCTGGACACGCATATCTCTGCGAATAAGTCAGCACTTCCGAATTCCCCGAACCAATTCTCGTCTCCCCCACCGCCGTCGAATTATCCGTCACCCGAAGTATCTGCATTATCCCTTGGCCCATTTCAAGCGCCTGTTCTATCGACCCCGCAATCCTCGTATGTAGCTCCGGCGACAGTACAAATCTATCCACCACTATCTCAATATCATGTCTCTCATTTTTATTCAGTTCTGGGAACTCATCCAGCGCATAAATTATTCCATCCACCCTCACCCGCGAAAACCCCTTCGCTGTGTATTGTTCTGGCACATGTGCAAACTCCCCCTTCTTCGCCGTCACAATCGGTGCGAGGCACATACATTTCGATCCTAGCGGCAGCTTCATCACTTCATTTACAATATCCTCCACGCTCCGTCTCGATACCTCTTTATGACAAATCGGACAATGCGGCACCCCCACTCGCGCGAATAACAACCTCAAATAATCATACACTTCCGTCACCGTCGCCACCGTCGACCGCGGGTTCCTTGAAGTTGACTTCTGATCTATCGATATCGCTGGGCTGAGCCCCGTTATCGAATCCACATCCGGCTTATCCATAATTCCAAGAAACATTCTCGCATAAGATGACAGCGACTCCACGTATCTACGTTGCCCTTCCGCATACACCGTATCAAAAGCCAGCGACGACTTTCCTGACCCCGACAGCCCCGTCATAATCACGAGCTTATCCCGTGGAATATCCACATCAAGATCCTTCAGATTATTCTGCCTCGCCCCGCGCACCCTTATCACATTTTCATTACCAAAAATCTCCCCCTGGCTTACCGTTTTTTCATTCTCCTCTGTCATCTCGTAGTCCCTTCCAAATAAACGTATCTATTATACACCAAATCCCCTCTCTTGTCCATATCGCCCAACCTACCAGCCAAAAGCTACAACCCAGCATCTTTCCCCCATGAGGGGGAAAGATGTGCCTAGGTTAAAGTAGTACAAAAATCTCCCCCAGGAGCTTTGAAGCCCTTGGGGGGATTTTCGCACCACTTTAACCTAGTTTTCAGGAATACAATAATCAACTATAACGAAAGTCAAAATGGCTAGGTGCCTACCGTACACCTAATGCTGTAACCGTTACTCTTATAGTTGTAAATGGTACCTGGGTACACGTAGGAACTATCCAGGACCAGGTAGTAGCTACTGCTGTAACTGAGCGCAGTAGACGACCAATAGCCGCCGCTGCTACCCCTATTGCCCGCCGATGAGGTATTGAAGACGCCGGAGTAGAGGAAGTTATTGGGGAAACTTCTAAATCTAGTAGACATCACAGCTCCAGTAGGGGTTGAAGAAGGACTTGCCATAGCACCATTTGCTGGTCCTCCAAGTGCAACGCTAAGAGCCCCGAAGCTATTTGCGGCAGTAGATTGATTACCTATTGGTAATCTCCATCCAATAGGACAAAGTGAAGTGCCAACAGTTTCGGACGTTTTACCATCTGCATCTTGTTCGGGTGGACTACTATAGTATATGGTATTTGCCATAGCAGCATGCCAGGTGTAGTAGTTGCCATAGCTATACATGCCTACGGCAGTATTATTATTGGTGAAGGTGTTGCTAGTTGGATTCCTTGGTCTATCATTAGCATTAGCTGGAGTATTGAGGTTGTTATAACGTGGCATACGGTAGGCTGGATAGGATGTACCAATGTTTATAGTGTCATTACTGCCATTATTGCTATACAGACTATTAGCAGAATAAGTTGATGTAAAACCTGTAGATTCCGCATCAGCTAGGCCTGAGAAGTTGCCGTAAGTAGTAGATGCACCGTAGCCTTGAGCGAGGGCTTGTTTTTCTGGAGTTCTAGTATCATCGGCTTCTAGGCGGAGATTTTCTATCATCCAGCAATTTCCATCTGCCAGCCGAGCGATGGCATAAGTGTTATTATTGCGGCTATCAGTGAAGGCAGAGACGCTGGATAGGTTTGCAGTACCGTCAGTCGGAGCGGTAGTGAGGGAGCTACAGACACTGGCGACTTTGGATTGGTCTTGGATGCTACCTTGTGATTTAATCCAGACGGCATAGAGGGAGAGACCGTTTGCAGTGGTGCCAGTAGGGACCGTGATGGTTTCTTGTGGGCCGTAGAATTTGGCTTCTGCGTTAGTGGCGTAATCAAACTTATCACTCCATCCAGCGAAACCATAACCGGTTCTGCTAAAGTTACTAGCTAGAAGAGTAAGGCTGGTGTCTGAAGAAGTGACTGGTTGGCATCCCATAGTACCTACTGCATCAGAAGCATTAGCGAAGTAGTTAATACAACCTGATGTAGCTGGTTGTGGCTGGAGTGGTTCTTCCGCATATGGATGCACCATAGTGTATTTAACTTGTCCTATGTAAGTATCTGCTGGTTGGTTTGAAGCTATGAATGCGGCATAGGTAGTTTCTAGTTTCACTCCTAGTGTAGTATCAGTAGTAGATGAACCAGTATTAGCATGATATTCGGCTACTTTAGTATATGAAGCAGGTACACTATGCCATGAAGAAAAGGTTCCTTCTGTATCACTTTGCATAGTTAAGTTCTGTGGATTATAGGATTCTGTTGTATCAGTGACTTTAGTTAGCTTCATGGACCAGTTTGAAGTAGTGTCTCCCGAAGCATAGGCTTTAGTGGCTATTACACCGCCCGTATTAGTACCTACTAGCTTAGTATGGTTTTCTGAATCATATGAGTTACCGGTATACCCAATAGCATAGATAGAGAATCCATTATCATCATTGCATATAGCACTGAGTGTAGTTTTACCGATACCGTTTTCGTATTCGGAACCAGAGGCACCGGAGTAGGTATTAGGAGCTAGCGTCGCCGTATGCGACTCTGTCCCAGTCCCCCGCATTGTGCAGGCTACGGGCACTGTAATGGCTGCCGTAGACACCGCCGACGATTCAGCTGATACTTTATTGCTAATTAACTCCAACCCCACCATAGCAATCAACGCTAACAAACTAGTACTCACGAGTACTGCTATGGAAGTATTTGAACGGGTTCTGCTCATTTATATATCCTTGCTTTTGGTTAATGATATTCCTATTTTCCACCATTATACCACAACCATAATCATTTTCCCCACCTTCACCGGCCATGTTATAATATTCACATGAACAAAGACAATTTACACATTCTCGTCACCGGCGGCACCGGCTACATCGGCTCCCACGTCGTCGTCGAATTATTAAACCAAGGTCACACCGTCGAAATCGTCGACAATCTCATTAATAGCAAGCAAGAAGTCCTCGATAAAATCGCCCAAATCACCGGCACCAAACCCACCTTCCACAAAGTCGACCTCCTCGATGACGAAGCCCTCGACCAAATCTTCGCCAGCACCCATTTCGACCTCGTCATTCATTTCGCTGGGCTCAAAGCTGTCGCCGAATCCATCGAACAACCTCTCCGCTATTACGACAACAACATCACCGGCACTCTCAATCTCCTCCAATCCATGCAAGCCCACAGCGTCAAGCACCTCATCTTCTCCTCTTCTGCCACCGTCTATGGCGACCAAGGCATCGAACAATGCGTTGAAACCATGCCTACCGGCATCAAGCTCACCAATCCCTACGGTAAAACCAAATACATGATTGAGGAAATCTTAAAAGACCTCGCCATAGCTGACCCAGAGTTTAACATTATTGCACTACGCTATTTCAACCCCATCGGCAACCACTCCTCCGGTCTCCTCGGCGAGAACCCCAACGGTATCCCCAACAACCTCATACCCTACATCATGAAAGTTTCCACCGGCGAACTCCCCGAGCTTAATATCTTCGGCAACGATTACGCAACCGCCGACGGCACCTGCCTCCGCGACTACATCCACGTCGTCGACCTCGCCAAGGGCCACCTCGCCGCCATTAGCGGTCTAAAACCCGGCTTCGACGCATACAATCTCGGCACTGGCCACCCCACCTCCGTCCTCGAAATGGTCCACGCCTTCGAAAAAGTCTCTGGCCAGCCTCTTCCCCACACCTTCGCCCCACGTCGCCCAGGCGACCTTCCCAAACTTTACGCCGACCCGAAAAAAGCCGAGCGCGACCTCCACTGGCACGCCGACCTCACCGTCGAAGACGCCATCCGCGACATTTTAACATTCATTAACCATAAATAATATGACCACTGACAACAAGCCCCAAGAAACCACCAAACCAAAAGACGCCAATCCATCACCCGCAAAAGACGTCAAGACCAGCAAACACGCCACCAGATACCTTTTTGTCGGCATCGGCATCACCGTATTCAACTTCGCCTTTTATTCAATCCTCGCCAATCTCATCATCAAAAACAACGATCTCCTTTGGCTCTCCACCTTCATTTCAACCGTCGCCTCCACTATCGTCGCCTATCTCGCCCATTCCAAAATCACCTGGAAGGAACGCCATGTCACCAAACACTCCATTATCCGTTTCTTTATCTGGAATGCCCTCCTCGCCGTCGCTGTTGGCCCCTGGCTTACTCAACTATTCAGCCTCTTCACTCCACTTTACGAATTTGCCTACAACATCACCAGTACCATTCATCTCCCCTTCTCCTACGACTTCGTTCTATCAACCGGCGCCTTCGTCCTCACCTCCGCCGTCGTCTTAGTTCTCAACTTCCTCTTCTACGACCGTTTCGTGTTTGGAAAAGAAAACTCTCGTAATTAATTATCCCGCAACAACACCATCTTTTTGCGGAGAGTACTTTCCCTTTCCGAAACTGCCTTCCTTAAAAGATTTACATTATCCTCCCACTTCATATATTCATTTTCATCACTAAATAGCCATACTTGATGTTTAATCTTTTCAGCCTCCTCATTCACAATCTGTAAAACATTTTCTGAAGAATAAACCCCATCTAATAAAGATTCTACTAGATTGATAAATCTATTCCTATAATAGCTAGATTCCATTACTTTCCTAAAAGTAGAATCACTACCATTGAATTTACCCTCCATCAAATAGTCAAAAATATCACCTATTGCCCCATCAAACCACTCATTATTTCCTTCCGTATAATACACTAAATCCGTATCATACAATAAGAACCTTACTTTTCCATCTTTTCCATATTCTTCATTTTCTTTACCATCATATTTCCAAGCTTCATAATTATTCATTGGCCAATCCGTATTATTTATAAGTATTTGCGTTGCATAGTACTCAAGATAATTATCCATATCAACCTTTTCCTCCAAAGCCGTCCTCGCTTCCACCATATCTAAGTTTTCCCAATAATCTTCTGGTACTCCCAGACTCTCAAAAACTCCTTTTTCACTGCCCCTAGCCTTCTTTAAATATTTCTTTTTCTCTAAACCATATTTTTCCATCAAATAAGCATCTGAAAAATTCTGTTGCATATCAAAAATCCCATAATAATCTCGATTCAGAAATACAACCACTCTTTTCGTAGTTGTACCTATATCAAATCCACTTTGTTCCACAAGCCTACTTACTATACTAGATCTTATATTCCCAGTAAATTGATCCTGACTACCAGACCTCAAACGGAAAGTAACGACATTATTGTCATTAGTCTTTTCCCGTAAAGGCAAAGTTACTTTTAATGATTTCACTGCATATGACGCTGAAGTGCCGCCCGATATTTCAATAAAACCATCCTGATTCCAAATCTCTCCACCAGAAGTGTCAAACATATTAATGTAAGCTTCTCGCATCCATTTTTTCCCACGATTATTATAGTTCCCGCCAACATACCAATCATACAAAGAAACCGACCGCGCATTCAAATCAAACGTCCTACCTCCAACCATAATACCAGTATAATAATCATACAAACTCTTCTGGGAACTATTAATATTAATCACATCGATCGTAATATCCTTTTTCAAATCATTACCCAAAACATAGGTTCCAACTTTTCGTTCAGAACATCCTTTTTCATAACAAACTCTCGCTGTTATACTATACAGCTTATAACCTTCATCCGGCTTAGAAAGTCTTATA
>JAZTZQ010000013.1:0-2849 GCA_045637565.1 Candidatus Nanosyncoccus sp. | reverse complement strand
CGAAAGGAATTGATTATGGACTACAGCAAGCAGAAAAAAGAACACCGGTTTTTCAACTACAAGGTGTAAACACATTTCGGACTCTCCCGAAACACCACATCGACCAGACGCGGAGCTCTCCTAGCTTGACGCTCAAGATGGTTATGTTACAATTGGGTCATAAGGAGTATAACTATGGCCAAGAAAGCATCAAAAACCACCAAAACCAAAAAACAAGCCCCATACGACCCTAAACCCATCTTACGTCACCCGTCCACTTGGATTGCAGCCGTACTGCTATTTGCACTTCTATTTGTCTACGGGTTATCGATGTACGGGTTGAAGCATTCTGTTACACTAACTAAGCTTGACTCCGCCGAGCTCGCCACCTTCAGTCATCTTGCCAAGATGTATATTAAAGATATGGAGTTTGATGTAAACGGTCAGCCCACTATTAAGCACGCCACCGGCTATGGTGTTTCCGATGAGGATGATGTGTTGTATGTGACCTTCGACTTCGTTCCTTATGTCGTCGAAGACAATAACCGAATCCCCCAGGGCGATGTGCGCCACGGCATCATCTACTTTCAGTGGGATGCCGAACGTAACACTTATGGCCATGCTTTCGGCTACTACGACGACGCTTCCTACCATCCAAATGGCACTTACGTTAAATTCGAAGACAACCTCTAGCGGGAATCAGTTATAGTAGCTTCGCGGAAGGATGTTGCTGTGCTAACTTTTTGTCAAATGTAAAAAGCGGCTCTGCGCCCTCTAATTCTGCAGTAGCCGCGAGGCAACAATCACCAAAAGAAAGCTTAGGATGTGCCAGAAAAAAAGGAAAAACAGTTTCAGTCAATGCATGATTGTATTGAATTACATCATCATATCGCGTCAGGAAAAAATTAATCAAGTCAACGACCTCACCACGAGGCTTGTCGTATACAGTTTCTAATACGTAAACTGTCTCATAAAGAGCGAAATCAGAAAACATAAAACTACCTCCAGATGCTAAAAGCTCCAAAACTTTTCGGCACTTTTTTTCATCGTCTCTTGATAGAACGCGTACTACCAAGCTGGTATCTAGTGATGATGTATTAATCATGCAAATTTCTCCTCGTAGTAATCATTAATTTTCTTAGCTTTGCCGTCACGAAGAATTCTCACAGCCTCTTTGGCACTAAGGCCACTATTTGATTTGTCGCCATATTTTGCTTGAATTTTGGAAATGCCATCCATAAACTCCTCGTCGCTCATCTTCCGCTCCACTCGTGCCGACTTCTCGTCAAAAGTTACCGTTACCTTGTCGCCGAGCTTCAACCCCAGCGCTTCACGCACGGCCTTGTTTATTAATATCATTCCATTCTGATTGATCGTTGTTGTATACATAATCCTCCTTGCCGCTGATTATATCAAAAACCATTGGAAAATGCAATAACCATTGGAACACCACAAAACCATTGGAAACACTCCCGGGACTGGACAGTGCTTTTGCTTCGCAAAAGCACAACGCCGGGCGTCGTCTCGGAAAATCCCAAACAAGTTTTGGGATTTTCACTCGTCTCCTACGGCGTCCGAACCAGCTTCGCTGGTTCTCGCCCAGTTCTAGTTCTCTGGAGCAACCATTCAGGATTAAAATCGCCCAGGAGGGTATTTTCTTCTTGCGATGTGCGTCTACCTGACGAGCGAGCAAGAAAAAATGCCCTAATGGGCGATTTTAACCTGAATGGCTCCCGGGACTGGACTCGAACCAGCAACCTCGAAGTTAACAGCTTCTTGCTCCACCATTGAGCTACCCGGGACTATCTGTAACGAACGTACCCCCATTATAGCATATTTTTCCATTTTGTGGTAAAATTATTACAAGATTAGTCTGCGGGTGGTCGCAACCTGTTTTTCTGATAGTATAAAATGATTTGAATTTTGGGAAATGTATATTCCAGACGACACCGACAGGTTCGCCCGAAGGGCGGTTCTGCCGGCTGTTCTGCGTATGACATTTCTCAAAATTCAAGTCCCACTATCAGAAAAACAGGTGCGATCAGGCCCCGCCAATCGTTGTAACAGAAAGGAGCACAAATGGAAGAAAAGACAATTCAAATCGCTGGTTCTATTACTGTAGATGAGCTATCACAAGCCCTGGGCCTTTCTGTGACCGAATTAATTGGTACTCTCTTTAAGAACGGCATCGTCGCTACTATTAACCAGAGGTTGGATTTCGAGACCGCCCAGATCATCATCGACGAGCTGGGGCTAAAAGACGTCAAGCTCGAACGCAAGAATACTTCCACCAAGACCTCTGATTTTCACAGGGAACTATCCGATAAGGCGGTTCTCAGACCTCCGGTAGTCGCAGTCATGGGCCACGTCGATCACGGTAAGACCACACTTCTCGACACCCTTCTCAATAAGAAAACCGTCGACGACGAAGCCGGTGGCATCACCCAGCACATTTCTGCTTACCAGCTACAACACGACGATAGGCTAATCACTTTCCTCGATACCCCAGGTCACGAAGCCTTTGCTGCTATCCGCCAGCACGGCGCTATGCTGACCGACATCGTAGTCATCGTGGTGGCAGCCGACGATGGTGTGAAACCTCAGACTATTGAGGCTATCAACTTTGCCAAATCCGCCAATGCTAAGATTATCGTCGCGATTAATAAGATCGACCGCGAAGGTGCCGACATCCCCCGCACCATGGCCGACCTTAGCCAGCACGGTCTCCAGCCCGAAGAATGGGGTGGCGACATTACTATGGTACCGATTTCAGCGAAGCTCAATCAGAACCTCGACCAATTACTCGATATGATTCTCCTGACTGCCGACATCGAGGAGCTCAAGGCCGACGTTGACATTCCAGCCGAAGG
>JAZTZQ010000012.1:0-8011 GCA_045637565.1 Candidatus Nanosyncoccus sp. | reverse complement strand
CTGTTTGCCTGTATATGTATACCTCAGAATGTGCAAGGCATTAGTACTGGGTAGTCTTTCTTAGGTATAACCTTGAGTCTAGCAGTGTATTCAGGATGCTCCAGACACCAGTCCACAACCGCATAAAGCCGAATAAGTATTTCTGGTTACCACTCACCAGATTCGAATCGAAAAGCGCTGATGCGGCTTTTCATTATAACGAGTTATTTCTCGTACTCTGCCAAAAGTCCTTCTAGTAATCTCCATACCCTTGGGATGGATTTAAGATAGAGCGTCTCATTGATTGTATGTCCGTCTTCCAAATCTGGGCCGATGCTTACCATATCGAGCTCAGGCTTAATCTTCTTGAAGGTGCCACATTCTAGACCCGCATGCACTGCGGCTACTTCGATTTCTTCGTCATTTTGCTCTTTGTATACCTTCTTAGCTAGAGCAAGTAACTCACTATTAGGGTCAAACGGCCAAGCGTCTGTCGATTTGGCGGAGGTAACTGTGTAACCACAGGCTTTAGCCAGTTCGAGCTCTTTATTGACTATTTCAGTTTCTTTCTCTGGAGAAGAGCTTCTAATCAAGGCTGCAATTTTTAAGCCATCCGAGTTTAGTTTTACAATCCCGAGATTCGAAGAGCTCTCTACTAGTCCTTCCATATCTTCAGACATCGTATATACGCCATCAATCACCTCAGTGATGTATTTAATCAAATTGTCTCGCTCATTCTGAGATACTACTTGAGGTGTCGCATCGACCGCTTCCGCTTCGCACTTTATTTCGTCCTCTATGCCCGCATATTTAGCACTGAGTTCTTCGCAGTATGTCGCAAAGCTTTGCTCGACACCCGCTTTATCGGCGGAATTAAGCACTATTATAGCGTTGGCTTTTGCTGGAATTGCGTTAGACGCTGTACCAGCTTCAAAAGAAGCCAGTTCATAATCTATGCCTTTTTCGCTGATGTTCTTTAGGAACGCTGCAAGCCCGATAATTCCGTTTAATCTGCCTTTGTCAATTTCTACGCCAGAATGGCCACCTTTTAGATTTGATATCTCGATATTCATTGCGGTGTCTTTAGTCGCATCATAAAATGCAACTTCTTGGTCGATATTAATAGAATCGCCCGCCGCCGTACTAACTAACACTTGCTTGGACCATTCATTGTCAATGTTGATTAAAAATGCCGCACCGTCAAACCATGACGGACTGATATTGAGCGCTCCCGTCATGCCGTCTTCTTCGTCCACCGTAATAATCATTCGCAGTGGACCGTGTGCCATTTTACCTTGTGCTACCGACATTATCATGGCCACGCCAGCTCCGTCATCGCCGCCTAGTGAGGTGCCATCAGCTGTTAGAGTGCCTTCTTCATCATTCCGAATGACCGTAATGGTATCATTTAGCGGATTAAATTCTTTGTTGTCAGCCACGGCTACCACCATATCCATGTGGCCTTGCAAGATTCCTAGTGGTTTATCCTCCATGCCTTTGGTGGCCGGCACGTTGAACATCACATTATAAACTTCGTCTTGCTTAGTCTCAAATCCTTGCTCCTTGGCCCAGTTTGCCAGCCAGTTGCTGATTTGCTCTTCATGATGCGATGGTCTCGGCACCTTGGTTAGTGGCATAAAATTATCCACCACCGTATCAATTATTTCTTTATCACTCATCGTTGATGATGAACCGCTGTTCTTGTTTAGCATACATACGCAGATAATCGATACTATTATTGCTACTGCCGCTAGCGATAGACCAACCGCCCACCACAGCAGAGGTTTTTTGTTTTTGTTTTGTTTACTACCGTCCTCCGACGTCTCGGCTGGTACAACGCTTTCGACGTTATTTAATTCTGTATCCATTTGGCAAAAACCTCCTTTAATTATTAATTAACAAAATTATAACACAGCCGTTTATGTTTATCTATAATGAATCTTCGGAGTTTGTAAAGATAATTCCCAGATTGTGCATTATTTTGTGTAAGGTTTTGTATTTCAAATTAAGCTTAGGTTTTAACAATCGTTCTTATTTGTTTAGCGACACAGTAAAAGCTGTGTATTTATTATCGCTTTTACAGGAGATACTTACGTTAAATCGTTAACAAATTATAATACGACTAATAGTAATATCCATATAAACGGTTATAAACTTTACGTAAATGGTGCTCTACTAAAGTAAACAACAAAGCCGGCTACTTGGTGTGGTCGGTTTTTTTGGTGAGGAAGTAGCTAAGGAAGCAGGCAAAGGCAAGGACGGAAATGATAATGGGTGTATTGGCGGTAGTGGAAGAACTGTGAGCAATGGAATTTGCGCCGGTATCTGGAACGTCAGCAGGGTCGGGAATTGGGGCGACTTCTGATTCAACGATGGTGAATGCGACGTCGAGGTCGGCAATGTCGTTAAAATGGACGGAAAGGGTATGATTACCTGCGGCCAAAGTATCGAGATAGTCAGCGTGAATGGTGAGGATGAGACTACCTTCTTCGGCATCATAAACATCCTCAGATAAGTAGATATCGCGGTCTGTGTCCGTATCGTAAGCGTAGTCCATGGTGAGACCGGCAAACATGGAGAAAGTTTTTTCATCATTGTCGGTTCGTTTGATAATGAGGTGGAGACCATCTTCGTCATTCTTCTCATAAGTTACTTCACTAGAATCGTCAAGGTATGCTGGGTATTCGTCGCCCCAAACGGCGTAAATAGCAAACAAATCTTCAAGGTAAGTGACGCCGTCTATGACGTTTGGCTCAGTAGCGTCGGGAGAAGTGGCATAGCCGAGAAAATACTTATTTTCTTCGTAAGGAACGGGGAGGCCGATTAATTCTTTTACTGCACCGTAAGAGAACGTGCTGTTGCTTCCGGTATAAGGTGCATGCAAGATTTTATCATCACAATTACCTAACCCACAATCAATAACAAAGTGGCCACCGTTACCATGTGTAGGAATGAGGTAGCTTAGTACGGAAGTAAAAGTGGTGTCTCCATTTAGGTGATAGTTTGAATCGCTCGCACTAACGGTGTGAGTCATGACCCCATCTTCGTCCATCCAGCCTTCGGGGTTGACGCGAGGATTGTCGTGCATGATAGCCATACCGTAGAAGATGTGTCCATTGCCATAGACGGACTCGAAAGTCGTAACATTTGGGTCGTCCATCATGAAGGCGTCGCCAATAGTGTTGAAGGTAACGACGATTTTATCAGTATAGACCGCATAAAGAGTTACACCATCAAGTTCGTAGGATGCGGTTTGATCTTCGATGATGTCTTCGTCTGGCATTTCTGCATAGCGATTACGTGACCAGCCGGCGAAGGATTTCTCTGGATTGTCAATCTTTGGATCCATTGGAGTGGAGAACTTATCGGAACGGCTAAAGGTTGCAATCTGGGAATGTACGTTTTGATCGTATGGATGATAACCACCATTAAAGTCGAGGGTGACAGCTGCTAGTTCAATAAAGCCGGCATAGATGGTGATTGGTTCCGTAATGACGATGGGGGTATGTTCGATAGCATCCGGCTCTAGCATCCAGAAGCTAAATTGGAGAAAAGTCGCGTCCATTTCGAGGGCGGTTGGTCGGTAGTAGGAAATCTCGTCGCCAGAGGGAACTTGGATTTCTTTGGTGGTTTTGGCGCGGTCGCCATCAAACCAGGCTTTACCATCGGTACGATTAGCATCAAGAGTTACAGTAATCATTTCGGATTTACGTACGCCAGCTTCAAAAGTAATAAATTGACCTTCGTTGTCGAAAAACACAATGTAGTAAGTTTCGCCAGCTTGCATTTCATAATAGGCGTGTTTGTCACCGAAAGCTTCGGTGGGGTCAATTTGTTTTTCGGTGGCAAGCTCTTCACCGTGTGAGTTTTTAATTCTGACCGCGACAACTGGCCTCCATTCTTCGCTACCGTCCCATTCTATACCATCAGTATAAACTTCATAAAAGCCATTTTCGGAAGGGGTAAATTTGAAGACGGGTTTGGCATTTGCAGAAACGTGGGTTGAGGTTTGTTCGCCTAGCACTAATTCGCCTTCTAGCGCGTCGGAATCGGGAATGTAATCCCAGCCGGCATAAATGATAGTTTCGACAGCTTCGCCGACAATGGTTTCGCCGGGAATATAATGCGTGTCTTTACTGTTGAGGCCGGTGTACCAACCGTTAAATGTATAATAATGATAGGCAGGGCGGAGGTTAGTTGTTTGATTTGGTAAATCTTGGAAGGTTTGGCCGACATTATATTCTACAAGGATGTGTTGATATTCTTCGCCGTCTGTGTTTTCCCAAACGCCGTAAGGGATGCTATATAAAATATAAGCTTTGTTAGTCCAAACAGCGTAAAGGTCGGTGCCGAGTTCTGTAGCTTTACCGACGCCATATTCAACGTTGACCGTAGTTGCTTCTGGGTTGGTTGACCAGCCGGCAAAGATGTAGTTTTCTCGATTTGAAACTGGTTTAGTGTAGTCTAGAAAACTGTCGGCATAGAAAAATTCTCCAGTGTGTTGATAAATATTGTCCTCATCATGATCACCATCTTCGAAATGACCATAATCCTCATGGGCCGCTGGGCCGGAGTGCATGGTGATGGTAATTGTACGGCCGTTCACAGTGCCACCGCTAAGGTTTGGAGTTTCGCCGGCACATTTGGCAGTGAAAAGGGCGGCGGCGCTGGCGTTTTGGCAAAATATTTGGTCGTGTTCTTTTTCTGAAATAGTTCCGTCTGGTGACGTTTGTTCGTTAATAGCGCTGGCATTTAGCACAGGCATAAATGATGCTATTGAAAGCACTGCGATGGACAAAGCTAGTCCTGCTTGTCTAAGAAAATTAACGTGTTTTGCCAAAACGACCTCCTTTAAACTAAAATACTTATATATATTATATAAAAGCATAGGCATAATGTCTAGGATGGCTTTAGACTTTTAGCTTAAGAGATTAATCTCATATATTATTGACATTGTGTTCGTCCATTATTGGATAATAGGAGGTATCAGGTACTTCGGATAATTGTTCTAAGATATAATCGCGGTATTCTTTGGTGTTTGGCGTATTATATTTTTTTCCATCTCTTCAAAGTTGGAAATACTTTCGTGCAATATTCTTTCATTTGCTCATTCGTCATCCCCGCCTGCTCACCAAACTGCGAACATTTCTCAATATATTCTTCCATCGTGCACTTATCCAAAAACTCACCCTTATCATAGCACCATTTACAATAATCCTTATTTACGCTTCCATCCGCATTCGTACCAAACATATCATCTGACGTTAGCGGCATCGCACAGCTTTGACAAATAGTCTGTTCCATAAAAAATCCTTTCCTTATTTAACACCATTATATCATTCAGCACAAAGCTCTACTTCTTCTTCCCCGCCACCTTATCCACCGTCCAAAACACCACCCCGGCAATACACCCAAAAATCATCGGCTTCACTATATGTTCCTCAGCAGAATACACGAACCCCGAATGCGTAAAAATCAAATCATACAATAAATCAAAAATCGGCCATATTATCATCGCTCCAATCGCAAACGCAACCACCTGAATAACCAGTGCCGATATACTTCCTTTTTCAATTTTACTCATATTATCTCCTTTATTTATAACCATTATATCAAATCTCACGTATCTTTTAAGTTTCCTTTCAGCAAAGGAACCTATAATTATATAGTATAGTATATAATTACAAAGGAGCACACACTATGAAAAATGAAAAACCTATTACAAAAGACACCACGAAAGAAAAGATCATTCTTTTCGTCATCGGCGTTTTGACCGGCGCAGTTATCTCAACCGGCGCTTTCTTCGCCTATATCAAACTAGCCGGCATCGGCACGACAAGCAGCAACCAATCAATGCAAATACCAGGCGGTGGCACTCCACCCGAAATGCCAAGCGGCAATCAAGGCGGCACTCCACCCGAAATGCCAAATGGCGACAACCAATCCGAATCGCCAAACAGCGAAAATAGTTCAGACAACACGAATAGCCAAAACAGCCAAAGCGGCACCTCAAATTCAAAGTCAGGCAAACCTAACAAAACTCAAACCACTAATAGCTAAGGACTCACAATGGACAAGAAGCAAATCATCACTTATTCTTCTATTATCGCTGCCCTGGTCGTAACCCTAGGCGCACTATGGGCTCTAATCATCACCACAGTCAATACCGATACCAACATGGCCAACAACTCTGTGCCCACAATGAACACTGGCACTTCTACCGGAACCTATTCCGCTACCAAAGAAATCACCGCAGACGAGACCATCGAAACCGGCGAATTCACTTCCGCAAACTCCGACGAAAACGCCATCCTCGTCACCGGCAGCATCACCGCCAACCTATCAAACATCACTGTCACCAAAACCGGTGACAGTGATGGTGGCGACAGCACCAGCTTCTACGGTACCAACTCCGCCATTCTAGCGAATACAGGCGCTACCTTGAACATCAAGAACGCTCAAATCACCACCAACACCACCGGCGCCAACGGCGTCTTCAGTTACGGCGGTTCCGCCACTACCAATAACAGCAACTCAGACGGTACCACCGTCAATATCTCCGATTCAACCATCGAAACGTCTAAAGATAACTCCGGCGGTATCATGACCACCGGTGGCGGCGTCATGAACGCAAAGAATCTCACCATCACCACCGCGGGTACCTCTAGCGCCGCCATCCGTTCCGATCGCGGCGGCGGCACCGTCACTGTCGACCAAGGCACCTACAAAACCACCGGCAGAGGTTCCCCCGCCATTTATTCCACCGCCGATATCACCGTTAAGAACGCCACCCTCAGCGCCACTGCTTCCGAAGGTATCGTCATCGAAGGCAAAAACAGCGTCACTCTCGAAAACACTACCCTCACCGATACTAATAATACTCTAAACGGCCAATCCACCACTTACAAAAATGTCTTCCTCTACCAATCCATGTCCGGTGATGCAGCCGACGGTCAAGCCGTCTTTGCTGCTAAAAACTCCACCATCACCACCAACCAAGGCGACAGTTTCTACGTTACTAACACCACCGCCGAAATCAATCTAGAAAACAATCAAATCACCAACAATGATAATACCGGCAATTTCCTCCGCATCCAAAAAGACTCCTGGGGCAAATCCGGCAGCAACGGCGGCACCGTCACACTTAATCTCACTAACCAAGAAGCCGCCGGCAATATCGTAGTTGATTCCATCTCTAGCCTCACCATTAATCTAATCAACAATTCTTCCCTAAAAACCACCATCAACACCGACAATACCGGCACAGTCAATCTCACCTTAGATGCCACCAGCACCCTCACCCTCACTGGCGACACTTACCTCACGTCACTCACCAACCCCGACTCCACCAACAGCAACATCAACCTAAACGGCTACAAACTCTACATAAACGGCGTCGAACTATCTAACTAACCGCATCGCCCCACCGTAGCGAGGCGATGCATCTTAAGTCTACCCTCTATTCTTATACCATTTCGCAAAATCATGAATCGCCGTGCCGAAGAATGTATTCTTCCTAATCGGATCCTCATCTCCAATCTCGGCTAAGGTTTTCGTCTCGCCATCCGGTACGAAGAAAAAATCGTGCCATCGTCCATCATGACCACGCGCCTCCATAGCAACCGTCCCATAAGTTTCACCAGTAAAAATCACTGGTTCCTTCCCTGGTTCACAATATGCAAAACAATGTTCAAGTCTCCCCTTGCGATTTTTTTCATTCTTCACCATTCTCAAGAATTTCTCATATCCAATCTGCTTGTCAAAATAAGCATTATACGGACCCGGCAAGCCTCCCAGCATCTCCAAATACAGACCAGTATCAGATTTCAGACAAGGTTTTTCTATCTTATCAGCAGCATATCGCGCCGAAAAACCAGCCACCTCCCCGCAAGTCTTAGCCTGTATTTCATAAATCTCAAAATCTGGATTAATAATTTCAAGCTCAATCCCATATTGCTTGCCCAGCACCATTTCCGCTTCGCGAACCTTAAACTTATTTGTAGTCAAATATACTAATGACATTTTTACTCCT
>JAZTZQ010000011.1:0-4810 GCA_045637565.1 Candidatus Nanosyncoccus sp. | reverse complement strand
TAGTAGTAGATGAAAGGGGGAACCAGACAATGTATATACAGAACAATCTGGACTGGATTTGGCGGACCTATAAAAATGTCCGCGAAGGAGATCTTGTCATTCGTTCTGGCTTTGGACTCTGCGGTGTCTATGAATATGTCACCGAAGAAGTTGAGAACTATCGTCATCCAGAATCCGACAGCGAGCATGCTTCTGGCTGCATTGAAATTGCCCGCAATCTCATGCGCGCTTTTCCAGAAATTTTCAGCATAGAAGAATGGTTTCGCATTCTTGACTTATTAAAATACCACGACCTCGGCGAAGTTATTTACGGCGACCAGCCAGACGACGGTACTCAAAATACGAAAGAAAAGAACGATGTAGAATTCACTGGGTTTATGAGAGCCATTTGCCACTTACCCAGCACCTATGTCTATCCTTTATATCAGGACTTCCTGTCTTTCCAAAACTTAGATACCGACCAAAAAATCAATTATTCCAACTGTAAGATTGCCGTTTTCTGTAAACTTTGCGACAAATTAGACGCCGTGCTTCATACTATTATATATGAATTAAATGGCGTCGGCGGAGATCTCATCTATAAGGAGCGTTCTTATAGCTCTCTGAGCGACAGGGATATATTCTATACCAAGCAAACCGGTACTACTAAAATAGCACCCAACTGGACACTTCATTTTATAGATGCCTACCACGAATACCCGTATTTCGCCATGTTTTTCAGGATTTTGGAGGCAGCCGTCCGCGATGTCAATGACGGCAAATTCTACGATTGGCTCGCAAAAGTCCAAAAGAGTTTAAATATCACCAAAAAGCAACTCTATCATTGTCACATTTAATTTACTACTTAAAAGACCTTCTCGGAGGTCTTTTTTAAAATTTTATTGCCTTAATAAAAAACAAGACTCCCTTTGGAGTCTATTTTAACTTGGTGCTGGAAGTAGGACTCGAACCTACGAAGGCCGAAGCCGAGAGATTTACAGTCTCTTGTCATTGCCACTAGACGATTCCAGCACTTAACTAACTCGCCACGATATTTCCTAATGGAGCCGCGAACCGGGTTTGAACCGGTGACCTCATCCTTACCATGGATGCGCTCTACCAACTGAGCTATCGCGGCAATCATGACGTACTCCCATTATATCAAACCATACTTAAAAAGTAAACAATCCACCTACCCGAAAACAATTAATAAAAACTAAACTCGTTTACGCCCAACATGAGGCTTAATTACTCTCGCATGCGAATTAGTGCGAACGACAGATTTTGCGTTATTTGTCTTTTTGGCCTTGCCACGAACGGTCGTCACTGCAGAACGAGTCCGATTCTTCGAAGAAGCCTTAGACGATGCATGAGTCGAGCTACCAGCCACACGCATAGCTTTAATAGCACGAGCCGTTGCACGTTTGCGTTTAACCTCCGTCTCTTTGGCAATCTGCGCCTCGATACGTGCCGAAGTCGCCGTTGCTGCCTCGGTGTCACCAGAACCTTCATATATCGCTAGAATCTGCCTTAAAATTGTAATCTTAGGGTCTAATTCGTAGGCACTTTCCAAGGCATCGACTGCTTTCTTAGGGCGGCCCAGTTTCTCCTCGGCCCGCGCCAAAGCAATATAACGTGCAGCCACATCACCCTCAAGCTCAATCGCCTGACGGAAGGCCATCGCGGCCTTCTCATATGCACCAGTCTCAAGGTAAATCAACCCAGCATTATGAATGGATGCCGGATTGTTATCAAGAGACTGTGCAATCTCAAAACACTCTACTGCTTCGTCGTATTTTTGCTCTTTTGCATACAAAATACCCAACCGATTATATGCTGCTGCATTTTTCTCGTCAAATTTTAGAATCGTAAGTAGCGCTTTCTCGGCCCGAAATGGTTTACGCTCCTTCATAGCCGTTTGAGCTACTTGCCACAAACGCTTCATCTGCGCAGTATATTTGGCTGATTTTTCTTCAGATTTACGTGGCTTCTCTTCCATCGGAAAGAAAAATACCAAATAAAACGTAAAAATCATAATCGTAAAAACAGCTATCATAACCCTATTATACCAAACTTGCTACAATCTGCAATTTAATATGGCCATTTTGCATCAAATGTTCATACAACATTAAAAACTTTGGCAGTTTTCGCACGAATACATCCTTGCCAGTAATGTAATACGATTTGTAAAGCATCTCAATCGCCGTACCGACCACCTCAAGTGCATAATTTCTCACCCCATCCTTCTTTTTCGCAATCTCTTCAGCCAATCCCACTAATTCAGTCGACTTCGCTACCATCAAACGCTTAGCCAGATCCTTCACCTTTACATCCGCATGAATCGAACCATCATCTCGCACCCTTAAATAGTACAGCGCCGCACGGCTCAAAATAGTAGGCAGTAGCATTGATGGTCGATTAGTAACAAGTACAAAGTGCACGTATTCGCCTGGCTCCTCCAAGCTTTTTAAAAACGCATTAGCCGCTTCAGGTTGCATCTTTTCCGCCGGCCGGATCATTACAAACAAATCCTTGCTTTGCCTTAAGTCCAATCGACCCATTACCTGCCGCACCTGCTCAATAGTAATCACTGTTTTCTCTTCCGGCTGCAAAACAATAGCCCCCGGAATTTCAACAACAGTATCATCCGGCACAACAAACACCGCCGTGCCACATTTTGAGGCTATTTTCCGTACTTGCGAAATACTCTCAAAAAACATCATCTACCCCTTATTTTCGGCAGAATCCTCCGCGCTACCTTGAGCTACTACTAATGCGTCAAACGACCGCGGTCTCGGCACTCGAAACACTCGCCTTTCCCCTCCCGGCAAGGTTATTTCAAGCTCTCCAGCATGCAAAAACAATCTCTCTCCGTCACCTTTGCCATATACCCTATCGCCCACAATGGGATGCCCTAGGTACTGCATATGCACTCTAAGCTGATGCGTCCGACCCGTAATTGGCCTAAGCTCCACCAACGAATAATCGCCATTGGTTTTTAATAATCGATAAAAAGTCTCTGATTCCTTCCCATTCGGGTCCACCCGGAAAGTCGTCGGCCGTTTCATGTCGCGCAGCAGTGGCAAATCAATCTTCGCCTGCTCCAGCTTCGGCTGCCCCTCCACCACAGCATAATACGTCTTATGTACAGTCCGCCGCTGAAATTGCCGTTTCAAAAAATGCAGCGTATCCTCATCTTTTGCCAGTATCATCACGCCCGAAGTATCACGGTCCAATCGATGCGCCACCATCCCAAAATCCGCCAGCGTCCGCTCCGGGCAATACTCACCTTTCGCCTCTGACAGCAACCCCGCTGGTTTATTCACCACCATCACGTGTTCATCCTCATAAACCACCTTAGGTTTCACGTCGGCATTCTTCAACTTTTCTGGCACCTTTAAATCAATCTTCACATCGCGAGTAAACTTAGCGTTCGATTTCGTCACCAATTCTCCATCCACCGTTACGAATCCATTTTCAATAAACTTTTGCAAAGTCGACCGGTTATAGCTTCGGTAAATTTCCCGCATCAACACATCGAGCCGCAGCTTCTCCTCCGGCTGCTCTGCCTCCGGCAAGACCGTATCGCCATTAATCACCCGCGACATCTCTGGTTTACTAAACTTCTTACCAGTTCGAATCATCTCCCCTCCTTTTAGCGCAGCCCAAACGCTTCCTGCACCTCTTTTAGTTTACGATTTGCTACTTCATTCGCATAAGATTCACCTTGTTCAAACAGCGCATACACCTCTTCATCCGAAATCTCCGCCAAGCGTTTCTGAAAATCCTCCAGCATCGTCGCCACACTCTCGGCTACCTTCTTTTTTAACTCGCCATAGCGCGTTTCGCCGTTCCATTTTGCCACCACTTCTTCAAGCGGCGTATCAGTAGCAAGCGCTTCAATTGTAAGCAAATTCGAAATCCCCGGCTGATTAAACATATCATACTTCACCTTCGCATAAGAGTCCGTCGTCGCCGACATAATCTTCTTACGAGCAAGTTCCGGCGCATCCGATAACATAATCTTCGAATTCTCCGCCAGAGTGGATTTGCTCATTTTTTTCTCCGGGTTTAATAAATCACGTATCCTTACTCCGTTCGACACTTCCATAAATTGCACTTGTTCCTTCGTCTGCGCTGGCACCGTAAAGATGTCCTTGCCAAACCGATGATTAAACCTAATCGCGAGATCCCGCGTCAGCTCCAAGTGTTGGAACTGGTCCTCACCCACCGGTACATAATACGCATCATAGAGCAATATATCCGCCGCCATCAAGACCGGATAGTCAAATATCCCCACGTTCACCGTAGTCTTACCTTCACCCTTTTCCTTATACTGCGTCATGCGATTCAATTCACCCATCGTCGCAATGCAATTCAGTATCCAACAAAGCTCCGAATGCGCCGGCACTCGCGATTGCCGATAAAAATGCACATGCGAATTTGGTTTTAGTCCCGCCGTAAGATAATACTTAATGTTTCGCACCGTATTCGCCGCCATATCACCATCAATTTCACTAATAATCGAATGTAAATCCGGAATGAAAAAATTCACCTCATACCCATCATTACTATGCTTATTCGATAGCCTCGCCATATGAGTTAGCACCCCCAAGTGATGCCCAATATGCAGATCACTATTTACTCTAAGCCCTGTCAAAATCGTCTTCATACTTCCATTTTAGCATACTTTGTGCTAAAATAAAAACACGGGGGAACATCGAATGGGGTGTTAGCTCATTTGGTAGAGCGCTTCCATGGCATGGAAGAGGTGAGGAGTTCGAGCCTCCTACACTCCACCATAGAAATTACCCAACCACTTGGTTGGGTA
>JAZTZQ010000010.1:0-11628 GCA_045637565.1 Candidatus Nanosyncoccus sp. | reverse complement strand
ATGCCCCTTCTGTTACTGCACCCCTAAAGTACAATGCATAATTATATGTTGTATCGTCATCGAATCCGCTACCAATATAGTGCAAAGTTGCATTTTTCTCGCCACCTATGGCAGAGCTAGATATATTAGAATAACCAAAATCCACATACGGTGCGCCACCCATTCCGTTTCTACCAGGAGTTGCATTAATGCTCCCATCCGCAAAGGTAATCATCGTATCCATCCAACCAGGATATTGATAAAAAACGCCCAACGCTGACTGCGTTAATCCATTAATTTCAATCGCAAAATCATATCCACTGTTACCAGAAAGGCTCCAAACACTCGCGTCGCCAGTTTCCGCGTCAAATTCTGGCGCAGTCAAAGTCAATCCGTCAATTCTTATCGTATGACCATTATTTAACTGCTCTCCAGTAGCTTTAAAAGTTCCGCTATAATACCTTTCTCCTCCCCTTTTTACATTTATATTAATATCGTATTCCTGGTTATTAACATAATTCGATCCATCAATCCTAACCTTTAATGGATTATTTTCGTCATGGAATCTTGCATCCACCATGCCTAGATATGCCGATTCTTCTTCGTCTGGATAATTCGCATACCCATAAGCGAGCGTATATCGCGGAATAGTCTCGCTTTCATAGAATTCAAACTCGATATTATCGCCATACCATCTTTCCGAATCGTATTTACCATAGTACAGTTGCTTCCCATTATAGTTGTTTTCCGACATTCCAATACCAATGCTTAATGAAAAAGGCGAATACTCGCTCTCACCAATTCTCGCCGATACCGCAACTGAAGCCCCATTAAGCAATTCTGCTCCAGTCAAAGACGACCATTCAGTTGGCAAATAGGACGCCCCATTATTACTCCATGTACTTCTGGCAACATGATACGTTACACTTTCTGATGCACTGGTAACGTGAAAGTCAATCGCAATATCCTCTACATCATTCACTCTAAAAGTATAGGTGTTTCCATCTACGGTAGGCTCAATATCCACCCCACCCTGACGAATTTTTTCAATTACTACTTCACCAAGTGGCACAAATCGCCCATCTACAATTCTAAAATACATTGAGACATTGCTACTCTCACTCTCACCATTAGGCCCATATGCATAAATATTAAACCTTAATTCCGTATGCCTATTCACTGCGTCAAGATTCACGGTAATTGTATCAGTAATCTCTTCAGATTCTGCTACAAAACGAAAATTCTCATTACCAACATAGCCAGAGTATTCCCAGCCCAAATGTAAATTCTTTAATTTGCACGTAATGTCTACCGGTTTTGTGAAATCAAGTAATTGGTATTCATTAATCGTCTGCATCACCTCCAAATCCTTCACTTGTCTACCCACTGTATCGAGCACCACATCTACGCCGTCTTGTTTTACTGATAGTATTTCAAGCATACTACTACCAACTACTTCCGGACGCAAAGTTACACTAGTCCAATTAGAATTCTCATCAGTATTCATATTTTTCAAATAAACTTGTGCGTGGTATTCGTTTGCCCATGAAGAATAGCTACTTACATTTCCATATTCATCAAACGTTACACTATCCTCCATGTAAGCGTATGGCTGCACGTCTTTATAAAGTGTTTGGCCGTTATTTTGCGACGTCAACACCTCTCCTTCTCCATTCAACTTATAAGTCGCCCCCTCAGCGATTCCATCCACTCTTAATTCTAACGTCACGGCGTCCGTATTATTTGCCACTGGATAATAGTTACTACCCCAATCTGAAGCATCTCCATCGTAGAGATACTCGTCATATTCTGGCGCTATTGGTTCTCCATATTGAGAAACCGAAATGAGCGTCAAAGTCGGCTCCTCACCCGGGTTCGCCCAAACCCGTCTCAAAGCCAACGCCCCAAAAACAATCAGTGCAACCGCACACGCAAGTAAAACTCGACTTCGATTTAGATAAAGTTTATATAACCCCCTGCTTTGCTTTATTTTAAGCATACTCCACTCTCCTTATGCTTTCATTATATAGTCAAGCATAAGTTTTGTAAATATACTTTTTTACTTTATTGGTCGTCAAAATCACAAACACACTTTTTATACTTTATTAATCACCGGAATCACAATCGGCGTGTGTCCCGTCGCATCGAACAAAATATGCGTAATATCCTCTTTAATCTCCTCTTTCAGCACTTTCATTTCCGGGTCAGTTGCAATCGACTTATCCGTTTTTTGACGCAAATAATGCCGAATCTTCCCAATTAGCTCTTCGGAATTATCGAGATATATGAACGCTCGCGATACAATATCCGGTGTTTTCATCAAATGCCCTGTCTTTTTCGACAATGTCAACACAATCACGAAAATCCCTTCGCGCGAAATATGAATCCGATCCTTCACCACCGCCTCATGTACCGGCTGGTCCGCATCATCAAACAGCTTATTCCCCGCATGAATTCTACCCGCCTTCCGAATCGTCTTATCCGGCATCAATTCCACGATATCACCATCGTCCGAAATCAAAATCCGCTCTCTCGGTATCCCAATCACGTTTTCCGCCATTTCCGCGTTATGCTCGAGCATATAAAACTCACCGTGATATGGCATATAATTCGTCGGATGCAGCCTCGTCACGAATTCCACATGGTCTTCGAAATACGCATGACCTGACAGATGCAACGGCCCGATATTGGTAAGATGCGTCTTGCCGTTCTGAATTACCTGCGCCCCTTCACGCAGCAACCCATCCACCGTCGACACCACATGTGGCTCATTGCCCGGAATCGGATTCGATGAAAACACAATCGTATCTGTCGATTTAATCTTGATGTATTTATGCGCCCCCGTCACCATCCGGTTCAACACCGCATTAAGCTCCCCTTGTGACCCCGTGCACACAATACAAACCTTCTCATCTGGCAGCTTGATAATATCTTCCATCTTCACAATCGTATCTTTCGGCACCTTAATGGATTTCGCGCGGAGTGCCACCTCCACGTTATTAATCATCGAGAATCCCGAAAAAGCCACTTTTCGCCCCCTCGCAGCCGCTTCCTTGAGAACCAATTCAATCCTCGAAATTTGCGACGAGAAACACGAAATAATCACCCGGCCGTTCGCATAATGATCCATCACGCGACCCAAATTCTCCCCCACGTCATATTCTGAATGCGGATGTCGTCCTGGCGAATCAATATTAGTCGACTCATTCAACATCAAATCAATCCCCTCTTTCGCCACAATCTCATCAATCCCTTCATAATCTGTTTGCACACCCATCGGCCGCTCCTCATGTCGCCAGTCACCCGACATATAAATCACTCCATTCGGCGTCCGTATTACAATTGCCGTATTTCCCGGAATCGAGTGCAAAGTATGGATGAATTCCACACTAAAATGCTCCGACACTTTTATCTGCTCGTGTTTAAACGGTTCCACTGCAATATAATTCATTTCCGGCGCCTCTTCAAGTTCCGACATCTGCTTTTTAATCATTCCAATCGTAAAATCCGTCCCGTAAATCGGCGTCAAATTCGAAAACTTCGGTAGTAGATGCCGACACGCCCCGATATGGTCAAGGTGTGCGTGCGTAAAGAGAATCGCCTTCACTTTCGAAATATTATCCTCTAGATACTTAATATCCGGAATCAAGTAATTCACACCTGGATAATCCTCCCCCGCAAACAACACCCCCATGTCAACTATAATCATCTCTGATTTGTATTCGATGATTGTCATGTTCTTACCAATTCCAAATTCCCCCACACCACCAATCGGGATAATCTTCACTGCCTCTGGGTCTGGCCGCATTTGTTTCAACTTAGCATTCGTTATCTGCTCACCATTATATCCGTTGTAGCGAGACTTATTTACTGGAATACCGATAATGTGCTGCGTTGCCTGCGCATTTACATCCTGCGACAACATCCTTTGGTGATGAACCATATCCCCCTTCTTTACCGATACTGACAAATTCACCTTTCTCTGTTCCGCCTCAAGCTTTTTCGTAGATTTCACTGGATTTTTAGTCTGTTTCGCGGCTTTTTTGCCATTAGATGCATTTTTCGCAGCTCTAGGAACCTTCTTAGCCTTACCGCCCTTAGACCCCACTAGCCCCGCATCCTTGCCTCCAGGCTGGAAATTTGAGTTAAAATTCCTACTTTGCGCCACCTCAAACTGATCCACCCCAGTCACAACCTCGCCCTGAGCCTTTTTTCCATGCGATTCTTCAAATTGCTTCTTTATTTGCGGCAACCTTTCTGCCCTTGATTTTAAGAGCCGGGCACGCCTCTGTTCTTCACTTAAATTCATATTTTCCTTTTTATTACAAGTATTTAAACAATACCTCTATTATACCAAATCCCTTGCATTTTTTCAAGCCCTTTGCTATAATAAAGATATACAGATTTGACCGGCTCTTGTGATAGAGACGGTTTTTTAAAGGAAAGGAATTTAATGGAAAACCTAGATTTGAAGCAAATGTCCGCCATGGTCGATATCATCGCGGAAGAAAAAGGCCTACCCAAAGAAACGGTACTAAACGTCATCGAGCAAGCCATCGCTGCCGCCTGGCGCAAAGACAACGGCGACCGCGACATGAACGTCCGCGCCGTACTGAATACTAAAACAGGTGAAGCCGACGTTTTTGTAGCTCGTGAGGTCATCGAAGATGGATTGGCATACAACCCATCCACTGAAATCACATTAGCTGACGCCACAAAGCTCAACAAAAAGGCAGCTATCGGCGACACCGTAGAAGAAAAATACGTCGTCAAAAATTTCGGTCGCGTCGCCGCCCAAACTGCCAAGCAAGTCGTCGTCCAACGCCTGCGTGAAGCCGAAAACGACGCTGTTTTGAGTGCTTTCGAGGACAAAATCGGCAAAATCGTCACGGGAACCGTCTCACGTGTTGAATCAAGATTAATCCGCATCGACCTTGGCCGTGCCACTGGCATCATGCCACGCAGTGAACAAATCGACGGCGAGCATTACTCCGTTGGGCAACGTATCAAAGTCTACATCAAAAACATCGAACGTGGCGATCGCGGCGCTCAGCTCATTCTCTCTCGCGCTTCAGCTGAATTCGTCGAACAATTATTCCGTCAAGAAGTTCCCGAACTAGACAACAATACAGTCGAAATCCGTGGCATCGCCCGTGAAGCAGGCCGTCGCACCAAAATCGCCGTCACGTCCACCGTCCCCGGCATCGATCCAGTTGGCACCTTCGTGGGTAGTCGAGGCATCCGCGTCAATGCCGTCATGAACGAAATCGGCGATCGCGAAAAAATCGACGTCATCAACTGGAGCGAAAACGCTTCCGAATACATCCGCGAAGCACTCAGTCCTGCCGAAATCATGAAAGTCGAAATCGACGACAAAAAAGCCAAAGTCTACGTTACCGAAGACCAACAGTCCATCGCTATCGGTAAACAAGGCCAAAACGTCCGCCTCGCTAGCAAGTTGACTGGTTATGACATTGATATCGTCCTCAAAACCGCCACCAAAAAGAAAAAGAAGCAAAACGTCGAAGACTCACTGCTTTCCGCTATCGAAGAAGCAGACGAAGCTTAATTCTCAATCAAAAATCCCCCAAAAGGGGGATTTTTTGGCAGTCACTACTTATTGATAAAATATTTTCTACAAACGAATCCAGACACAATAGTAACAGTCAAACCGCAGAGGATAGCGCCAGCCAAAGGTGCAGCAATTTGTGCAGTTTTACCTTCATCGGTACTAAAACCAGTATCAGGAGTAGTTGCCTCAGGCACACGCTCTTTATGTATCGCAGTAAATATTAGGTTACTAGTTACCACGACCTGTTTGACCTGTTCCTCAGTCAGAGGTTCACCAGCCGCAATAGTTGTGCCATCCACCAAAGTAACGTCTTCATCAGCAATCCAATAATCAAACTCGTAGTTCTCATTAGGCGTGGAAGTCGAACCAGTTGGACTATCACCACTGTTTACCTCCTCATTTGTAGTCCCAGTAATCGAACCATTATCGTCAGAAGTATACTCTACTTCATAAACTATCATTTCATGAATAGCAGTAAATTCGAGGTCACTCGTTACCACCACTTGCTGAACCTGTTCATTAGTCAAAGGTTCACCCGCATCAATAGTCGTGCCATCCCCCAAAGTAACGTCCTTATCGGCAATCCAGTGGTCAAATTCATAATGTTCATTTGGCGTAGAATCTGAACCAGTTGGATTTTGACCACTCATCACATCCTCAGAATCAATCCCCGTAATCTCACCATTATCATCAGAGCTATAAGTTACCTCATACATAATCGCCTCATGAATAGCAGTGAACTTCAAATTGCTAGTCACCACTACTTGCTGTACCTGCGCCGGAGTCAATGGCTGACCAGCGTTGATAGTAGTACCATTTTGTAAAGTAACATCCTTATCAGCGATCCAGTGATCAAACGAATAATGCTCTTCTGGAGTAGAAGTTGAGCCAGTCGGATTCTGCCCGCCCATCACATCTTCAGATTCGATTCCAGAAATCGTGCCATGTTCATCGGAATCGTATTCAACTTCATACATTATCGCCTCATGTATGGCCGTGAATTTCAAATTACGATTCACTACCACCTGCTGAACCTGCGCTGAAGTTAACGACTGACCAGCTTCAATGGTTGTTCCATTTTGCAAAGTGACACTTTTATCGGCAATCCAATGATCAAACCGATAATACTGGTTTGGCGTAGAAGTCGAACCACTTGGATGTTGACCACTCATTACATCCTCTGAATCTATTCCCGAAATCACACCATGACTGTCAGAATCATATTCCACCTCGTACATAATTGGTACATGAATAGCTGTAAACTCAAGATTACTATTCACCACCACCTGTTTTACTTGCGCCGCCGTCAAAGGTTGACCAGCATTAATAGTTGTGCCGTTTTGCAAAGTAACATTTTTGTCAGCAATCCAATGGTCAAATTTATAATGCTGATTTGCGGCAGAACTCGAACCAGCCGGGCTATCACCGCCAATCACATCCTCGTCTTCAATACCAGTAATGCTGCCATGATTATCCGATAAATACTTTACTTCGTAAAGTTTAGCGTAGTACGAAACGTTAGATCCGGCTCCTTTAGCAAACCCAAACACCACATCAAGTCCGTTTTGCTGCACCGAAGATGTAATCTTTGCATAAATATTTCCGCCCTCTGTTAAGTTAAATATAGTATCACCAGGACCATACTGAGAATAAATGTAATTTCCACTCGAAACAAACATATTCTTCAAATCACCACTTTCGGGCTGTAAATCACTAGCCGAGGCAGTATACATATTGTTCTTAGTGAAAAGATTATCGGAATTCAATATCTTGAAAGATTGAGCACTGTCTATATCTGTTATGCCCAAATATAACGGGTCAATCGAAAAGACACCATTTTGATTATTCTTATATAGCTTTAAATTAAACTCTATAAACAATCTCGCCTCAGTAGGTTGTAATTTTCTAACGTTATTAATCTTGCTTTCGTCCGTACATTGACTATCACTGTACATCTCAAAACCCGCATTTACCGTACCACCTTTGGCAACGTATACAGCTATAAACTCATCATTGGTAAAATTATTATCCAAATCTTCAAAGGTTACCCCAGTAATTTTTACATCAGAATGATATTTATCATCCTCTGTCACCCAAGACAATCCACTACTTGCATTAATAGTATCATTCTTGTGTACTTTAAAGTAAGGATATGGCCCCAAACACTCACCAGTCGCACCACTCTTGACATACCCTTCATTCCATTTATTCGAATCGGAAACTGTTATCTGCCCAGTAGGCACTCTTTTCAAACCGTCTACCGCATTTGCATCTATTGTAAGATTACTCGAACTGAGCTCCGCACCACCAGAATACACAATTCCATATGGATTTGCCGCAAAAACCGCCGCGGGATTCACTAGCATGCCGAGAAATCCTGCGCATACAGCTAAAATTTTCGTTAATATACCTTCTCTTTTCATCTTCTTCCTTTTTTTAATGTTTATAATATGACCTTTATGTAATATATAATAGCGGTTATGCATGAAAAAGTCAACCCCCTTATTCTTTTTTAATCCAAAAATCCCCCTCATTCAAGGGGGATTTGTTCCAGGTATCGCGACTATTTCTTAAAGGAGATTTTCTTATGCATAAACCTAGGAGCTAACGCAATAGCCAATGCACCAATCAATACACCAACCAGCGAAGCAGTTATCTGAACCGCATTCATTTCACCAGTACTAAAACCAGTGTCCGGTACAGCAACGTCAGATTTATCAGCCTTGTGTATGGCAGTCAAAGTCAAATCACTATTTACAACAATTTTATCAAGTTGTTCTTGGGTAATTGGCTTACCAGCCTTAATTCCCTTACCTTCCACTACTACGTCTTTATCGGCAATCCAATAATCTAGTACATAACCTTCATCTGACTTAGCAGACGACCCAGCAGTTGTATCACCCGCCATTACCTCTTCCTCCGTAATTCCAGCTATCTCACCATACTCATCCGAAGTATAATTTACGTCATACATCTTAGTGTAGTAGAAAGCATTTGAACCAGCCCCAGATGCGAATCCAAACACAACATCTAATCCCTCTTGCTGAGTTTCCGGCGCAATCTTCACGAAGATATTGCCATCACCACCCTCCAGATTAAAATTACCATCATCACCATACTGAGAATAGATATAACTCCCTTCTGGTCCATTTCCGACGAACATATTCCTTAAATCACTATTACCAGGCTGGACACTGCTGATTGATGAAACAACCATATTATTCTTAGATAACATATTATTTGCATTTTGAATCTTATAAGATTGTGAACTATCCACATCCGTCATCCTAAAATACAAATCATTCGATTTTACGAGCGTTTTTTCCGAATCCTGACCGAACTTATAAAGCTTCATATCCATTTCAATAAACAATCTGGCATTTCGGCTTAGCGCTTTCACTCCACTCATTGCACTAGTCTCTGCGCAAGTACTACCAGTGTACATTCTCTCAAATCCAGCGTTAATGGTACCAGCCTTCGACAAATACACTACGACATAATCAGTATCCGAAAAAGAATCATTCAAATCCTCAAAAACAATCTTCTTAATCGAAACATCCTGTTCATACTTATTATTCTTCGTTATCCAGGAAAGCCCATTAGCCGCATTAATTACGTCATTTTTATGTACTTTAAAATAAGAAAATGGACCCTCACATTCACCATTCGCGGCCACTTTCACATAAGCCCCTTCCTGCCACAAATCCGAATTCGAAAGAATAACATCTTCGTTAATAACCCTGTTAAGACTATTAATTAATCCCGGATTCACCACTACATTACTTTCACTCAAAGGCGTACCGCCGGTATATTCTATCCCATACGGATTCGCCGCAAAAACCGCTGCCGGATTCAATAGCGCCCCCATAACACCAGCAGCCGCTGCTAATGTCTTAATTTTACTACCACGTCTTTTCATTTTTGTTTTCCTTTTTTATTGTTTATGACCTTATATATTACTATCATAACCAATTTAACCAAAAAAGTCAACCCCTTTATGCTATTTTTTGTCAAATATAACATCCAAAATCAGGTTTTGGACTCATTTCAAAAAGCTCATTACACTATTTGTCAATGCTTCGTCTACCCCTTATTATATGGTATAATATTACAAGAAGCATATTAATCTTTGTACTTTTAATAGTAGGAGGTGTAAAATGTCCATCATTAAGAATCCCTCTTTAGCGACCCACGGCAATCCCAAGATTAGCTGGGCCAAAGATCACATGGACGTACTAAATGAGTTAGAGCACAGCTTAAAACCGATCCAACCATTTCGTGATTGTACAATTGCAATGTCCATCCATATGGAAGCTAAAACCGCAAGGTTAGCACTTCTGCTCAAAACTCTCGGCGCAAATGTCTATGCTACAGGATGCAATACTTTATCCACCCAAGACGATATCGCAGCCAGCCTTGCCTCGTCTGGTGTCGAAGTGTTTGCCATCCATGGAGCCACATCGGATGAGTATCAAGAGCATCTTGCGAAGGTACTAGAACCCAAGCCTCAGCTCTTCATCGACGACGGTGGAGACCTCTTCGAAACCTACCTCAATCTACCAGATAGTCAAAAATGGCACATCTTGGGTGGTTGCGAAGAAACCACTACAGGAATTACGCGACTCAAAAAACATGAAAGGCTCGGAACATTACCGTTCCCCATGATCAACGTCAACGACGCCAAGTGTAAGCATCTTTACGATAACGTCTACGGAACCGGACAATCCACCATCAACGCGATTATGAGTACCACTAATAACGTCATTGCTAGCAAGACTGTCGTTGTAGCAGGTTATGGTTTTTGCGGACGAGGTATTGCCAAACGTATGCGTGGCATGGGCGCACGTGTTATTATCACCGAAGTAGATCCAGTCAAAGCCATCGAAGCCAAGCTGGAAGGTTTTGAAGTAATGACAATGATAAAAGCCGCTCCACTAGGCGACTTCTTCATTACTGCAACCGGCTGCAATGATGTTATCACGCATGAGCATTTTTCGCTTATGAAGAATAACGTCATCCTTTGCAACTCTGGCCACTTCAATGTCGAGATCAACTTACAAGAACTTGCCGCAATCTCAACCAACATCTTCGAACGCCGCGACAACGTCATGGGATATCAAATCAGCACAGCTAAAGTCATTAATGTCTTAGCCGAAGGCAAATTGGTAAACCTTGCCGCAGGCAACGGACATCCCATCGAGATAATGGACACCAGTTTCGCAATTCAGACTCTTGGACTCTTGTATCTTGTCGAAAACGCAGGAAAACTATCCAATAAACTCTACGAAGTACCAGAATATATCGACAACACCGTTGCACATCTCAAACTCAAAGCCATGGGTGTTACTATCGACCAGCTCACGAATGCTCAGCGTGACTATCTCGGCTTGCCTCAATCATAAAACACCTCGAACTAACGCCTCGCTTAAAGCGAGGCGCTTTTAACGAAACAATCCTTATTCGCCCAAGAATTCGCCCAAAACGAAGCACTTTTGACGAAGCGATCCTCGCCTACCCAAGAAAAAACCACCCGGGATTCCGAGTGGTTTTTTATAATTTGGCACCTTCCTAGTTTCCCGCATAGCAGTATAATCGGCGCGACCAGGCTTGACTTCTGTGTTCGGAATGGGAACAGGTATTTCCCTGGCGCTATGGGCACCAAATCGTAATAATTAATGACGCTAATTATTACTATTGATGTCCATAAGGTGAGATAAAGTTTTAAAGCGTCACGGTGTTTATCATTCAAACACCGCAAATCGTAGGAGTCGAGCGAAAACAAAATTTATTTTGTTTTCCGAGACGACGCCCGATTTACCGTGTTCGAACGAAGTTCGAACACCGATTGCTAGCTAAGTCTCCTAGGTTTCCGCCATGAATAGTCATATCGAAAACCTAGAACATAAAAAGGCGATGGACCTATTAGTACGCTTCGGCTCCATATGTTGCCATACTTCCACCTTGCGCCTATCAACCAGATCTTCTTTCTGGAGTCTCCTAGGGAATCCTTATCTTGGAGTGGGCTTCGCGCTTAATATGCTTTCAGCGCTTATCTCTTCCGAACATAGCTACCCGGC
>JAZTZQ010000009.1:0-12748 GCA_045637565.1 Candidatus Nanosyncoccus sp. | reverse complement strand
CTTTCCGGGAGTGTTCCATCAGTATTTCCTGCGAATACGGTATTGAAGAATGGAATAGTTCAGAAGATAAGTACTAACGGGAAAATGTATCTGACCTATGATATTGCCATTGATTGTGGCGAAAATGAATATCTGTGGGTTACGGGAATTTTATATCCAAGCCTTATTTCCAGTGCGGAAAAAGGAATGATACTGATTGCATCTGCGCTGCTTCCACTGTTGATTTTGGTTGCAGCTGTGCTTTCGCCGCTCGTAGCGACTTTGGCGCAAATGGCGGTGTCGAGGCAGAGAGAGTATTTGGCTGATGCTTCAGCGGTAAGTATTACAAGATATCCAGAGGGAATGATTGGCGCATTGAAAAAATTGCAGTCGCATAGTCAGCCGATGAAGAGTCAGAATATTGCGGCGGAATCGATGTATATTAATAATCCATTGCGTAAAGGGTTTTTTAGTAATCTGCTGTCGTCGCATCCACCACTAGAGAAGCGGATTGAAAGATTGGAACATGGGAAAGAAAAGTTCTAAAGCAAATAAACCACAAAAAGGTGTTTCGCGGACGCGCGTCCAAAACCCCTGTCGCCACAGGGGTTTTGGCGCTACCCCTCGCCTTGCCAGGCTCCGGAGTGTCCTTAAAACACCTTTTTGCGGTTTTAATACTTCAGAGTATTCTCCGCACCAATCTTTTAAGCGGACTTATCGGGAAGATTATGTGAGGGAGCTGAATGTGCCGGGGATGGGACAACATATTTATGAAGCATTCAAAGTGTTTTGTCGGAATTGGAAGATTTTTGTGCCTTTTTTACTATTGGTTGGTGCTTTGGAGGCTTTAACAGTACAGCTGACGTATGAGACGACGGCGGTATTTACGATTTTGATTTTTTTGATGATATGGCTTACGACGATATTTTTGGTACGTCATATTAAGGCTGGACATAAAGTGACTTTACGTGATGGATTATATAATGCGATGACGCCGCTATTGTCGTCGCTTGTGGTATTTGTAGTGATTATAATTGAGTGTATTCCGATATTCTTATTAATTATCGCGTATTCGGCAGCGGTGAGAACGGAGTTTTTGACGATGCCGTTTTATGCATTGATGTTTTTTGGATTTGCAGGATTGATGTTGACGCTGTCGGGATATTTACTGTCGTCGTCTTTGATTGCATTACTTGCAGTAAGTGCTCCGGGGATGTATCCAATAAATGCACTGGTGACCGCGTCGGAACTGATGATGGGGCGAAGGATTCGGTTTGTTTTGCGAGTTATTGCGTTGATACTAGTGATTGGTGTAGTGTGTGCAGTATTGATATTGCCACTGGCGGTGCTTAAAGTGCCGATGGAAGTGCTTGCGGTGATTGCCTCATTTGTCGGATGTTTTTCGGCGGTTTATGCGACGATTTATCTTTATTTTTACTATCGTTATTTATTGGATGCGTGATAACACTTGAATAGTACTTTTCGGACACGCGTCTAAAACCCCTGTCGCCACAGGGGTTTTAGCGCTACCCCTCGCCTTGCCAGGCTCCGGAGTGTCCTCAAAATACTATTCAAGTGTTTTCGTGATACAATGGTAATATGAATAAAGTAGATGCGGAGCAAAGAATCGCGAAGTTACGCGAGTTGATTAATGATTACAGATATCATTACCATGTATTAGATGAGTCGACGATGAGCGAAGCGGCGGCGGATTCATTAAAACATGAACTTTCGATGTTGGAGGCGGAATACCCGGAATTGGTTACACCGGATTCGCCGACTCAACGAGTGGCAGGGAAGCCGCTGGATAAATTTACGAAAGTGCGACATGAAAAACGGATGATTAGCTTAGCTGATGTGTTTTCGGAAGAAGAGGTGCGAGATTGGATTTCGCGAAATGAAAAACTGATTCCAGGTGGAAAGATTGAAGAATTCTTTACGGATATTAAGATGGATGGATTAGCTTGTTCGCTGAAGTATCGCGATGGGGTGTTTTATCAGGCGGTGACGCGTGGAGATGGACTGGTTGGTGAGGATGTGACGCTTAATGTGAAAACGATCGAGAATATACCACTGCGGATTGATGTGGATGAGGCGGAGATTCGGGGGGAGATTGTGATTTTTAAGAAAGATTTTGAGCGGTTGAATGAAATTCAGCGGAAGCATGGTGAGGCGGAGTTTGCGAATCCACGGAATCTCGCGGCAGGGTCGATTCGGCAGCTTGATCCGAAGGTAGCGGCGAGTCGACCACTTAAGTTTATTGCTTATGATTTGGTGACACCAGATAGACCGACTTGGCATGAGGCGTATGAGACCTTGCGTGCGCTTGGGTTCCAGACTTCGAATGAAGATAGGGTGTTTCAGGCTAGCGAGACGAGGGAGTTGTTCCAATATATTGAGAAACTTGATGAGTACCGGAAAGGATTGAAGTTTAACACGGATGGGATGGTGATTAAGATTAATGATAGGGCGGTGTACGATAAGCTCGGAATTGTTGGTAAAACACCACGTGGTGCGGTGGCGTATAAGTTTCCAGCGGAGGAGTCGACGACAGTGGTGAGAGATATTGTGATTTCGATTGGGCGGACGGGGGCAGCGACGCCGGTGGCAATACTGGACCCGGTACAAGTGGCGGGGACGACGGTGCGACATGCGTCGCTTCATAATGCAGATGAGATTGCACGGCTTGACGTGCGGATTGGTGATACGGTGATTATTTATAAAGCGGGGGACATTATCCCGCAGGTGAAGGAAGTGCTTTTGACTTTGCGTCCGGAGGGGACAGAAGCGTTTGATTATGAAAAGGCTCTGAAAAAGCAATACCCGGAGTTGGAGTTTGAGCGGCCGGAAGGGGAGGTGGTGTATCGTGTGAAGGGGGAGTCGTCGAATCTGATTTTGAAGCGAGCGATTGAGTATTATGCGTCGAAGCCAGCACTTAATATAGAGGGATTGGGTGAAAAGAATGTTGAGGCTTTGATAGACGCGGGGCTGGTTGGCTCGATTGCGGATTTGTATCGGTTGAAGGAATCGGAAGTGGCGAAGATGGAGCGGTTTGGGGAACTATCGGCGCATAATTTGGTAGCGGCGATTGATGCGTCGCGGACACCGACGCTAGGCAAGTTCATTACGGCGCTCGGGATTCGTCATGTAGGAGCGGCGACGGCGACGGCGCTAGCGCGGAAGTTTAAGAGTTTGGACAAGCTGATGGAGGCGACGGAAGAGGAGCTGCTATCGATAGATGATATTGGAGAAGTGGTAGCGGAGGCGATTTTGGCGTGGTTTGCGGATGAGGATAATGTGAAGCTTCTAGAAGAGTTGCGTAGTTTGGGTGTGTGGCCGCAGGAAGAAGGTGCTGCTGAGTTGCCTTTGACTGGACAGTCGTATATTGTGACTGGGACGCTCTCGGCGATGGGGCGGGAAGAAGCGGAGGATAAACTACGTGTGCTTGGAGCGACTGTGACTTCGTCGGTGACGAAGAATACGACGGCCCTAATTGTGGGTGAAAAGCCGGGGAAATCCAAGATGGATAAGGCGGCTAAACTAGGTACGCCCGTGATGAACGAAGCGGAATTTCTCAAATTGGTGAAGATGTGATATAATAATAGTGTGTCTGGGTGTAGCACAGTTGGTAGCGCGCGACGTTTGGGACGTCGAGGTCGCAGGTTCAAGTCCTGTCACCCAGACCATTCGAATTAAAAGCCGCTGATGCGGTATTTTTCGTGCTTCGCTAGTCCAATAGACGCACTTCAGCACGAGAAAATACCACCTCAGTGGCTTTTATCTTCGAATGGTTTTGGAAGCGTGAAGGTTGTGGTAAAATGGGGTTATGGAAGAGATTGAAATAATAAAGAAAGCTGGCTTGTCGGAGGCGCAGGCTGCGGTCTATGTTTGTTTATTGAAAAACGGCGTGATGACGCCGAGCGAATTGGCGGAGCGGACTAGACAATCGCGTGAGAATTGTTACGCTATTGCGAAAAGGTTAGTGGAGCTAGGGTTAATTGAACAGACCGATGCAAAGAAGGTTAGTTATAAGGTGCTTAATCCAAGCGCTTTGGAGACTTTGGTGGAGAAGAGGCGTAAGATTATGGCGAAGAATGAGAAGTTGGTGAAGGATAATATTTCGTCGTTACTTGATATTTTTTATGCTAATAGTGAGATGCCGGGGGCGAGGACGTTGGAGGGGATTGAAGGAATAAAGGAAGTTTACAAAGACAATTTGAGAGTCAAAAAAGATTTATATTTCGTACGCACCCGTGCGGACAATACTGTTTTGGGGCACGATGCGGATATAGATAGTTTCATGCATGATTATCGAGAGCAAAGACCACTTCTGGGGATTCATACTTATGGTTTGACCCCAGTAACCGAGAATGCTATAAAAAACGCCAAAACTGGACGTGACGATGCAATTAATTTTCATCGAGTGTGGATGCCAGAAACGGATTACACAGCCCCAGTCGAAATACAGGTTTACGGAGATAAAGTCGCTTTAATTGCTTTTGGGGAAACCCAAATGGCGACCATTATCACTAGCCCTGTTATCGCTGAAGCGATGAGGCAGGTACTCAAAATAATGATGAAATTCTATAAAGAACAATACCCGCAAGAGCATTAAAAGGTGTTTGTTTGTAAAGATTAGTTTTACAGGTTTTGGTGGGTTTTGCCTCTGTTGTTGTTTTGGTTTAAGATTTATTATTTACTTTTTGTCAAATTTATTATATAATGTGGTTGTGCTCAAATTGTTCGATTGAGTATACGGTTACGAAATGAGCCAAGCTCATAAATCCAAATCGTAACCGTCCCTGTCCAAGGGAGAAAGGAGTCTCATGAAAAGACTTCAGAACAGAACCTTAGAAAGAACGGATGGAAATGGCAACCTGGAGACTGTGGGACTTAGATTTGTGGGTCCGGCATTCTATGACAACTTCCAGTTTATCGTTACTGACGATGAATTGGGGTTGGTTGTCGGTGTTCTCGAAGACCAGACCGCTTATCTCTTGGGAGATAGGGTGGCCGTCTCGGGTGACATTATGGGGTATATTTGCTCCGGCATCCATAAGCCTGGTTTAGGCACTATCATTGAAATTCGTGAAGATTATACAGACCATTTCTATGTTGTCCGTATGGACAACGGTGAGAGGGGCTCTGTAAAGTCGGCGCGTATCCAGGTGATAAGTGACTAGATTGGCAAAGCCCTGGATCTAGGTCTGGGGCTTTTAAATCCTGGCAAATGCTCCAGTTTGACTGGGGCATTTTTGTTGCGTTTCATTGGCTATTGTTGGTGATTTGTAAAAGTTAATTTTACAAATTTTAGTAATTTCTACCTCTGTTATTTTGACAATGTGCGACTATTTATTTACTTTTTGTCAAGTTTGTTATATAATGATTGTAAGTTCGCAGGAAGTGTGGGCTAGAAGATTAAAAAAATATGTACAAAGATACGTACGGAAAGCTGTGTGAAAAGGGCCCTTCGAGGTTCCGCCCATCTCACAAGAGAATGGGTGCCGCTTTTACGACTATAAGTGCTTAAGGCACGAAGGTCGCGGTTGGAAAGGTCTTCAATATGAAGAACTTTCATTTTCTCCCCCACAAGGCATGGTCTAGTATTATTAAGTATTCTGCTTCTTGGGAGCAGAGACATAATAATTTTATGCTATGCTATAGAGTGACGTATCCTAATAGATTCGGTCTTTCCATAATCAAAAGTCGCCACAGCGATAGTGGTCGAAATGATTTGTGGGAAGTTCGTATTCTAAAGGATGGCGAGCTCTATCGTGACAGTGATGGTAATTCCTATTGGAAGAGCCATTGCACAGATTACGACGTAGTCGCTGCGTGCGAATACGTTCGGAATGTCTGTTAAGTCACTGGGGGAGGGCGGGGATTTAATCCCTGCCCAGAAACCTTTGTTTTGAAGGCTCCGGTCATGAGCCATATAAGTGTGTCGAGGCCTGCCATTGGGGACGATGCTGGAGATAGCATCGTTGCAGCAGGGGTCCAGGAAATGAAAGACCGAAGCCTATCCAGGAAAAAGGGATAGGGATACACATTGACCTGCTTTCCGCGGCAGTATCTCATGCGGAAACCTGCAGAAATCCCCCGACGAAGTGTCGGGGGATTTTTACTTTTGATCTTAGGCCAATCTTCTTTGGGATAATTGAGAATATCACCAATCGTATTGATGTGTGCAAATCACTTCAGGCAGTTATAGGTTCTAACGCTAAGACCCAGATTGATGATATCGGTGTCAGCATTGATATCTATGACTTTTTTGTCAACTTCCGATTCTGGTTCTGCTGGAGGGACAATATTTTATCAATGATATAGTTGACAATTTGATATAAAAGTGATATAATAGTGTAGTTCTGCGGTATGGTGGAAGTTCTTTGATATTACTAGTAGGTTCTTTTAGAAGTTGGTGAAATAATAACTTCAAATGATGCTTAAGATCTATAAAGGGAGGGGTGGCATATGCTTTATTTTGGCGATGGATACTCGAGAGTCGGATTGGCTGAAATAGCATTGAATGAGGTTAATGATAATGTTATTAAAGACAAAATATGTAGCTTTAGGGTGAGTGTCAGAAGAACGGTGAGCAGATGGAATAGAGAGTTACTTGGTAAAGATTATCAGTTTGAGCTCGAGGAAGGATTATTTTCTTTTCTAGTAACACGCATAGATGAGGCGCCGATGTATGGTATTCTGATTGAAGGATATTATCTTGAACACCTTGTTAAGGACGAATGGTGGCACGTTAGTATGATTGTTTCCAAAACAGGAGATGCTACCAGTATTCGAATTACCAGATGTTTTGCACCACATTATCTTTCGATTGAGAAATACGAAGAAGCTTCTAAAAGCGTTCGTGCCCCGTTATAGGGGCATTTTTAATAATTATCTGGTAATCTTTTGTCGATTATCTCTTTAATTTTTTGGTAATTCTTTGGGGAAATGCCTGCACGTACACATTGAATATAATAATCATCCGCAGCATTATCTTCATAGTTTAGTTTTTTGGGATTCATCCAGGGTAGAATTTTGTGTGCACGGTAATCGGAAAGGAGTTGCTTCATATCTTTGGTGAGTCGCCTAATTTCGCCATTATCTTCACCACCTGGTCCAAGATCTGTTTTTACTCCCCTAAAAGCAGAACCATATAATTCTGTAAAACGTTTAGCCTTGAGCCGTTTTCTAATGGCTATTTTTTCTTCTTCAGATAGTTGGCGACTGGATTTTGCAATAATAGTATCAACATCTTTATCGACGCTATCATTTAATTTTTCATAAATTGTTTTATCGACGTCGCCAATACCTCTGCCTTGAAAATGTGCTTTGTCAGAATGGTACCATACCGGTAGAGCTTTAAGAAAGTCTTGTCCTACTTTTTTGTGTGGGTTGATGCCACCTTCATCGTCTTTTGCATTATTATTGTTGTTTGGTATAGCTTCTGTTGCGTCTTGCCAAAAGGTAGTTCCAGCAAACTGTGCTTCTGGGATGGCTTTTTTGAGTAAGTATTCGGCCATTCTCATTGAAAGACCACCAAACTCGACTTCGTCTACGATTAGGGCATTTTTACCATCAAGGATAGTTGGCATTTTCATGATTTCTTCTGGGGTGGGTGGTGATTCTGGATCAAGTGGCTCTTTTAAGAATAAACTGCGGAGTTGAGCAAAATGGGATTCATTAAGATTGTGTTTGTGTTTTTCCCATCTAGACCATGCGTTGGTCTCATTAATACTACTTAACCCAAAAAGATTTTCTGAAACACTAATCCTGTCAAGGTTTGCAAATGAATGTGGCGGACGTTTCATTGGCTGATTATTCTCGTCCTTTGGTGCAAATTCATCCCAGAACATATTAACTAGATACGACACTGGGCGACCAGACTTATCCAGATAAATGACATGGTCAGCTGATTTTTTACCCTTTCTCGTGAACCTTTTGGTTCTTCAAAGTTGGTTTCGACTTCATATCTACCACATATCTGATTAATTATGTCACCAGTGTATCTGGTATAGGTGTAGCCTATGTAGTCTATGTTTTTGGGGACATCTTTAAGACCTTCTTTGGTTGGTGCGTGCTCGGTGTGTCTTCTAAGAAAAGGATAGAGTGTATAATCTAGGTGAAAATCGGCGGCGGTTCGAGTGAGTTTACTTTTGTCGAAGTTGCCATCAAGAATGTCTTTGTCGCTTAGTGTGTTGACGTATTGTTTCCATGGCTCCATCTTTTTTGTGATATTCGCCTTAAAAGCTTCATAGATTTTACGGCCTACAGTCTTATTATTATGATGCTGATGTTTGAGTTCGATTTTTGATTCGTTTTGAATGGCAGTGTTAAGTTTTTCCTTCGACATAGCTTTTCCTTTTCTCAATTATAGCATGTTGGAAAGGGTAGTTTAACAAAAAAGCATTGCGGGGTCGAAGTGTAAAAGTTGTTTTTACAGTTTAGAAGGTCATTGACCTCTGTTAATTTTTGTGTTTGTTGGTAATTGCTAGTTTAATGATTGACTTTTTTGGCTGTTTGTGGTATAATTTAATCATAATCTATTTGGGATTAAGAACATTAACTTCTACTGGATTAATTAATCGCAGGGTTGGGTTTCGGATTACTGTAGTCGGGTATCCAATCCTGCGATTGATTGCCTAAATATAAGAGTAAGAATAGGGAGGCTTGCTTCTAGGTAGCGTTTCGCGGAGAGACTTTATGACATATGTGAAAAAAGGAGAACAACTACTTTGAAAAAATATTTATTCGGACTAAAAGGTAACACAATTGGACAGAATGTAATGCGTTACGTACTTGAATGCGAGCAACCCATCGGCATTCTGGAGTATAATTACTCCGAAATGAAGCAGATTTTGTCCAAAGCAATGACACCCTATGAGTATCATCTGATTTCTCTCGGATATGGCATTGATTGCCAGCGAATTGAGCAGAAGCAGATTGCTGTGAGACTTGGTATTTCAGAAATCAAGGTTTCTGAAATCGGTCACAAGGCGATGAATAAGGTTAAAGCCTCACCCTATAAGGTGCAGCTTGAAAGTCTTATTCCGACTGCTCAGGAGATTTCGCAGCGTTTTGAGAAATTGAATGATGAGCTGGAAACGGCCAAAGGCAACTCTAAGGCGCTGAAGGAAGCAACATATCGGCTTGAAGCAACAGCCAATCGGCTTAAAGCTTCTGAGAGTGCTCGGAAACAGCTTGAGGCGGACAATGCTCGTCTCTCATACGAGAATGAGCATTTGGCTAAAAAGCTGGCGGGTTTCCGGATTGAACTTAAGGGGCAGCAGATTAGGATAGCAGAGTTGACTCGTCGATCTGTCGATGAGAAGGCCCGTGTTGGGGCTATCATCGAGGCATTTTGCGATGCGGTGGCTCACCTCGAAGAGGGGCTTCACCATTCCGTGGAAGAGACTATGAAACCTCTTACCGGGATTGTTGCAAATGCTAAAACAGCGATGTGTCTGGAAGAGCTGAACTTGTCTAAGGAAGCATTGGATGCGTTGAACCGTGTTGGTATCGTTACCGTTGCGGGTCTTTGCAAAATGACTTTCCGTGGTCTCACCAGTATGGTGGGGAAGAAGCATGCCTCTGGAATAAGAGACAAACTTCAGGACAAGGGACTCTGCCTCGCTGGCTAGTATCTTACTCGTTAATCCGGTAGAAGACCGCGGGCTCATTTGTCCGCGGTCTTCTTTTTGTTATAGAAAAACCCGTCATGTTGACGGGTTTGAAGTTTAGCTAGAGAGCTTGCTGCTTGGGGCATTGATAGTCGAATATGATAGAACGGACTATCGTGCCGATGTTTAGTGGTGTGTAACCATTTTGATCGATTAACTCCAGTTTTTCGAGCTCTTCTTTGACTCGTGGGTTAATCTCGATTGGTGCGGCAGACAAGCAATTAGCTTCCAAAGAAAGGAATGCTTCAATATCATTCCATGCGAGCTGCATAAGAGTACTTAAAATTTCTCTTTGTGACTTTGGTGCTATTGTGCTACCTCTGCATGAAGCCTCGACTTCTTTTCCTAAAATAGGAAATTTGCTGATCCTAGCCATTTTTTAGTCCCCCTTTGGTTAAAGTACTGCACGAATGTGCCTTTGAATGATCGATGCCACCTGATGGCCGGCATTGTATAATTATACAACACTATATTGATTATGTCAATATCTATGTCTATTGATTTGCGTTTGCGAAGAGATATAATGATATTATGAGGAAGGTTTACATCGCGATTGATTTGAAGTCTTTCTATGCGTCGGTGGAGTGTGTGGAACGAGGGCTTGACCCATTGAAAGCGAAGTTGGTGGTGGCGGATGAGTCGCGGACGGACAAGACAATATGCCTCGCGGTGTCGCCAGCTTTAAAGGTATTCGGGATTCCGGGACGAGCGAGACTGTATGAAGTAAAGCAGAAGGCGAAGGATTTTATTATCGCGAAGCCGAGGATGGCGTATTATATTAGTTACAGTACACGAATTTATAATATTTATCTTAAATATATCGCGGAAGAGGATATGCACGTTTATTCGATTGATGAAGTGTTTATGGATGCGACGCCGTATCTCAAAACCTATAATTGTACGGCGAGGGAATTGGCGGCGAAGATTATACATGAAGTATTAAGAGAGACTGGGGTAACGGCGACGGTGGGGATTGGGACGAATTTGTATCTTGCGAAGGTGGCGATGGATATTATGGCAAAGCATGTGAAGCCGGATAAAAACGGAGTAAGGATTGCGGAACTGGATGAAATGAGTTATAGGAAGGAGCTGTGGGGACATCGACCACTGACGGATTTTTGGCGGGTGGGGAAAGGTTATGCTAAAAGGTTGGAAACGGCGGGATTATATACAATGGGGGATGTGGCACTCTGCTCAGAGAAGGATGAGGATTATCTATATAAGATGTTTGGGGTGAATGCGGAGCTTCTGATAGACCATGCGTGGGGATGGGAACCATGTGAGATTAGGGATATTCGGGCGTATCGGCCACAGAGTAACTCGTTTTCGTCTGGGCAGGTATTGAAGGAGCCATATAGTTACCAGAAGGCTTTGGTGGTGGCGCTTGAGATGGCGGATGAGGTGGGACTAAATTTGCTGAAGCGGGGGCTCGTGACCGATCAGGTGGTGCTGACAGTGGGTTACGATAAAGTAAATGTGGTTGATGGTTATGATGGTGAGGTGAAACCGGATTTTTATGGGCGAATGGTGCCAAAGCACGTACATGGGACGTATAACTTGGGTGAATATACGTGCTCTACTTTGGCTTTGAGAGAGGCGGTGAAGGAATTGTTTGAAAAACATGTGAATCTGGAGCTACTAGTACGGCGGATTACGATTGATGTGAATCATGTGAAAAAAGAGGAAGTTTTAGCTGATGAGGTGAGGCAGGCAGAATTATTTGATGTCCTTAAGGATAAAAATGAGTGCGAGAAGGAAAAGCGAGCGAACGAAGCGGTGCTTGCGATTAAGAAACGATATGGTAAAAATGCGATTTTAAAGGGGATTAACTTTGAGGAGGGGGCAACGGGACGAGAGAGGAATCGGCAGATTGGAGGGCATCACGAATGAAATACGATGAAATAATGAATCACCCGCATTATGAGCCGAAACGGCATCCGAGGATGTCTAGAGAGATGCGAGCAGCACAATTTGCGCCGTACGCGGCGCTTTCGGGACATGGAGCAGCAGTGCGGAAGACGGCGAAATTTGCGGAATTAAGAGAACAGAGGATTATCGAGCCGAATCTGGATGACGATAAATATGATTTGTGGGACGAGGTCGATGATTAACTAGGGTAGTTTATTCGTAAATTGGTAAATCGTCGGGAAAGGGGTCGAAATCGGAGTTGGAATCTGGGAAATCATCGTTATCGAAGATATTGTCAGCGGGGTCAGTGAAACCGTCGCCATCTTGGTCGCGATAGCTGGCTCCGCCGTATGGATTATAGCCGAGTTCGGTAAGGAAGCGGGACGGCATGCTATAACTACGAGAACCGTAGGAATAACGGGAAAGGGCGTAGGTGAGGAAGAGGCGTTTGCGGGCGCGAGTCATAGCGACGTAAGCGAGGCGGCGTTCTTCTTCGAGCTCGGCTTCGTTGTCGTAGGCGCGGGAGCCTGGGAAGAGACCTTCTTCCATGCCGACGATGAAGACGACGGGGAATTCGAGACCTTTGGCGGCGTGCATGGTCATGAGGGTAACGGAATTACGGTCGGAGGTTTCGTCGGCACTGGACATCAGAGTAGCGTCGGCGAGAAATTCAGGTAGAGTGTCATATTCGACGGCGTTGCTGGCGAGGACCTCGAGGTTTTGCATGCGGTCTTCGGCAGCGGGCGTGCCATCATCGGTGAGGGTGCGGAAGTCAAAATAGTCGATGATGTGTTTGACGATGTCGCCGGGGTTGTCTTCGAGGTTGGTTTTCTTGATGAAATTGATGAGTCTGAGCAAAGCATTGCGAGCTTTGGTGGAATTTAGAATACTGGGGAGGTCGGGATTTAGAAGAACGTTGGGTTCAGCGATGGAGTCGATAGCGTCGAGGAGTTTTTTGACGAAGACCTCGCCGATACCGGAGAGAACGTTGCTGCAGACGCGAGCGAGGCTGACTTTGTCACGCTCATTAATGAGAAGGCGGAGAATAGCCATGGCGTCTTTGATCTCTTTGCGGTCATAGAAGCGGACACCGCCAATGATTTTGTAGGGGATGTGGTAGCTTAGGAAGGCTTTTTCAAAAGCGTAGGACTGGGCGTTGGTGCGGTAAAGGATGGCGAAAT
>JAZTZQ010000008.1:0-1998 GCA_045637565.1 Candidatus Nanosyncoccus sp. | reverse complement strand
GAAGGCGTATATTTTTATTCTCTTTCAATGGGAAATACTCCAAGCCTGCGCCATAGTAGATATACTCCTTGTCGTTAGCAATATATGCAGGCATTACATATTCATTTTCCTCGTTGGCAAGCACCTTGTCCTCTACCGGCAAATACTCGCCAAGAAAATCGTATGGGACATCATCGGCGGTCTTCTCCACACCAAAACGGCCAAAAAGACGCAACGACTCGCCAAAGTTATATGCAGGTTGAACGGTTACGGTGAAATCCTTGCCCAAACCATCGTCCAGGTCCGATGTTCGGGCTATATAGTCGAGCATAAGTTCGAAGTCGCCCAGGTAGAACATATTGCCTAAAGCAAGCATCTTGACGAACTTTCCCGACTCATACTCCACCATATTCACCGACCAGATAGACTCGTACTTCTCCCACATGCCGTACCATGCCATACTGTATGCATAGAGATTATTATCCTTAGGTTCAAAAGCAAAAGGAGAGTTTGACACCTGAAAAGCAAATGACGAAGTTTCGTTATTGTTAGTCCACATAGCTGACGCACCCCACAACCAACAATTTATATTATAGTTGAACATGGAACCCATTTCATAATAGCAGTCAAGTTCATAGGCATCATACTCGAAACTACCGACCATCAATGCATCCTTACCTGCTGTGAAGGTAAAGTTACCCAATTCGTAGCTCAGTGTAAGCCATCTTGTAGCATCAAAAATACTTGAATCATCACCTATTGGCGATGCGAGAGAATGGTTAAGACTATAAGAAAAATGTTTGCCTATCTTACCATCAACATTCAACAGTAAACCATCACCGCCGAAACCACCCTTCCTACCGGAGGATTGACGTTCATAACCAAAACGCGTATCAAGAGAAATATTGGTCTCGCAATCCGTATCATTTTTCATAGTTACATCCTCGACGGATGAAGCTCCCGGCAGCGTCGCACTACTATTAACTTCCTGCGCCCTAACTGTGGAGCCGGCCACAACAAATATGGCCACCAAATAGGTTAAGAGTTTCTTCATTAAGCAGTAAAAAGTTTAATTACATAAGAATTTTATTTAATATTTCACTTTAAGTTGCTGTTTTTTGTAAAAAAATGCGGCTACAAGACTCGCTTTAAAACGAACTTACAACCACAAATTCGCGGACAAAAATAAAACAAAATATCGAATAAACACCCCCTTTGAGAAACTTTTTTTGCATTATTAGGCCAGCATGTCATACAACAAGCAAAAAACCACCAAACTCGCAGTTCATCACTACGTGTTCGATGGTTTTATTATATACCTTAATTTATAATATATTTACTATTCCAAAACCGTCACATTCATGACAACATCAGTCTTGGGGCGGTCGCCCATCGCGGTCTCGACATTTTGAATTGCTTCGACAACATCCAAGCCCTCTTCCACCTCACCAAACACAGTGTAGCCACCATCGAGGAAAGGAGTTCCACCCTGGGTCGTGTAAGCCTCTACCTGCTCAGGAGTAAAAGCGGGAGCACCCATTTCCTTGCTCTTCGCCATTGCCATATTAGCCAGTTTATCCTGGAGTTCCATCAAACCATCACGGTCGCGATTGCGACGAAGATTCATAATTTCTTCGCGATGTTCCATTGCTAATGCGTTGAAGATGCTCTGCTCTTGCTGCATCTTCATCTGATGCTCCAGTTGCTTAAGTTCTGCGGCTTTATAGACCTTACCCCAAACAATATAAAATTGGCTGCCACTACTCTCTTTCGCGGGGTTCACCTCGTCGCCCAGACGTGCAGCACTCAGCGCACCACGCTTATGAAAAAGAGTTGCAGGCTGAATCTCGGCTGGTATGTTATATCCTGGACCGCCACTTCCTAAATTAGCCCCTGCAGGAGCACCCTTGCTCTCGGGGTCGCCACCCTGAATCATAAAATCTTTTATCACACGATGGAACAGAGTTCCGTTGAAGAACTCCTCTGAAGCAAGTTTCAGGAAATTATCGCGGTGAAGAG
>JAZTZQ010000007.1:0-12526 GCA_045637565.1 Candidatus Nanosyncoccus sp. | reverse complement strand
ACACCTACAATCAATTAAAAGATGCCTACATCAAAGCCCAGGGAACCGATCGCCAAGTAGCTATGCAAAACATCAAATCCTGTTCCGCGCTCAGGGTAATTCCAGATGCCCTTCCGTCATCTCGCAACGAAGAAGCTCTTCTGTCTAGCCTGAATCAAATATTTAATCTCTCGAATTGGAAACCAGAATCACTTAGTCCATCCGGTAGTTCTACTTCCGTCTCAGCTTCTGGTCTGGGTTCATTCGATGTCAATGTCTCAGTCGAAGCCGGCGCCGATATCACTACTAATGTACTTAGTAACATCGAACGCTCAATCCGTGAATTCGACATTTCTCGCGCCACCTTTGAGTGGAGCGACAAAGGCCTCACCATGCAGGCAAGAGCAAGTGCCTATTACATGACTCCATCTAAGATTACTGAAACCACCACTAAACTAAGCGCAGAAGGGAGCAAAAAATGAAAACGGATTTAGCGTCGTCTATCGGAATAGCCATCGCGGGCATTGTAATCGCATATTTCGTGTGTAATCTATTTGTTGGCTCAATCGAGGATGCTTCCGTCAAAACGGTAGACGCATCTTTTAGTACGAGCATTTCTAACCCAGATCCAGAAATCTTTAATTACAAAGCTATCAATCCAACAGTTGAAGTATACGTAGGCGAATCAGATGACTGTCAAGAATACAACGATAAAGGCGAATGCATTGATGCTGGTTCGAGTGCTGCTTCGAATAATACTAATCAAGGCAATCAATAATGGCTCTTTTAACTAAAGAAGCAGAGGACAGAATCGTCGAACTCCTCTTGGCTGAGGGGCTCGCAGAAGTTAATCTTGTCACCTCTCTCAAACAACAACTAGAGGCCGAGGGTAAGCCAGTACTATCTGAACTCATCAATCGCAAGATTATTAGTGATGACATGGTGGCTCGCGCGACTGCTGCCATTATTAGCGTTCCTTATGTCGAATTAAAAAATATCACTCTAGATCAAGACACGCTGGCTCTCATTCCTGGAGATGCTTCGACACGCGTTTTTGCTGTTCCGTTGGGTGAGAAAGACGGGCTCTTAAATGTCGCCCTTGCCGATGTCACCAACGTCCAAGTCACCGACTACCTTTCCAATCTAGTCAATCGTCCCATACGTGTCTGGATGTCGTCAGAGCGTGGCATCCGCGAGGCTCTCGAACAGTATCACGGTGACTTCTCTAGCGTCAACGAAGCCGTCAAGGAAACCGATGCCGAAAACGCCAGTGAGCAGGGGGAGGTCAAAACCATCGTTCAAGATTCTCCTATATCCAAAGCCCTCACCACTATTCTGAGCTATGCGGCCAAAACCAAAGCCTCCGATATTCATATCGAACCTCTCGAAAACTCTCTTATTATCCGTTGTCGTATTGATGGCGTTTTGCGTCGTATTATGGAGCTGCCCAAAACCGTTGCACCAGCCCTCGTCTCCCGCATCAAAATATTAAGTAACCTCAAAATCGACGAGCACCGTGTTCCGCAGGACGGTCAATTCACGGTGTCAGTGGACGGCCAAGAAATCGATCTCCGTATCGCTATTTCGCCAGTAACTTGGGGCGAACAAGTTGTTATACGTCTTCTCGACAAATCCGGCACCTCGATGGAAATCGAAAAAATGGGCATGAGCGGCCGTGCGCTCCGTGACGTTCTTGAAGGTATCAAGAAACCGAACGGTATGATTTTGACCTCCGGTCCAACTGGTTCTGGTAAATCTACGACACTATATGCACTCATCCAGGAAATCAAATCCGAAGAAATTAACATAGTTACCATGGAGGACCCAGTCGAATACAAAATGGATGGCATCAATCAAATCCAAGTAAATGTTGATGCAGGTCTCACTTTTGCTGCTGGCCTTCGCTCAATCCTTCGCCAGGACCCAGACGTAGTGATGGTGGGTGAGATTCGTGACTCCGAGACTGCCGGTCTCGCCGTACAGGCTGCTCTTACTGGTCACTTAGTTTTCAGTACTCTCCATACCAACTCTGCTGCCGGTATTTTACCGCGTCTTCTAGATATGGGTATCGAGCCGTTTCTACTTGCCTCGACTTTGAATGTCGTCATCGGTCAGCGTCTCGTTCGTCGCATCACAGAGAAACGGGAAATGTACAAATCATCCGAAATCGAGACCAAAGCTATTAATGAAATAGTTGGCGATTTGTTACCCAAAGACAAAGAATCCGTCGACGCTGTCAGCAAAGATCTCGGGTACCCAGGCCTTCCTGTCAAAAACGATGATTTTTATATGTTGGCTCGCGGTATGAATTCGAAAGAAACTCCAGGAGGCTATACGGGACGTGCTGGTCTCTATGAAACCATTGTCGTCGATGAGGATATTCAAAAAATGATTATTTCACACGCCACCGCCAATGAAATCATGCGTTTAGCTCGCACCAAGGGTACCGTTACGATGCGTCAAGACGGTATATTGAAAGTTTTATCTGGCGTTACCAGCTTAGAGGAGGTGAATCGCGTAGCCAGTGATTTATCGTAATACTTATGTTATAATGTTAAGAAGGGAAATGCAAAATGAATAATGGACAACCAGTTACAACCACACCAACTAACACGACATTAAGAATCGAAAGTCTACTCGAAGAATGCGTCAAACGCAAAGCTTCCGATCTTCACCTTCAATATGGCTTACCGCCAATCTTACGTGTTGACGGCGCATTAACGCCAATTGCCGGGCTACCAAATCTCAATGAGCAGACTTTGCAAAGCCTAGTCTTTGCAACTCTCGACGAAGAGCAACGCAAAATCCTTATCAAAGACAAGGAATTTGACTACTCTTTCGCCTTCGGTGATATTGCACGCTTCCGTGTTAATGCCTTCCACGAACGTGGCAACCTTGCTGCTGCCTTCCGTCTCATTCCGAACGAAATAAAAAACATCAACGAACTCGGCATGCCCGCCATCGTCGAAACTTTCGCCGACTTCCCACGTGGTCTCGTGCTGGTCACTGGCCCTACCGGCTCAGGCAAGTCTACTACTTTGGCAGCTCTCGTCGACAAAATCAACCGTGAAAAATCTACTCACATTATTACCATCGAAGATCCAATCGAGTTTACTCATAGGTCACAACGTTCCGTCATTGCTCAGCGCGAAGTTCATTATGATACTTTTAGCTTCGCTGCTGCACTTCGTAGCGTTCTCCGTGAAGACCCCGACGTAGTTCTTATTGGTGAGATGCGCGACCTCGAGACCATTCAGGCTGCTATCACCATTGCTGAGACTGGTCACCTTGTCTTCGCTACGCTTCACACCAACTCTGCTGCTCAATCCATCGACCGTATGGTGGACGTTTTCCCCTCACATCAGCAACCCCAAGTTCGTACTCAGCTTGCCAATATGCTTATGGCCATCTGTGCCCAGCGTCTCGTTCCAGCTATTGGCGGTGGTCGTGTTGTCGCAGCCGAAATCATGGTAGCAAATTCCGCCATTCGTTCGCTCATTCGCGACGGTAAGACCCATCAAATCGACACCGCCATCCAGACCGGTGCCGACCAAGGCATGCAGACCATGGATCGTACTCTCGCGAAGCTTATTCAGACAGGCGTTATCACTTATGATTCCGCACGCGAATTTGCCGTCGATATCAACGAGCTAAACAGGATAGTAAAGGGCTAGCATGCGTCGCTACAAATACAAAGCCAAAGACAAAGAAACCGGCAAGGAACTAAAAGGCGTTATTCAGGCCGAAAACGAGCAAACCGCCGGTCATCTTCTGATTGACCAGGGCTATGTACCACTCAGCGTCACCGAGGAAGGTGGTGGACTTTTCGGCGGCAAAGGACATGTTACTGCCAAGGACCGCATTACTTTCACTCGCCAACTTGCAACCCTTATTGGCGCAGGCTTACCTCTTGCCACATCGCTTCGCACCGTAGCCGAGCAAACCCAAGCCAAGGCCATGAAAGCTATTGTCGAAGAAATCCTTGTTAGTGTCGAATCCGGCAAAACCCTCCACGAATCTTTTGCTCAGTACCCAGACGTATTCAACGGAGTCTACCTCGCTCTCATCAAAGCCGGTGAAACTTCCGGTACCCTAGATCTCGCCCTCAAACGCTTAGCCGACCAAGAAGAAAAAGACGCCGCCATGATGAGCAAAATCAAAGGAGCCCTTGTTTACCCAGCTATCATTCTCGTCGTCATTATTGCCGTGCTTGCTTTTATGATGATTATGGTCGTTCCGCAGGTCAAAGGTCTCTACGAGGATATGCATGAAGAACTTCCAGATCTCACTCAGTTCCTTGTCAACATCTCCGATTTCTTCGGCCAATTTTGGTGGCTTGTTCTTCTTATTCTTGCTGCAATTATTGCTGGTATTTGGTATGCAATCAAGAAAACCCCATTTGGTCGCAAAGCCGCCGATACTTTCAAAATCCACGTTCCTATCTTCGGTGGGCTCTTCCGCAAACTATACGTCTCCCGCTTCGCCCGTACCGCTGAAATGATGCTCGCAACCGGCGTCCCCATGCTTGACTCTATTCAGATTGCCATCGACGCCACCAGTAATACTGTCATCGAGGAGGAATACTCCAAATCTCTCGAAGTCATCAAAGGCGGCAAAGCACTTTCCGAAGCCTTAAAAGACCGTAACTACATGCTACCTCTCGTCCCCCAAATGGCTTCCATCGGCGAGGAATCTGGTAAAATCGACGAGATGCTTGGTAAAGCCGCTCAAGTCTACGAAAACGAACTCGATGAACAAATCAACGCCATCTCCACCATGATCGAACCCATTCTTATGGTTATTATGGCCGGCCTCATCGGCGTCGTGATTGGCGGTACTCTCCTCCCAATCTACTCGCTCGTGAACTCTGTCGCCGCCTAGTTTTCCACCGACAGGGAACAAAACCACTTGCATTTTCTAGATTTTTAAGCTATTATAAACATAAGAAATAAAATCTAGAAAGGATTTATTATGGCTAAAGTAAATACTAACTCTAAACAAGGCTTCACCATTATCGAAGTCGTACTCGTGTTGGCTATCGCGGGCTTGATCTTCCTCATGGTCTTCGTCGCGCTCCCAGCGTTGCAACGTTCTCAGCGTGATACTCAGCGTCGTAATGATATGTCGCGCGTCGATACTTCTCTAGTGCAGTATCAAACCAACCATAGCAATCTGACCAATAACTTGCCGGATCCAGGTGGATCGGCTAAGGTCTGGCCTGCACCTACAGATAATACATTTGGTACTAGTGGTTGTAGTGGTAATATTGCTTGTGAATTTATTCGGGATTACATGAATACTGGTTCATCCGAAAACGATGGCAAGCCGAACAATTTTGCAGACCCCAATGGTACTCCGTATAGCCTAGTTATAACACCTAACTGGGATGGTGGAGCTAAAACAACTGGTGCTAAGAATGGAACCAGTAAGCTAGACGTAGGTGAGATAGTAGATGGTGTGCAAACATATACCATCAAAGATGATGGCGGTAATGCGTTTGATGCTTATACTGTTTACATTGTTCCAGGTGGTCGATGTATAGGTTCTGGCGTCACTAGCTCCACTAAGCGTCACTTCGCTATCCTCTATCGTCTAGAAGGTGCCGGTACTTACTGTATCGACGATCAGTAGAATTAACTATACCAAATCGCCCCCAATCGAGGGGCGATTTTTTTCTTGACAAATAAAAATAAGCGTGATACTATTTAAGCATAAAAGGTCAAAACAAACATGAAAAAACAAAAACACATCATAGCTACTATATGTATTAGCACTGTCGTAAGTGGAATTCTTTTATCATCCAGCAAGGCACAGGCTGACGAGGTGGTAGACTATATAGCCATTTTCGTTCCGACGGCCTGCACAATGTCCGGTGTAGTGAATACTGGTGAGGAACATAATACCGAGTTGCAAAACGGAGTATATCGCGAAGATATAGGCAAAACCACTCTTGGTGTTATTTGTAATGACAATTCCGGCTTCTCTATATATGCAGTAGGCGATACTAACAATGAATATGGCAACACCGTGTTGGATAGTAATTCCTTTGATTCTACCTTCGATATCGTAAGCGGTACGGCCACGAGCGGCGATGTAAGTAACTGGTCTATGAAGTTGTCAACAGATCCAGAAGCCACTTATGCGGTCTCACTTTTGAATGGCTTTTCGAACTACTCTACGGTTCCATCCACGTATACGAAAGTTGCCACGAGAGACTCAGTCACTGGTAACAATTCTCAAAGCGCCAGTCTAAATACTACATATGCAGCCTACATCAATAGGACTCAGCCCGCCGATACGTATGCCGGTCAAGTCAAGTATACTCTTATTCATCCAGCAAATGACACTCCGTCGCAACCGCAGAATACAGAACCGGGCTATATTGGCTACTATCCAAATACGAGCATTTATGAAGGTAGTATGGGAAAACAACAAATCTCCTCTACTGACACATCTGCTACACTTCTAGCCTCCAACTATTCTCGCCCAGGGTATGGTTTTGCCGGATGGAATACGGCCTATGATTATAGTGGTACATTCTATGGTCCCAATGAGACCATCAGCTTTGAAACAGGTCAATACGCTGATGGGGAGAGTGGTTTATCTCTCTATGCGGTCTGGGTAAAATCAGAAGGCTTTATTCAAAACTGGACTGGTTGTAATGCATTATCGCGAGTTCTATATGATTCCAATAGTGGCTTATTGAGTGCGGGTTTAGCCAGCGTTACGGCTTTGACCGACCTCCGAGACAACCAAACCTATGCAGTAGCAAGATTGGCTGACGGAAAGTGTTGGATGATTGAAAACTTGCGCTTATCGTCTGAATCAACCAGAGATGAATCTAGTAAACTATTCTCGGAAGGGTATGGAGAAAGCGAAAACTATGGCGATTTTATTGGGCTAGCTAATTCAGAGAATAACAATTTTACAAATACTCTGACAAGCAATAGTCTATATGGTATTACCAGCGATTCCAAAATAAACGTTGGTGGCTTCGATGGTTCAATCTATCGAATACCGCGCTATAATGACAATAATACTAAGCACCGTGACATTGGTGTCGATAACGGATATGGTAATAATTATGGATATGGTAATTACTACAACTGGGCTGCAACAATGGCTAGCACTAAGTATTATACATCCGGCTATACCGCAGACGGCTCAGAGGCGGAGAACTCAGATTCGGCGGACACCTCAATCTGCCCGGCCGGCTGGAGATTACTACGTGGTATTAGTTTAGATGATGGAATGCATGATGGAGATATAGTCCTTTTGGATAGGGCCATGGGTGGTAACGGGACGAGTGAAAGCATCAATGCGGCCACAGGAGTCTCTATGTCATTATATTGGCGTAAATATCCCAATAATTACGTTCTTCCTGGCAATTATAATGGTAGCTCGATAGATAGTAAGGGCAATCTAGGCTTGTATTGGACATCCACTGCCTCCGAAAGCGATAAAGCAAGAGGCTTAATGATAAGTAACTCATCTATCGAACTTAGTTCGGCCACTTACAGGAAGTATTATGGCTTTTCTGTTCGCTGCATCGTGAAAAATTAGGTATTCGCGCAATATGTCCCAGCCCCCTCAAGCCTGTACAACACCGCAACTCTTCGTGGGTTTGCCACGCGTACAGCCTTTTCACCCTCGCAAGCCGACTGTGTTACTACGATTATCTTGTAATCATTAGGAAATGCCAGCTCGCTTAACGAATTCAAATTCGGAAGGCCATCCGCCACACACTCCGCATCCACGACCGTAGCACCACATCTAGCTACAACAAGATTATAATGCACTCCATCCGGATCTGTGAAGTTTTCGCCCATGTAATCACGGAAGAATCCCGCCCAAGTTGTAGGCTGAGCACTCTCAGTATTACTCCCCCAAGTTATCGTTGTTACAGCATTATCACCAGGCGTCGGCAACGCCCCTCGATTATTCGTTTGGAAATCCTTAATTCTTCTTAAGAAAACCATGATGTCATCCCTCCTCGCAGAATCTCTCTGCGTCCGCCTAAGGGCTGGCAGGGCGATAAATATCATCATAAATATCAAGCCTGCAATCGCAAGCACCAAAGACACTTCTATAATCGTAAAACCTTTTTTCTCACCTCTTTTCATATTTCTCCTTATGTTTAATTATAATCAATCTTTCATAAATATCAAGTCAAATACCGAGAATCGTTCAACAAAATGATACAATGATAATATGACTATTGTCTATTACGTTATTCTTTTCATCGTGGGGGTTTGTTTTGGCTCTTTTCTTTGTTGCCAGTCTAGACGTCAACACCATAATACGACTCGCCGTACCGCCAAAATCACCTCATCTCGTTCTATTTGTTTGCACTGTCACTATCAATTGCAATGGTATGATAATATCCCCATTCTCTCCTGGCTAGCTTTGAAAGGGAAGTGCCGCAAATGCCATAAATCAATCGGTGCAGCCGAACTTCTCGCCGAACTCGGTGTCGGTCTCGCTTTTTTGGCACTTGGTACTACTCTTAATCCAGCCACCGCTGGAGTCCTAGATTGGCTCATCTTTCTCGTTACTTTAGTTTTTACAGTTATCATTGGTTATCTTGCCATTTATGACGGTCTCTATGGCGAACTCCCCACTGTCTATCTCATTGCGGCCATCCTTGTCGCTGTAATCATTCTAGCCATGCAAATCAGTTCATTCCTCCAGGCTAGTCCTTTTACGATTAGTCTCATCTGGCGTCCACTTGCATCTATCGCAATTCTTGGTGGCCTTTACCTAGCGCTTTATCTTGTTTCTAAAGGTAAATGGGTCGGTGACGGTGACTGGCTTCTTGCCACCGCCATTGCTATTGTCTTGGCTGACCCATGGCAGGCTCTAGTAGCTCTCTTCTTTGCGAATTTTATCGCCTGTCTCATCATGCTTCCTTTTGTCTATCGACACAAATCCCATCAAATCTATTTTGGTCCCTTTTTGGCAATCGCATTTGTTATTGCAAAATGTGTTATAATAAGCTTATGATTAATACGAAACGTGGCGACACCTTAATTGAAGTAACTATTGCAATCGGTATTTTTTCCATGATTGCCATAGCCGTTGCCGCGGTCATGAGTAGCGGCACCGCCGGGTCACAATCCGCCCTCGAAACCACCATCACGCGTGAGGAAATCAACGCTCAAGCCGAAGCACTTCGCTTTATTCAATCTTCCTACATTCTTGCCAGAAGCAATAAAGACGCTACCAGTGACCCTGACAACAACCCATATCGAGACCTTTGGCGGTCCATTACTAGTCACGCCATCTCCGGTGATAGTATATCCACTGATATTACTCAATACGCCCCTAGTACATGTGATGAATTATACAATCCCTCTCCACTCCCCGGCGATCCTATTACTATCTTCCAGCAAAACGCCTTTATTCTAGACATCAAAAAACTCTCAACCGGGCAAGGCGCTTACATATATTCCAACGATCCTAGTTATGCTAGCATATTTACTCCAACCACCACCTATCCAAGGTTGGTTTTTGGCACATCGAACAACAACGACTCCAACGATTCACTTATTAGTACCACGGTCAGAGACACTCTCTTTAGAGCGGAAGGCATCTACATTATTGCCGTCAAAGACGACAACAGCACCCAAATTGTCAATAACGATCGCACGAACGCTAGCGATACGACTGCAACTGCAGCCTTCTATGATTTTTATATCCGGACCTGTTGGTACCGCACCGATGCTACTCGCCCATCTACCATTTCAACACTCATTAGGCTCTACGACCCAGACATTACCCCCGAATAATTACATAACGCTTATTTTGTTTCCGAATGAAACTTTTCGTGAATTTCTCTAAGGTGTGCATCCGTCACGTGTGTATAAATCTGGGTTGTCGAAATATCTGCATGTCCTAGCATCGACTGCACCGAACGAATATCGGCGCCATTCATCAACAAATCCGTCGCAAACGAATGTCGTAACGTGTGTGGCGATACATGTTTTGTAATCCCAGCTAGTCTTGCGTATTTTTCCACGATTCGCTCTACACTACGTGCCGTAATTCGCCGATAGTCACCCGATGTATCAACCTCCTGCAGGTGCTTTGAGTTGTTTAAGAATAAAGCCGGCAGAGAATCAGTCCGCGCATCAAGATAATCCTGCACCCTATCCGCACAAGCCTTCGAAATAAAAATCGGCCGGTCCTTAGAACCTTTCCCACGTACCATAAACTCACGCCGTTCCAGATTAATTGAATCTCGGTTCAGCCCCACTAGCTCCGACACCCGCAGCCCTCCCGAATATAATAGCTCAATAATTGCCCTATCTCTTAGTCCCGACTCGGTTGATGTATCAATTTCTTCTAGCATATCCTCAACCTCATCGTAATGTAGGAACGTCACCTGTTTTCGTACCACCTTCGGCAAATCCACTAGTGATGGATCCAATGATTTAATGTCTCGTCTAGCCAGATATTTCAAAAATCCCCGCAGCGCAATCAGATGGTATGCCTGCGTAATCACTTTCAAGTCATCCTCGCCATTCTCTGAACCGTATCGATTTAGTTTAATCCGATATTTGCGCAGCACTTCCTTAGTAATATCTTGCGGCCTCAGTTCATTTTTGCCCGTTACTTCAAGCGCAATTTCGGCGAACCTTTCAAGATACAGCCGGTAATTATCCACTGTCTTCTTGCTCCGTCCTGCCTCAATTTCGAGATGCTCCAGAAAATCATTGATTAAGTCATATATATCCATTATTCCATTATATCAAATAGGCAATCAGAATAATACCTTCTCGGGGGCTTTTGTGACCAACGGGGAGCAAATGAGCGAGGAGCCCCGTAACAATTTGATTGCTATGTGTGCTATAATAATAAAAAGGAGTATATATGGCAAAACAAGAAGATTACATTCAGCGTACTTTAGTAGTACTTAAGCCCGACACCGTCCAGCGCGGTATCATTGGCGAAATCATCCAACGCTTCGAACGCGTCGGTCTCAAAATCGTTGGTATGAAAATGGTCATGCCCGAAGAAAAACTCTATCGTCAACATTACGAAGACATCGGTCAGATGATTACTCGTCGTGGTGAACAGGCCTATCGCTACAATGTTGAATATATGATGACTGGTCCAGTTATCGCTATGGTGCTAGAAGGTGTTGAGGCCCAGCCACTTGTTCGTAAAATCGTCGGCCCTACCGAGCCGAAATCCGCCGAAATGGGCACCATTCGTGGCGATTATTCTCACATGAGTTTTGGCTACTCTGATGCCAAGGGTACAGGGGTGCCTAATCTCGTTCATGCTTCTGGCTCCATCGATGAAGCCAAGAAGGAAATTGACCTCTGGTTCAATGCCAACGAATTATATGACTATTCCGACCTCAACGAGAAATACACCCGTTAATACAATAAAAAGGCTGGATGTTACCATCCAGCCTAACACAAAGGAGATAACTACCTCTTCGGCGCCAACTTTTTATGATAAGTGCCGAAGATTTTTGCATAACGTGCTACATCTTTACGTTTCATCTTTGTGGAATTTCCCGACCATTTGATCGGATAGCCGAGTTTTTTACTTAATTCCACGTATTTATTGATGACGTATTTAGAATCGCACGTCATGTTCGCGTTAATGCTGTCCCAAATACTTGATGGGACAAATTTTTCGCCGTACATATAGTACAGCATTTTGATGAATTCCCAACGCTTCATGTAGGCATTGGGTTTCACCTTGCCCTTCGATGTCAGTCCGTTCCAGCCCTTATGGGCCTTTACGTACACGATGGCGCTGTAGCTCGCGCTGTCAACGCTACTCTTCGTGACATCCTTAAACGGATTTGCTGCGAATACATTCGCAGGGGTTACAACAAGAAACACAACTACTAATAATACGGACAACAGCTTTTTCATGATATCTCCTCCTTTTAAGGAACTACTGGACCACATTGGCCCCCCAATCAGCTAATTGTCTTAATTATAGCACACATAAGCGTATTTGTCAATAGCTAAAGTGTAGACCATCAAAAAAAGATTGCGACCCTATCCCTACAGTACTTTATCTAGAAATTCTCTTACCCTCTCTGTTTTCGGATGATTAAAGAACTCCTCCGGCGTCCCCTCTTCAATAATCCGTCCCTTATCAATAAACACTACTCTCGTTGCAATTTCTTTCGCGAAACTCATCTCGTGTGTCACAATCATGATTGTCATTCCATGTTCCACTAACTCTCGAATCAGGGATAATACGTCACCAATTGACTCTGGGTCTAATGCTGAGGTGGGCTCGTCAAACAGCAGTACCTCGGGGTCTAGCATCATTGCTCGAATAATCGCCACTCGCTGTTTCTGTCCACCCGACAGGGAAGCAGGATACGCCGCAGCCTTCCCGGGCAACCCAATGTGTCGAAGCAGTTCCATCGCTCGTTTCTCCGCTTCAGCCCGTTTCATTAGTCCTAGTTTCATCGGTGCCAGAGTCAAGTTTTCCATCACCGTCATATTTGAAATTAAGTTAAAATGTTGGAATACCATCCCTAGATTCCGCCGTATTCGTCGAATATTTTTCG
>JAZTZQ010000006.1:0-8753 GCA_045637565.1 Candidatus Nanosyncoccus sp. | reverse complement strand
GTGAAGTTACTCGCTCCAGTCACTATGAACGATCAGGACCGGTTCGCTATGCGCGAAGGGGGGAACACGGTGGGCTCTGCTGTTATTACGAAAGTTATCAAATAATCTATTTTGAAATAGCTATTTGCGTAGCGATGAAATTTTCATCAAGATAAAAAATACAACGGATTAGTCGGATTCACTCTGAAATTACAGTTTCCTCGTGAATCCGTAACCGTTGTATTTTTTATATGAGAAAATTTCATATGCTTCGCAACTAGCTATTTCCAAAATACAGATTTTATGCTATAATTGCTTCTACAGCAATAATAATTATCAAATCTGAAAAACTCGTGTCTTGTGAGGTTATCAGATAAAGAAAGGAGCCATATATGGCAGAAGCAAAAAAAGATGAGGGACTCAAGATCCGCATTCGCTTGAAAGCTTACGATCATCGAGTGATCGATCAGAGTGCAAAACAAATCGTGGACACCGCAATTAGGACTGGTGCCAGCGTATCGGGACCCATCCCACTACCGACTAAGAGGAGTACCTTTACAGTAGTAAAGTCACCTCATGTTTATAAGACTGGTGGTGAAGCTTTCGAGATGAAAGTACACAAGCGTTTGATTGATATCTCAAATGCTACACCGAAGACGATTGAGTCACTGCAGAATTTGTCGCTACCGGCTGGAGTAGACGCCGAAATCAAAATGTAAAATTCCTATAAAAATGCGCCATCTCGGCATTTTTCCTCGTTCGCTCGTCCATAAGACGCGCTTCACTCGGAGAAAATACCAACCTGGCGTATTTTTATTAGGAATTTAAGTACAGCCGTCCATAAGACGCGCTTCAATTCGTGGGGAGGCAATCTGTGCGATTTTTATTGGCAAATTAAATTTTATAGACGCACTTCGCAAAGAGAAAATACTAATCTGGTGGGTTTTTATCAAGAATTTGGTTGCGAGGTTTTTGATTTGGAAAATGACGGTAAGTAGAGTATAATAATAGTCATGAGTTTTGCAAGTTTCAAGAAGCGGTTTTATTTCCGAGTGGCGGCTTACTTTCGGTTTTTTGCGAATCTAGCGTTTAAGAGGTGGCATCCACGTGTAATTGCGGTAACCGGGTCTGCCGGTAAGACTACGATGATGAAAATGTTAGAGCATGAAATTGGTAACAGGGCCCATTATTCACATGATGCTAATTCGGCTTTTGGGATACCATTTGATATGCTGGGACTATCTGGGGTGAGAGGTTCAAAGTTAAAATGGATTTGGCTAATTATAGCCGCACCATTTATGGGTCTGTTTTTCCGGCGCAAAAAAGCTTTCTATGTTGTTGAAATTGATGGCGAACGTCCACATGAGACCGAATTCCTGGCGGAATGGCTCAAACCCGAGGTAACCATATGGGTATCAATAGGACTATCACACGCCGTGCAATTCGAAAAAGAAGTTGCAGCGGGTAAGTACAACGATGTAGGCGAGGCAATTGTGGCGGAATTTGCGAATTTACCAATTAATACAACTAAGCGAGTTTACATCGATGCCGATTCAAAAATCATGGTGGAAGCTACGGCGCATGTTGACGCCAAAGTGATTCCCATCAAGAAGCGCGACATCAAGAAATATGTGGTCTATGCAGATTCAACGGACTTTACTTATGGGGATACGACTTTTCATTTTAACCATCCTGAGCCGAAGGATATCGCGTTTAACCTGTTTGTAGTGCAAGATTTGATGAAGTATTTGAAAATAAAGTTCAATCCAGATTTTAGCGGTATGCCAATTGCGCCCGGCAGATGTTCGTATTTTGAAGGTGAGAAAGGGATTGCAATTGTGGACAGTAGCTATAATGCGCATATGATTTCCATGACATCCGTACTCGATATGGCAAAACGGATGCATGCAGAGAAAAAATGGTTGGTAATTGGCGATATCGTTGACCAAGGTTCACTCGAGGAAGATGAACATATCAAGTTAGCTAAGCTTATTGCCGACGTGAAACCCGATAAAGTGATACTGGTGGGTCGCAGGACAAAGCAGTGGACCGCACCGGAACTCAAGAAGCTTGGTATCTCACCGGTTGCTACCACTGATCCAAGCAAAGCATTAGAATATATCAAGAAACATATTCGCGGAAATGAGACTTTGATTTTTAAGGGAAGTCAATATCTAGAGTGGATTATAGAAAAGCTGCTGGCGCATCCAGAAGATGTTGAAAAACTTTGCCGACGCGAAAAGGCCGCCGTGGCTCGACGCAAAAGCTGGGGGTTGGATTAGCGATGGCCGACTCAGTGCAACAAAAAGAAGAAGGGAACAAAATGATAGATTTATATATCATCCATGGCTGGACTTATACGATTGAGCCTTGGCGAACAACAGTTGGGATACTACGAGAAGCTGGTATTAATGTAAAAATGTTGCGTGTCCCTGGATTGACGGAACCATCTAATAAGGAATACGCAATCGATGATTATGTAAAATGGGCTGACCGCGAGATACCTACAGGGGCGATAGCACTTGGGCATTCTAATGGTGGAAGAATTCTATTAAACCTCTGTGCCAAAAAGCCTAACAAACTAAAATATCTCATCTTGTTAGATAGCGCCGGAATTTACGAGCCTACACTAAGGAAACGGATGATAGAACGTCTGGCGAAGATGGGTAAGCCCCTTAAAAAGATTCCAGTGGTCGATAAGGCATTTCATCGGGTTACTGGTTCAACCGATTACTCGAAGGCTCCGGAAAACATGAAGGTAACCCTAGCAAACATGTTGTCTTCAGATAAGGATTTAGACTTTACTAAGGTTACCACAAAAACTTTCATACTGTGGGGAAAGAAAGATACGATTACGCCACCTCGCCAAGCTACTACCATGTATGAGAAAATGCCTAATGCCGAATTGAAGTTTTACGCGAAATGGACACATGCGCCATACATTTCTGACCCAGAGGGATTGGCGCGTGCGCTAATTACACTAGTAACAAGGATGAAGCAATGAGATTACCAAAGGTGCGGAAACATTACTATCTAGGAATGGCGGTAAACTATTCAAATGGCGGGTGGCTAAGACATTTATTTACGACTGGACGACGCAAGGATTATGATGCTCTGAGTAGATTCCTAAGTCGCAAATATAATGGCGAGGTGATGTTATGCAAGAACGGTCGTTCCGCGCTAGCGCTAGCATTGAAAGCCTATTTCGAGCCAGGGGATGAAATATTAGTCAACGGTTTTACCTGTTATGCAGTTTATGAAGCCATCAAAGCTGCTGGGCTAAAACCAGTGTTCGTAGATATCGACAGGGAAAGTTTAAACTTTACTGCAGACTTACTCACCGATGCGAGTGCGATTTTCATCCGAGGTATAATTATACAGAACACTTTGGGTAACCCTGTCGATATCAAAGCCATCGAGGACTTTGCTAGGGAGCATGATTTGACGATTATTGAGGACCTGGCACACTGTGCCGGAGTGCGATATCATGACAGACGCGAAGTAGGTACAGTAGGAGCTGCGACCGTACTGTCGTTTGGTAAGGACAAATCGATTGATACAGTATCTGGTGGGGCCGTTGTATTGCGTGAACCCTGCAAACATGAGATTAAAGCGCCTAATCTTCGCCCGAGACCATCAGACCATTTGCGCGCGCGATTCTATCCGATGTTTGGTGCAATGAGCCGAGCTTTAACGTATGTAGGGCTAGGTGGAGCGTTAATGCGATGCTTGGTGAAGATCCATTGGGTGGAAAGATCAGCCGATAACAAGTTAGATTTGAAGCGTCGACCGAGTAAATTCGAGGCCAAATTAGCCCTAAGACAGCTGCAAGAACTCCGCAGGAGTGGCGAACCGGCTTTGCGCGATTTTTGCTTTGTAAACGACCGAGATAAGGTCTTAAAAGAGCTCCAGCGAGAAGGGTATTATTTCGGAGGGTTTTGGTATGAAAAACCAGTGTCGCCTTTACGCTATTATGAAAAAGTACATTTTCCAGAAACAGAATGTCCGAACGCAGTCTATGTGGCGGAACATATTATTAATTTGCCGAATTATTACACGAGACGAGATTTGTCACGCGCTCGTCAAATCATTAAAAAACACTTAGAGGAGGGAAAAGATGGGACAAACTAAAACAATTGGCGCTGATAAATGGAAAGACGTTATAGAGAAGTTCCCAGAGGCAAATTTCTTGCAGTCACCTAGTTACGGACGAATGAATGAACTCATGGGCGCAAAGATTATTACGGAGGAATTTGGTGGCAACGGTTACGCCTTGATGATTGTGCGTGATGCAAAACGTGGGAGATATCTGGAAATACCATGTGGACCATTAATCGATTGGCAAAAACACGAGCTCGTAAAACAGGTGTTTCGGACGATAGAGGAAATCGCTAAGATGGAAAAATGTATTTTTGTAAGGATTCGACCACAATTACAATGTACGCCGGAAAACTTAAAAATACTATCTGGGCTTGGGTTATCTAAATCCCCGATGCATCTTGCAGCCGAACATACCGTTATTATCAAATTAGGGGCTAGCGAGGATGAGCTACTCGCCAATATGCGACGACAAACAAGATATGAAGTAAGGCGAGCCGATAAGCTAGGAATCAAAGTCACGAGTGGTAATTCTGAGGATTTATTCAAGGAGTTTCGAAAAGTACAGGCGGAGACCGCAAAGAGACAGGGTTTTGTGCCGCCCAACTTAAAGACTTTGATGGCTGAAAAAGAAGCTTTTGGCAATAATGCAAGGATTTACGTGGCTAAAACACCAGAAGGAGAAAAAATCGCCTATGGCTTAATCATTTGCGATGGGCTAGAAGGGGATTATTATGAGGCCGCTTCGACCGAGCTAAATCGCAAGCTACCTGGAGCGTATGCTTTGCTGTGGCAAGTAATGCGAGACCTGAAAGCAGAGGGGTATGAACGCTTTAACCTATGGGGAATTGCGCCAGCCGGGCAACCCAACCATCGCTACGCCGGGGTAACAACGTTTAAGACTGGATTTGGCGGAGAAACGGTAGAATATGTGCCAGCACACGATATGGTAATCTCGCGCCTGGGATATCTAAAAGACCTCGTCGTAGAAAAAGCACGTAAAAAAAGGAGGCATCTATGAAAGCTAAAACTAAAACAGCGCATCCTCGGATCGCTTCGTTGCAGACGGTCTCGGATTGCGCTGTTGCTGGTTTTAATATTATAGATGCTACCTCGCGTGATGTTTGGGATCGATTCGTGAAGTCGCACCCGGAGGCGAATTTCTTGCAGTCGTGGGATTTTTACGAGTTTCATCGGAGCCGTGGCAAGCAGGTGGTAAGGAGGTTGGCATTTGATGACGAGAAAATCGTAGGCGCATACGCAGGCGTGGTAGAAACAGCTAAACGTGGTAAATATATGGCGATTGCAGGTGGACCGATTCTAGATTGGAAGAACCGCAAGCTAGTGAGAGCCGTATTTGACGACATTCGCCAACAGGGTACGGACGCTGGGTGTGTGTTTGTAAGAGTCAGGCCGCAGTTGGAATTGTCGGATGCATCTTTGAAGCTGATGGCGGATTTAGGATTGAAGCGTGCACCGATGTATTTGTCGGTGGAGTTTGCTGGGGTGTTGGACCTGCAGAAATCAGAAGAGGAGATTCTGGCTGGCGCATCGCAAGGATTCCGACGCAAGTTACGAAAAGCCGCCAAGAACGATATTGAAATCAGCGCCGAAACGAGCGACGAGGCAATTCGTGAGTTTTGCCGGCTGGAAAAGCTCCATGCCGAAAGACAAAAATACGTGGCTTTTTCGTCGAGTTTTCTAACTAAACAGTTCGAAGCATTTCGTAACAATAATGAAGTGATTATCTATACTGCGCGAAAAGACGGAGAGACATTGGCGCAGAATTTTATGGTTTTCTATGGACCAGAAGCAAGTTATCATTATGGAGTATCATCGGAACTTGGGACTCGTTATTCAGCAGCGCCACTGCTACATATGGAGGCAATGAAAGAAGCCAAAAAGCGTGGTTGCATCCGATATAACTTGTGGGGGATCGTGGAGCCGGACGAAACGTCGCATCGGTTCTATGGCGTCTCAGAATTCAAACGTTCCTTCGGATGCACAGAGTTGCGTTATACGCCTGCCCACGATATGGTCTTAAAACCGACAAAATATCAACTAACAAAACTAGTAGAGACCGCCAGAAAAAAGAGAAGACATGTGTAGAATAATAACGTTGATTTTACATAATTGTTATGCTAAAATGTTACTATGGCAGAGTCAAAAGACAGCAGACGTAGTGATATGACGAAAGACGGAAGAATAAGACGCAACCTAAGCGGTCTTTTGATGGCTCTTTGTGGGGTGATTGCGGTGCTCGTGATTGCCATAGTGATTGTAGCGATTATACAGAATAATACCACTGACGAGGACACCACCGAGGGTGATTTTTATGAGGATGTAAGTGAAATAGAAAAAGAAGAAGAGCTCGAGGCAGGAGCCGATGAGTTAATAGGATACATGGATGAGCTTATTGAGAATGCGAAGAGTAATGAGGAAAAGGCGGATTTGTATCTGGAGAGAGCTGCTGATTTATATAATATGCAAATGAATGAAGAAGGAGATTTTGCCGAGATGATTCTAAGTGATACACGAAAAGCGGAGGAACTGTTCCCAACCATCCAAAGCGCATTGGACTTATATACTTATGAAAGTGAATTCGGTAATCCAGACGAAGCTAATAAGTATTACAATCTTGCCGTCGAGAGAAAGTATACTGAATCGGTGGAAGGAAGAGTGGAAGGGGAACCAGATGATGAGTAGGCATAGGAGTTGCTTAAAAATAGTAATTGGTTGTGTTTTTGTCTTCGTGGCGCTGTGCATGAGTAGTGCATTGACACCGAAAGCATATGCTTATAATTGTAAGGAAATACTCGATATGGGCAAAACAGCTGGAAGGAAATACAATGATTCCTTATATGACGCGTGCAAAAGGGCAAAGAATGATAATGATGACCAAATAACGGATTATGGTGCGCTTTGGATTAGTGACAAAAAAAGTGCCACTTCAACACAGGCAAAAGTTACCGTCCTAGATGAGGATAAGCAAGGAAAAGTGACCGTCTATTTGCATGGAGCAGTTATTAGAAGAAACGAAAATGATCACAGCCAATGCGCTCCCAATGCGAAAGCTTCGCATATAAAACTAATAGAAGGGAATAGCACAATAGAAAATACGGCTGAAGGTGAAGATAACTTTAAAGGTTTCACTAATATCCCGAGTACACTGAAGCGAAGAGGAAACTGTTATTATGGTGAAAAGATACAATCCTATGCAAAGAGTTTGACGCTGGACATAAAAAAGGCAACCGATGGGAGAAGCAAAAGTAGTACTTCAGACGATATGGATGTATATAAAATACCAATTCAGGCTTTTCGATGTTACGGTGATACAAATCCCCCTAGCAGTGCTTGTTATTCCAGTAAAACAACACTAAGAATTGAGATTCTAAAAACAGAAAAAGTAACACTAGTGGCCCGTGCAGTAGATTCCAGTGATGGTTCTTACCTTTTCGATGGAGCTCAGATCGACTCGGATGTAGTCAGCTCAGGCAGCGTCGCCAAAGTACAAGCAGATCGTGTTGCTGATGATCCAAATGACGATTACATGTATGAGTTCGTATGTTGGCGCACGAGCATGAAGGGTAGTTGTGTTGGAGATAGTGGCAGTGACGGAACGGCTTCTGCAGCAGAATACAAAAAATCAATAACTCAAAATACAACTGTATATGCCGCATATAAAAAGAAGGAAAAGATAGTAACGCTAACATCAATTGGTATAAACACCTCTGGCAAGAATATAAATAATAATCAACCATGCGATTCCAAATCAATTGAAATACCGTATGGTGGAAGTGGGGAAGCATCTGTAAGCAACTGCGGCAATAAAAACGGCTATACAATGAAATGTTGGGTACTAGCAACTCCTGGGTGGGACGACGATGATGATTATTGCAAAAATCCTTCCGCAACGCCGAGCAGTACGTTTAGTACTAATATTTCAGAAGATACTGTAGTGGTCGCCGTTTATGAACCGATTAATAAAGTGGAGTTTCAGGTAACTTTCATGAATGCAAAAACTAATAAAAAGATTCAAAGTCCCAAGCGTGGAACCGGTGAGAGTATTCCGAACCCACTTATTGAAGAGTATGATTCCGGTAGTAACGTGAGCTACACGAGGCCTGGCATAGTGGGTTATGATTTTGCAGGTTGGTATGCTAACGGAATTTGCGCAGGGAACATAAAGAACGGAGAAAAATACCTGAAATACACAAATAATCCACCGGAGTGTGACTCAAAAATTGATCCTAACATAGTGGGGGGAGGAACTAGGGATAAAGGATACTGGCTTACTGGCACCAATGAGCTTCCACGAATAACCTATCATTACAAGAATATAACTAATAGAGTAGCGATAAGGGCATATTATAATCCTGAGAAGCGGAAACTTACCCTAAAGTCCATAGATAAGCAGGGAAATAGTCTATCAGGCATATCCGATAAATTGAAGGATATAGAGAAAGAATTTGATTATGATACGAGAGCCACAGTTAGTCACGGAAATGCAACTGGGTATGCCTTTGTGTGTTTTAGCACTACTACAAAAATAGACGACTGTGATTCAGATGACGATGATGCAAGTTATACAATATCTCACCTAAGAGCGGACACAACAATATATGCGATTTATGAAAGATATTCATTTAAGGCTCAGGTCCGAATGACGTCTGGTG
>JAZTZQ010000005.1:0-21616 GCA_045637565.1 Candidatus Nanosyncoccus sp. | reverse complement strand
CACCCCAGTTACCATTACTGGCTTCAAGGAACTCCCGAACTTCGGCGATAGATTTGTAGAAGTCAAAGACGAAAAAACCGCCCGCAAGATGGCACTTCTGAACGCTCAGGCCGCCGCTAACGAATCCGCCGATGCAAATGTTACCAGCACCGATCTCCTCCGCATGATGAACGTGGCCGACAATTCTAAGACTTTTAACGTCATCATCAAAGGCGATGTACTTGGTTCGGTCACCTCTGTCGTAGATAGTCTCAAACTCATCGACACTCACGGCGAAATCACTCTTAACATCGTCAGCACTGGTGTAGGCGACATCAATGAGAACGACGTCTACATGGCCGCCGGCGAAAACACCGTCATCTATGGTTTCAACGTATCTGTTCCTATCAATATTTCCAAGATGGCAGCCCGCGACAACGTCCCTATCCGCACCTACAAAGTCATTTATGAGCTCCTCGACGATGCCAAGCATGAAATGGAAAACCTCCTCGATGCCGAAATCGTCGAAGAGGACAAGGGTGAACTCAAAGTCCTCGGCGTCTTCCACACCGAGAAGACCAGTATCATCGCCGGTGGCGAAGTCTTAAAGGGCGACGTGAAACCAGGTTATCTCGTTCGTGTCATTCACGACAAAAAATACCTCGGCGAGGCCGAAGTCACCTCCGTCCAGAAAGAAAAAATCGATGCCAAAGAGCTCATCGCCGGTGAGACCGGAGGCTTGGCCCTGAAAACCGAGCACAAGCTAGAACTCCAGATTAATGACCGCCTCCAATTCTTCACCCGCGAATCGAAGAAACGCACCCTCTAACTTCTCTTGTGCTTATTTCTATTTTATTATATAATATCTAAAACTAATCATTGTTTTTGCACATTAAGAAGGAGGTTGAGAGATGTCAAGAGAATACTACTTGAAACGGCGGTTTTTGTTTGGTTTTATTGCTGTACTGTTAATCACTTTGGTTTCTACAATCTGTTTGGTAGTTTGTGCGGCTGACGACTCCAGTGAAGTTAGTGATTCTGGCTCTACTGCGGATACTGACGCTAACCAGAGCGGGAGAGATAAAAGTTTCGCTAATTGGCTAAACCCCAATCGTGACTACCTGACTATAGTCAATGAACAGCACGAATATATCTTTGGCGGTGAATACGACAAGGCTTTGCAATCGGATTTGGTTAATCTCAAAATCGACTCCGATGGGAACACTGCTCTCATTGAGAAAGCTACCTGTCAGGCCTTTAAGTCGTTGAAGCAGTATCTTTACGGTAAAGACGGCATCGCTATTCGAGTTTACAGCGCCTATCGCACCAAGGAGGATCAGCAGTGGGTCTACAATTACTATGGTAACCTTGAAGGCTGGGCCGATACTAACAGGGTAGCCGAACCGGGTTTCTCGGAGCATCACACTGGGCTGTTGGTCAATATCATTGTCTGGTGGCCTAAGATTCAGCAGTGGGCAACCGAAACTCCAGTGCGTACAGCCGAAGATCCGGAATTCTTCGGCAAAATTCACGCGAGATTAGCCGACTACGGCTTTATTGACCGCTACCCAGCTGGCAAAGAAGAGATTACCGGCTATCCAGCCGAACCATACGAAATCCGGTTCGTCGGTTCATCGGAAGTCGCCCATGAGATTATGGACAACGGTCTATGTCTCGAAGAGTATCTTGCCTCAAAAGAATAACATTTTTAAAAGCGGAGAGTTTTTCTCCGCTTTTTTATGCATCCATGCTATAATTAATCTTAAGGAGAATAAAAGATGCAATTTGACGATAAATTCTTACAAGAAATGGGTCTTCAGGCAATGCCAGAGGACCAGAAACAAAAATTCCTCGACTACGTCCAGGAAGAACTAGAGGTTCGCATCGGTGAGCGTATTTCTAAAGGCCTCACCGAAGTCCAGCTCAACGAGTTTGACATGATTAGCGATCCCTTAGAAGCTGCTAAATGGCTTGAGAAGAATCGTCCAGACTATCGCGAGATAGTTAGTCGCACTATCGAAGAGATGAAGGAAGAAATCCGTGCCAACCGCGCCAAGCTCGTCGGAGCTTGAGTGATAGTGTAGGGTGAAACAGAATGCAAGAAAATAACACGAATCGGAAGTCAAATAAATCCTTAATAACGTTACTAATAATTGGTATTTTACTTGTTGTTATAGCTATACCACTATACCCAATTTTTGAAAAACCATTATGCGAAAAGAAAATTGCACTCGATCATGCCTTCTGCCAATTAGAGGTTGCGAGTCTATCCATTATACTGGGGCTATTCGGATTAGTAATGGCGATTATAAGCATTGTGTCTCTCTGCAAAAACAAAAAAAGCGCGCAGCGGGCACAAGAAAAACTAAGCGCTAAATTGGTGTTATTAACCACTGTTAGGTGGCTCATTGCCATAGTTATTGGTGTTCCGAGCATTCTTGGGTTGTCGTCAATACTAATTAACCACAATTATCATGTTCAATCAATTCTGCTTTTAATTATTCTGATTTGTCTATCTCTAATTTTGGTTTTTTGGCCAAAAATCAAAAAACGGCTTTTTAAGAAAAAGTAGCGCCTACGTCACTTCCTGTATCCATTCAAAAATGCTTTCGCATCCATCGGCTTGCGTCCCTCTGGCTGTAATATGTCGATAGCCACAGAACCGCCATCAGCACAGGGAATCGAGAGAGCCGCCTTCTCACCCATCTTCAAAGCATGAGCGTCTAAAATGATGCAATTCGTGCCAAAGAAGGCATATTTTGGCTTAGGGTATCCTTGGTAGGCCACGATTTTGCGAAGTGTCTTGGCGGCGGAATCCTTTTCAGGGGTAAGCAGCGACATGGACTTATCTAATTTCCCACAAAAAGTTGCCTTCGTGTCATCTTGTAAAACCGGTTCCGGCAAACAAGCCAGATTATCACATATCCATTTCGCCCCTGTTTCCGCTAGAGCCTTATAAATCTTATCCTTATCAATCACCAAGCCCGCCACCGTCGTCTGATAATAAATCGGTCCCGCATCCATCGCTTTAACGAGCTTCATCACAGATACGGAAAACTCAGAATCCCCCGCCAAAATCGCGCTCTCTATCGGTGATGCACCCCGATAAGCCGGCAGTAGGGAAGGATGAATATTCAAAATCCCCTCCGGCTCAAATAACTCTAGTACCGACATCGGCACCATCACCCCAAAAGACGCCAATATCCCATGCAAGCTAGGGTCCTCTTTTTTTAGTTGACACACTTCGTTGAGGTCCGCTTTATTTCGCGCGTGGAACACAATTTCGAACTTCTGTTCAAGTATTTTAAGGGCGTAGTCCGCCAAAGGTCCGTTCCCGAAAAACACTATTTTCTCTCTGTTAGCCATAGTCTTAAACCTCCTCTGTATAAATTATTTATTCAAGCGCACGCATCATCACTTGGAAACACCCTATTCTTCGCCCCAAAGCTTCTCATTTCCAGCAATCTTCTTGTCGTAGTCCACCGGTACCAAATCACCTTTATCATTCATCTCGTAAAAAGCGTCCTTCACTCCCTTGATATGGTCGATAAACAAAATCCCATTCAGGTGATCAATTTCATGTAGCAAAGTTCGTGCTAGCTCATCCGTCGCTTTAATCCGTACCTCTGTGCCGTCTTCGAGCATCGCCTTCACCTTCACCTTAGTCGCGCGCGGCACCATCCCATAGATAGAGGGAACCGATAAACACCCCTCATAATCAGTCTTCACTTTGCCTTCCGCCCGAATCACCTCTGGGTTAATCAATGCCGTGAACGAAGCATTTTTCTTATCTTCCATATCATCGCGAATAATAATAATCCGCTTCAACACCCCCATCTGAGGCGCTGCCATCGCCGCCGAGAGCTCATAAGGATGTTTCGCCTCCCAATCCAGGGATAATTTGCGCATATCAGCAATTACGCCCAAGATTTCATCATCAATCTTGCGTACTTTCTCAGACTTCTCCCTCAGTCGCCCATCTGGCGTCGTAATAATTTTCATAAGCCCATTATACCATAATCCAAGGGTAAAGTGAAGCCAGGTGACGCAAAGAACAACTTGCCATTTCCAAACCTATGGTATAATAAGCTTATGCAATCCCAGTCATGCGAGCGCTCATCCTGAGAACGATATAGAAATGCATGTACATAGTTGGGCCCCCGTCTGAAGAATTAATAGAATAATAGTAGTCAACGAGTAAAGCGCGAACATCTGCCAGATTTTGCAAAAACTATCAACAGAACAAGTCCAGCGAAGAAAACTAATGGGGTTTGTTTCAACAACGGAAAGTAGGGGATTTAATCGTTATATACCCTCTTCATATACAACGTCTTCGGTATCATCGACATCGCTTCACTAGTCGTATCAGAATCCAACTTTACCGAGTAAATCACCGCATACACCTTGCCGTCTAGCTCTGTTGCATATGCCAGCATAGAGCCATTCTCACCCTGGACCCACTCTGTACCATTCATTTCATAATCGTCATCGGTGATATCTAGGTATGGACTCTTCTTGAGTAGATACGATTCTGGCGACAGGGAAGTATCCTCGGCGTAAACCACCACTTGCGCCCAACCATCATCATCCGTCAGATTAAAGGTATAAGCTCCATCCTGATTCTTCCCACCAGCCTCAAATTCATCCGGCAGATAAAACTCCAAATCCCCTACTTCAGCCAGAACGCCATTTACCTTCACTCTTTGGTTCGGGTTAGTGATTATTTCATCATCAGATGTACTCGTCTGTGGTTTCTCGGTTTTGCCACCAGGGGTCACGTCTCCACCATCCACAATCGTCCCAGGCGCCCCACTTTCAGCACCACCGAATCTAATCACCCCAGTAGCAACCAACACTACAAAAGTAATCACGAAACAACAAAGCGCCGTTGCAAGTACTGCAATTGTTACCGTCTTACCGGTGTCACCGTTACTGCTATTTTTAACGTCATGAGACTCCACCTTGACCGCCTCTTTTTCTTCTTTTTTCACTGTTTCTTCAGGCATTTTTCCTCCTTTTGCCGTTACTTAAACGATTATTAATTCCGCTGAATCTAGCTTATGGTCTTTCAGCGCTACGCTCTGAATTGCCGGATCCTCATAGGTGTTATAGTAATAAGTCTGCGTCGCTGTCGAATACCCACCGGTATAAATTGTTTTCTCAAAGGCACCATCCGCCATCGCAGCACCCCCGTCAATCATCGCTACCCCTGTAAGTGTATGGAACAATCTCGACACATTTGTCGCTTCATCTGACTGCACTGGATAATGCGTATTGAGATACGCCACGCGGATAAATCTATCTGTCGAATAGAACCCACCCGGCAGTCCTCGCATCAGGGAACCAGACCCAAACGCCGTCATCTTAGCCTTGTCCCATTTTACCTCTTCCGGCATCTTCGAACCAAGGTTCATGTAATTGCGCAAGTTCTCCTTATGCCACCCATACCCCGGTTGATTCGTCAGTACATCCACATCGTTTTTATATATCTCCATCCCATTAGTAGTGTACTCCACCACGATTGACCGCTTCGCATCCCCAATCAGCCAATGTAACTGTGACACTGGATACTGGTCATTTATCGGTTTTGCCACAATCGCCACGTCCTTCAAAACCTTCTCCGCCTCATCTACGGAAGTAAAATTCAGCGCCACCCACAGCGGGAACTCATACGCCGCCACGTTCGTCTTACCATCCACCGCATTCGGGGCATACGAAGCATAACCAGGGAAGTTTAACCCCGCTACTGCCAGCCCATGCTCATTGGCGCAGTCAAAATACAGCGGTACATTCTCGGCGATAATCCCCATCCCAATCACCGCCGACCCGCCCATTTCTCCTAGAAACGCCGAATCATACCTATAGCCTCGCGGCGTAATCACCACTTTCTCCCCGTACCCGCAAGACCAATCCAAATTCCGCCCGAAATACATCGCGCCATCTTTGCCACTAAAACGCACCCCTGTGCACATAAATACCTCCTATTATTAATTCACTCCATTATAACATATTTATAACAATCCTGGCGGGTCTAAAGCAATCCTAAAGTTCTTATCTAGCCCCTCACATGCTTCAAGTAGAGCCTTCCGTGACCGACTCCTTACCACAATCTGCCAAGTATACCCCTTGACGGTCCGTTCGTGAAATCCTGGCTGAGGCGGAGAAACCATAAGCCGCTCATCCGAGGATAGCCGCCGAGTTAGCTCCCGTACCTTGCGCAGCACTATCGCCTCTGTTTTCATCGTAATCTCCAGCTTCATCACGAACCGAAACGGTGGAAACCCCGCCTTCCGCCGCTTTCGCACTAAATACTCATAAAACCCCATATAGTCTTCATTAGCGGCAAACTTCAATACTGGGTGTTCTGGCCGAAAGGTCTGGATAAACACCTCTGCGGCAGCTAGATGACCTCGTCCCACACGTCCAATCACCTGAGTGAGCAGCTGAAACACTCTCTCCTCCGCCATATAATCCGGCAAATTCAACCCCGCATCCGCCTGCACCACCCCTACAGTAGCTAGCCTCGGCAAATCCAACCCCTTTGCAATTGCCTGCGTACCCACCAGTATATCTATCTCACCGTCTCTGACCGACGAGTATAAAGCGTCCATCCCCTCACCCTTCTTATTATCGGCATCGAATCTGTGCACTCGCGCCGCAGGAAACAACTTCTTTAGCTCCGATTCGAGCAATTTTGTTCCAAACCCTTTATGCACCAACCCCGGCGCCCCACATTTCGGGCACCCCATCGGTACCTTCATCGAAAATCCGCATGTATGACAATGTAATACATATTCATCCGCATGTAGCGTCAGGGGCAGGAAACAGTTCGGACACAGAATCTCCTCTCCGCAACTCTCGCAAATCGTCAGCGGCGACGACCCCCGTCGGTTATGGAAAATCAGCGTCTGTCGCCCCTGTTCCAAATTCTGTTTCATCGCCGCAAGCAAGGCATTAGAAAAGTACTTATTTTTGGTAAAACTATCCCTATTGGTAAAATCAATCAGCTTTATCTCGGGCTTCACGGCTGTCTTTTTTGCTTTCTCTGTAATACAAACTAAAGACCCCTGTTTCGAGGCGATATAATAGTCCTCCACCGTCGGTGTCGCTGAGCCGAGCACCAGGGAAGCACCAGACTTCTGCGCCATATAGCTTGCCACCCTTATCGCCGAATATTTCGGTGCATTTTCCTGATAATACGTCCCCTCATGCTCCTCATCGATAATAATCAACCCCAGCTTCGCCACCGGTGCGAACAGTGCCGATCTTGCCCCCACCACTATCAAAGGCTCTTCGGACAACAGTATCCGTTCAAAAACCAAATGTCTCTCCGCCTCAGTCAACCCCGAATGAATCACCACCACCCTCTCGCCAAACACCTCGCCAAAAACCCGAACAAGCTGCCCCGTCAACGCTATTTCTGGCACTAGCAGTATGGTCGAGAAATGGTCCTGTAACGCATTTAAAGCCATTATAACGTATATATTTGTCTTGCCGCTTCCAGTCACGCCATGCAGCAGTTTCGTGGCTCCTGGAGCCTCCTGAAGGGCTTTAAGCGCCTTTTTCTGCGCCTCATTCAGCCGAATTTCAGGCAAATCCGAGCCATGTTCGGTTTTTACTGTAGTTGGCAGGCGACTCACACACTTCATCGAAGGGGGTTCGGAGCCTGGCAAGGCGAGAGGTAGCGCCAAAACCCCTGTGGCGACAGGGGTTTTGGGCGCGCCCCGAGAGGAAGCGTGTGAGTCGTCTACGCCTGACAGTGAATCCCCGAACATTTGTTCGGTTTTGCGCCGCTTCTTCTGCACCCCTCGGGGCAAGAAAAGCGATACTGCCTGCCCAGACGGCACCATATAATACTCATGCACAAACCGCACCGCGTCCAACAAATGTCGCGGCAACGGCTTTGAATACAATAATTTCGAAATCGCCTTGGTGGCAAAATCCGGTTGAGCAACTTTCTTCACCACTACGCCCGGCACCACCCGCCGCCCTACCGGCACCATCACGACGGTACCCGGCAAAAGGGAATCACCATCAAAATGATACGTCAGTATCTCCACCTTCCCCTCTGGTATCACCTCGTAAAACATGTATTAATTATAACATATGAGTAAGAGGCCCGCATACTCTATCGAAGGGGGTCCGGAGCCTGCCAAGGCGAGGAGTAGCGCCAAAACCCCTGTGGCGACAGGGGTTTTGGACGCGCCCCAAGAGAGAGTATGCGTGCCTCTCACTCAAAAATGTTGTAATTTTTACAGACTTTGTGATATAATGGGGAAGGTTAAAGCGAGGTATTATGTTAGAAATATTTGTCACATCTCGGGTGCGCCGCAAAATTCTAGTCGTATTTGCCAAATATCCCGATTTCAAAACTCACGTCAGAGGCTTAGCTAAGCTCATCAAGGAAGATCCTGGCAATATCCAGAGGGAACTAGAGCGCATGGCTCGTGGCGGATTCCTTATTGTTACCAAGAAAGGCAAGACCAAAATCTACCAGACCAACAAGCAATTCCCAATTTTGAAGGAACTTCAATCCATCGTCATCAAGAGCCAAAAAGGCAGCAAGCCGTCTAAGACCATCGGCTAACAGGGGGATAAATTGAGCAAGATTTTTGAACGACTAGCGGAAAAACGCCATCTCACTGATGATTTTTTGCATCCCCAGTATGAAAAGAGAATAGACCCTTTTACTCTTCACGACATGGACAAGGCCATCGCCCGCATCAAGCAGGCCATCGAAGCCCAAGAAAAAATCCTCATCTACGGCGATTACGATGTCGACGGCGTCACCGCTAGCACTGTCATGGCAGATACTCTCACTCTCGCCGGTATCAACTCAGACCATATCGAAATCATGCTCCCTGATCGCTTTGCCGACGGCTACGGTATGAGCCCGAAGCTCATTACCCGTGCCACAGACCACCAAATTACCCTTGTCATCACCGTCGACTGCGGCTCCCGCAACCACGCCATTATCGAGGAATTAAATGCTAGAGGGATTGACACTATCGTTACTGACCACCACGAGACCGACACTAATATCCCGGAAGCTATTGCCGTCATTAACCCCCATCGCAAAGACCACCCCACCGCAACCCTCCAAAACCTCCCCCGCGTCGGTGTCGCCTTTAAGCTTGCCGAAGCCTTAGTCCAAGAGCATTTAATCCAAAAAGGCCAGGAAAAATGGCTCCTCGACCTCGTCCTCCTCGGCACCATCTGCGACAGTATGCTCATCACCGGTGACAACCGCCGCCTCTGTTACTACGGCATCAAAGTCCTTGAAAAAACTCGCCGCCCCAGCCTCCAGGAGCTCATGCGCCGCGCCGGCGTCAAATCTATCAACGCTGAATCTATCGGCTTCCAAATCGGCCCCCGCCTCAATGCCGCCGGTCGACTCGACACCGCTGAGCTATCCCTTAATCTCCTCCGCGCCAAGAGTCCTCTCGAAGCCGCCCCTCTCGCCGAAAAACTCGAAGAGCTCAATAAAAAACGCAAAATCGAGCAACGCGCCGCCACCAAAGAAATCGAAGAACGCGGCATCACCGAAGACCCAGTCATTATCGAAACCGGCAAATGGCACGAAGGTATCCTCGGCATCGTCGCCGGCCGTCTGGTCGACGCATATCATAAGCCTGCTTTCGTTCTTACCGAACTCGCTGGCAATATCTACAAAGGCTCCGGCCGCAGCTTCGGCGACTTTAATCTCGCCGATGCCCTCGAACACGCCAATGATTCCATCATCGGCGGCGGTGGTCACGCTGGCGCCGCCGGGGTCAAAGTAGAAGGGAATAACCTCTATCAATTCCGTGAACAAATAAATGATTATTACCGCTCCCTCCATCTCCCCGACCAGTCTAAATATTTGATTCAGCATGCTGACCTCGACCTCACCGATTTCTCCGAGCTAACCCTCGACCTCCTCGAAGAGCTAAAACAGCTCGAACCCTACGGACCAGGGAACGAAGAACCCATTTTCCGTCTCAAAAACATCGACCTCACAAATGCCACCCGCATGGGCGCCGATCGCAACCATCTCCGCCTCGACCTCCGTGACAAGAACGGCAAATACCTCAAGCTCGTCGCCTTCTACGCTCCCGAAGACTGGCTGCAATTAGACCCCCAATTCGACCGCATCGAACCCCTCATCAAACTCACCACAAACGACTTCAATGGCGTCAAATCCATCGAAGCCCGCCTCCTCGACCTCGATATTCTTCAAAACTGAAATGTTCGTTAATCCTACACCTCGATATTCTTCAAAACTGAAACTACTTGCGGACCCTGCCACTATTTGTTACAATAGTGGCAGGGAGTAGGGACCTAGAACCCTACTTGGTTGGTTAGTTATCCTCGTCCTCTATTGCGAGGGTAACTTTTTTAGTTTTAGGCCTTCGTATGAGCTTAAATCTAAAATAGATCTCTACTTCCATACTTCCTCCTTCTAAAGTGTTTGTTTTTATTAACATAGCTTCGGGGAGGTTTTCCTAGACTATCTAGAATCATCGCGTATAAATCCCCCCATCACGGGGCGAACCCACCACACCTATGTTTAGTAGTTCGCCCACAGTCAGGGGAATCTATATTGCTCGCAAACTAATCTTCTCCAACCCACTAGTATCTAAACACACCTCTTCAAATACTACAACCCCTTCAGAACAAAAAGCATAACATAAGCGTTACGACAATAGCCACAACAGTTATCTCCTCTGTAAAAATCAACATACTTCTATTGCTAAAACTAAGCAATAGAATCATGAATGATAGCTTACCACATACCTTCCCCAATCCCCCAATCAGTGCTATAATATATCCATAACAGGGAACCACCATGAAAAAAGTCATTCTCAAATGTAAACTCACGAGTCACGACAGCTTCGAGCAGAAGCTTTCTGATATCGACCTCGATTTTTCTCCCATCTATTGGCAGCACGACCGCATCTACGTACCGCGTAACTACAAGCCGAACGCCAACTTCCCGAAACTCATCATGCGCACCGAGATGCAGGCGGTCGATAAGCCCGCCAAGTATCACTTTATCTTGAGACGCCACATCGAAGACTCCGGCGTCGATATCGTCGAGCAAACCGCCGTCACCGACTACGAAAAACTCGTCAATATTATCCTTCAGCTTGGCTTCAAACCCATTGCCGAAGTCTCCCGCCGCCGTCAGGAGCTCAGTATGGGAGAGGGAACCATGATTTACCTCGACAAGATAGACGGTAAGCCCGGCTACTATGCTAAGATCGAATCCGACCTCCAATCCACCGACTCCGTCGAAGCCGCCCGTCTCGACCTCGAAAAAACCTTCAAAACCCTCGGCGAATCATCCTTTGTGGACAAACCATATTTTGAATTATAGTCTTGGTTTCTTGCGAGCATATGACGAACCCAGCCGGAAGGTTTTAGAAGAATAAAACTTGCTACGGAATATGAGAACTCCTTGCTGACTTGCATAAAAAGGCTGAAAATTTGGAAAAATAGTGATGGAAAGCCGGTACTGTAATACCGGAAGGATTCCATCAGATTATTTTTCCAAATTTTCACCAAAGCAAGTCAGTAAAGAGTTCTCATATCCTGGATATAAGGTTTATCCTCTCGGTGGTTCGCCATCCGGCTCACCAAGCAATTTCTTCGACTTAATCTCGTACCTTTTCCCATTCACCGGCGAAATATAGTAATCCTCATTGAGTAAATTCACGAACATCGTGAGATCCTTATCATCCATGATGATAATCGACCCATCGTCGTCAGTCATTAGCTCAAGCTGCATCTCGTCGGCATAGTCAAGCAATTTATCCTGCGGCATTTCTTCGGCGATATCCATTGCCTGTACCTTCTTTAAGATTGGCTTCTTATCGGCTAGTAGCCCATCCAATGTCAATCCCTCGGCAAACGACAACTTATACTTCTCGGTCAGCTCCCTTGCCTTCGCCTCGGCGATGACTTGCGATTTATAATCATACTGGAACAGATTCTCGAACTTCGCCTGGTTAAATACCACGATATTACCGTCCACAATCGCTACTTGGTTATCGTCTGGCATCTTGAGCGCAATCTCAGCCGAGAAGGGTTCAAATGATTCACCGTTAATCTCCCACGAAGTAGCACCCTTCAGCGCTGCTGACGCCGGTAGTAATTTTGCAATATAGAATGTCTTCATTCCGTCTTCGCCCGGGTATGTGAACCGCGCAATGATCCCTTTGACTTTCTTGAAATCATACTCGTTTTCCGAGAAATAATCAATATCTTTATACTCATTCTCAATCAGGTGGATTAAAGTCTCTGCGCGACCCACTTTATCAAGCGTTGTCCGGTAGATTACCTTCTCTTCGCCGTCGGCTCGCTCGTACTCGCGGCACTCTAGCCCCTTATCCGCTTCTGTAATAACATACGAAATCGCCTCCTGCATAAACATCGCCTTCACCGCACCTGTCAATTTATCTGAATACTTAATCTTATAAGGCGTATAGTTTTTATTAAATAAAAACAGTTCCGCCGACACATTGTTCTTGACTTCATCAATCTCGTTCGCCCATAAGAACACATCGAAATCAGTATTTTCCATAGTATATCTCCACTTATTTCCTCTATTATACCACAACCCACCGACAATCATAAAAAAACGGCCCCATGGCGGGACCGTGTATTAAAAATCCTGTAATAATCGATAATCAGTCGTATAACTCGAGCTCCAATGTTTTTATTATGCCATCAATGGCTTCTTCCAATAGGACAACTAATTCAAACTGATCAATACGATGGTGGTAATCCGGATCAAAGGTTATGATGATTTCGCCGTCTTCTATACCTTCAAGGTTATAATCAATGCACTCTCCGTCGCTGTAGGCGGTCTCCAGAATCAACTCCAAAGCCTCATAATCAATCATGTCGGCATCCTGAGGCCGAAACAGCATCTCAACCGTGTCACACTCAAACTTGATGAGATAGACGAAAATTCGATAATGTGTCATATCGTCAATCACCGGTTCGTTTGTTAGCAGGATAGTCAAAAAATCCTGGAGCAACAGCGCAGGGAATCGATTCTCGCGGTAATAGGTTACAAGCAACTGTTCAAAGTCTGTCAACTGTCCCTTCATTGGTTAACCCTCCTTTTGTAATGTTTTACCCCATATTATTACAGGTTATCAAGTAACGAGCTCCCCTGTAAAGGGGAACCATAACAATATTATATCATAAATATCACTAATCTACAATAATAAAAACCACATTTTCGGACCATTTTCAACCACATTTGTTCGGGCGTGTGTTCGGTTATTGCTACTACTGTTATGATGTTTTGTTCGGTTTTTTATGGAAGATTTGTTCGGCAAAATAACAGGGAAGATATCCACACTTGTGGAAAACTTTGCCATTATAAATAATGTCCAAAAAAGCCAAAAAAACCACTTGCATTTTTGAAAAATATGTCATACAATAAAACCAGCGCAAATAACAAACAAAAACGCTAAACAAAAACGCCTAAAGGCAAGCACATTAAAAAAGTTTGAGATCGACCATCTAGGAGCTTCGCGCGCATTAAATCTTAAGCGAGATGCGACAAAAAAATCGTGCGTTCTTTCCTCTAAACACACCTCCCAATAAAACTCTATTATGGTTGCACAATAAGTCTCTCAACGGCCATGATTATATGGTGAGCCTCGCGCCTGCCACACAATCATGGTGGATAAATTGTGTCTTACAAACAAAAATCAAAGCAGAAACAAACCCGCTGAAGTTTCTAGTTGAACGGTCTCAAACGATGTATAATATATAGTATGGAGAAACCCCATACACCTGTATTATTATCAGAAGTCCTAGCATATTTGGACCCGCATCCCGGTGAAAGGTATTTAGACCTTACGGCCGGCTACGGAGGTCACGCTAGTAAAATTTTGGATGTAACACAGGACTATAAAAATTCGGTCTTAGTCGATCGCGATGAATTCGCTGTCAAATATTTAAATCAGGAATTCCCGTCGGTCACTACGATACACGCGCATTTTTATAGTGCTATGCTGCAGCTTTTAACGTGTGGAGAAACTTTTGATTTAATACTGGCTGATTTTGGTGTTTCTTCTCCGCAACTAGATATGGAAGAACGTGGTTTTTCGTTTCGATACGACAGCCCTCTAGATATGCGAATGGATCGTAGACAGAGCCTGACAGCAGCAGATATTGTGAATCACTATAGCGAAAAGGAGTTAGCAGAGATTTTTGTAAAGTACGGCGAAGAGAAAAAAGGTACCGCTGCTATGTTTGCTCGCGTCATCGTCCACCACCGCCCCATCAAGAGCACCAAGCAACTTGCTGACCTTATCGCCACCCGGATTCATGGTTATTTCCGCCATCATCCTGCCACCAAAGTATTTCAAGCCATCCGTATTGTAGTCAATGACGAACTCGGCCAAATCGAACGCTCCCTCCCCCTTATCCCGCAGCTTCTAAATCACCATGGACGTGTCGGAATCATCACTTTTCATAGTCTAGAAGATCGGCTCGTCAAGGATTTTCTCCGAGAGCAATCCAGCCTCGGCGAGGAGTCACCTTTGACGGTTATTAATAAAAAACCTATCGTTGCGGATTCCCAGGAGTTAGTTATCAACCCGCGAGCTAGAAGCGCCAAATTGCGAGTAGCCAAGCGGAATTGATAAAACAAACAATAAAACAAAAGGAGGCATAATGCCAAAACAAATTATGGTTGCGAACAAATCCCGCAAACAAACCATTAAGGTTAATTTCCGCTAGTCTCCCTTTACCGAGTGGGTTGCGCAAGTCCCCACTCGGGCTTCCAGGACTAGTGATATGGACCTAATCGGTCCACCAATTTAGAGTTCACACGGAGAGTGTGGAGTGTATGACCTTCCCGGGACCAGCTTTACAGTTTACTTATAGCTCTGGCTGTAAAGGCTGCCCGGTCTAAGACAAGAAAACCCAATTGATAATAAAAAACAAAAAAAGCGAGGAAAAAATAATGCATAATCAAACAACCTATATTTCGAGACGCGCCACAGGTGCAACCTTTGTCCGCAATCGTAATACCGTTCGTCACACCAAGCGGAGTCTAGGTTCCATCTCTCAGATTGTTATAGTTGGAATGCTTACTTTGGTATTTGGTCTCATCTATGTGGCTGAGGGAACCAAAGCCACTGGTTTTGATTATGAAATATCTTCAGTTGAAGCTGAAATCACCGAGATGAATGCTAAAAAGGATGACCTAGCAGTCGAAAAAGCCCGCCTTAATTCTGTTGCTACCGCCGAAAACAGCACAGTCGCGGCTGCCATGGAAAATGCCACGGTAACCGGCTATGCCACGGAATAGTCAGTCATCAACGCGTCAAAATGTCCCAAAATCGACCCGTAGTCGCATTAAACTTTTGCAGACTGTCGTTTTAATCGCTTTCGCCATCATTGCGGTGCGTCTTTTTTTCATTCAAATCATCGAACATGGCATGTGGGTAGCCAAAGCCAACGAACAACACACCTTGCTCGAGACTATCGTGGCGAAACGCGGTGAAATCTATATGATGGACGAGGGCGAACCGGTCCCAGTCGTTCTCAATCAGACTACTTATCAAATTATCATTGACCCTGTTATTACCGAACGAGAACCCATCGAGCAAGCCCTCAAAACTCACGCCGCGTCATATATCGTGGCAAATTTTGACGATATCTATCACCAAGAAGGTTTACGCTATGCTATTGTCGCCAAAAACGTTCCTCGTGAGTTAGCCGAGAAAATCGCTTCTGAAGACATCGGCGCTGTCTGGTTCAAGAAAAACAATCAACGTGTTTACCCAGAAGGCCAACTAGCCTCAGGATTACTGGGTTTTGTCAACGCCGATGGAATCGGTCAGTATGGCGTTGAGGGCTCACTTAATCAAATCCTATCAGGTAAGGACGGCCTCCTTAAGACCACTTCTGACGTGAACAATGTCGCACTTTCTATTGGTAAAGACAATGTCAAAATCCCCGCCGAAGATGGCAAAAACGTTGTCCTCTCTATCGACCGCAGCCTCGAGAAAAACATCGAACGTCTAGCCGCCGATGCTATTAATCAGACCGCTGCCACGAACGCCTCGGTCCTTATCATGAACCCCAATACCGGTGAAGTCCTCACGATGGCTAACCTTCCCAACTACACTCCGGCCAACTACGGCGATGTTGTAGATGCCTCTGCATACAATAACTACACTCTAGATATCCCATACGAGCCTGCTTCGATTTGCAAAAACTTCGCTTTCTCAGCTGCCATTAATGAAGGTGTCATGACGCCTGACACTACTTATTTCAACAAGCACTATGAAGAAGTCGACGATTGGAAAATCTGGAACGCCGAGCAGCGTGGCTCGCTTTATGGCACTCTCACTATGCGAGACGCTCTGTATTGGTCGCTCAATACGGGTTCAATCTACGCGCTCAAATTACTCGGAGGCAATCCGAATTCCATCAACCAACAGGGGAGGGAAAAGCTTTTCGACTATTATTACAACAAATTCCGTCTTGGTCGAGTCACTGGTATAGAATTAGCAGAAGCCGAAGGTTTCATTCCTGACCCCAACGAGGGTTGGGGGCGTGATTCCACCTATGCTAACCTCACCTTCGGTCAAAACCTAAGTATCACTATGCTACAAACCGCCACGGCTTTCTCAGCAGTGGTCAATGGCGGCACTTGGCACACCCCCTCTGTCATCAAAGGGGAGCTGGTCGACGGAAAAGTCGTACCTTTAGGCGCCACATCGACGGGTGACGACGCTTGGGGGTCCCCCATCGAGCTTGACGAGAATGGGGGAAAAGCGTCGGCAGGCCCCGTCGAGAACGGCACATCGACAGGACCCGTCGAGGACAAGATTCTTACCGACGACACTTCGGCCATGATGCGCGGTATGCTAATTAATAATCGCGAATATTTAGTACGCGGTGGCATCGACCGACCCGGTTACGACATCGGTGGCAAATCCGGTACTGCCCAAGTCGTCAAAAACGGTGCTTATGACGATTCTTTTGCTGAACTCGTGGGTTCCTATATTGGCTTTATTGCACCCAGTGGGGAAATGCCTGAGTACGTCATCATGACCAAAATGTGGGGCGAAGGTCAATCCATCGGCTCTGGTGATGCCATGAACCTCTTTAACTCATTGTCCAATTTCCTCATCGATTATTACAAAATTAAACCAGGAGCAATGTGATATAATATGCCTATGACATTAAACGATGAACTGTTTCAAGGATTACTACTGGCCCTCGCCGGCTTCCTTTTCTCGATGGCGCTTACCCCATTTTACACACATTTTGCTTACAAATATAAGTTCTGGAAGAAGCAAAAACAAACCACCGTCGATGGCAAGGACTTGCCTATTATGCGCAAGCTCCATGCCCACAAGTTCAAACATGTTTTTCCGACTATGGCGGGTCTTGTTGGAGTGGTATCAGTTACGGCTGTCACATGGCTTTTTAATCTTGACCGTGGGCAAACTTGGCTTCCGCTAGTTGGATTCTTAGGTGGTGCCCTGGTTGGTGTCATTGACGATGTTATCAATATCTTCGGCACTGGTCGTGGCGCGGCCGGCCTTCGCGGTCCCGTGAAATTCTTCCTCATTACAGTAGTAGGCTTAGCCCTTGGCTGGTTTTTCTCGGCCAGGCTTGGTTGGACCACGATCCTTATCCCGTTCGTTGGTAATCTCGAAGTAGGCATAGTGGGCATGATTTTGATTTTTGCTTTCGCTGTGGTAGCCACCAGCAATGCAGTCAATATTTCCGACGGTCTTGACGGCCTATCAGGTGGTCTCTCGATGTTGGCCTATGCTGCTTTTGGTGTGATTGCTCTATTTCAGGGGAATATATTATTATTTGGTTTCTGTATGACTGTCGTCGGCTGGCTGCTGTCGTACATTTGGTTCAACGTGCCACCAGCTCGGTTCATGATGGGCGACACTGGGTCGTTTGCGCTCGGCTCCGGTCTTGGTGTGGTAGCGATGATGACTAATTCCTTCCTTCTGCTGCCAATCATCGGCTTACCATTCGTGATTGAGGCAGGTTCTTCACTACTCCAACTCGCCAGCAAAAAATTCTTCCACCACAAAATTTTTATCTCCGCTCCACTCCATCATCATCTCGAAGCTCTCGGTTGGGGTGAAGCTAAGATTGTCATGCGTTTCTGGATTGTCGCCGGTGTGTGCGCTATTGTGGGCATTTTTATGGCAGCCACCGGAGGTGCTATTTAAATGGCAGTTCGCAAACACCACGCCGATTTAGCTATTCTATTTACGACGTTAGGACTGATGGCTCTGGGGCTTATTATTATCTATGCCATCGGCCCCATGCGCGCTAATGTGCTCAACAATACATATGGCACAGATTACACGGCAAACTATTTTTTCATCGGGCAACTGCGTTCCGTTGCCCTCTCTCTAGTTGCCTTTTTCCTCGCTTTCAAAGTCATACCATATAAATATATTCAAAAATATGCCAAACCTCTCATGATTGTTGCGCTAGCACTTTCGGTTTTGCTCTGGTTTTTGTCTCTCATTGACTCCTCTCTAGCTAAGTGTGAGCTCGGCGAATGTCGCTGGTTCAATCTCGGCATTGTTAGTTTTCAACCCGCCGAACTAATCAAACTGGCACTAGTTATCTACCTTGCGGATTTCATCACTCGCAAAAAAGAGAGCGGGGAACTGGGCAAATGGCAGGAGTTTTGGCTCCCGCTTATCGCAGTTTGTGGCGCATCACTCTTTCTAGTTGTTATAGCACAAGGTGATCTAGGTACTGGTGTCGCACTAATTGCCATCATCTTCGGCATGCTCCTTGCATCTGGTCTTCCCGTTAAGCAATATCTCATCATGCTAGCGATAGTTATAGTCGTCGCTGTCGGCTCCGTTGTTACCTCTGCCCATCGTATGGAACGCGTCAATGCCTGGCTCGACACCTTGCAAGGTGCGGAAGTTACAGACTCCACTTATCATATCGAGAACGCCATGCTGGCTATCGGCACTGGTGGCCTATTCGGAGTAGGTATCGGCAATTCCGTACAGGCAACCGGCTATCTACCAGAATCAATCAACGACTCCGTTTTTGCTATTATGGGTGAGACCTTTGGCTTCGTGGGCCTTTTCTTGGTTCTAGTCGTCTTTGCAGCCATGCTAATGCGTATGCTCAAAGTTGCAGAGCATACTTCAGATTCCGAATCCAATCTCTTCATCATAGGAGTTTTTTCTTGGACATTGGCTCAAGTCGTCGTCAATATCGCCGCCATGACCGGCCTCGTCCCAGTTACGGGTATCACCCTACCACTTTTGTCATATGGTGGTACTAGCATGGTCTTTATCGCTTTTGCAATCGGCCTAGTTTTGCAACTTTCGTGTTATACTAGTAGGGAGGTAATAAATAGTCATGAAAATATTAGTAGTCGGCGGCGGGTCAGGGGGTCACATCACACCAGTCGTCGCCGTAGTGCGTGAAATCTTGAATCGCAAGCCTCGCGCTGAGGTCGAATTTTGGACCGATTTTAAGTATTACAAAAACGTCACTCGTCTCACTACCGAAATCGGCGTATCCTGGGGAGAAGAAGCCAAGCATAGGAAAGAACCATATATTAGGGTACGTCGTATTCCGGCTGGCAAATTCCATCGCTACGCCAACTGGAAATTCAAGGATTACTTTATTCATTTTGGTCTCACTTTGAAAGATCTTATAATAGGGAACGTTCTGGGTTTCTTCGGCTTTTTGGCTGGTCTCATTACGGCCTTTTGCCGCTTAGTCAAGAAATCATCTCGGCCCAACGTCATCTTTCTTAAAGGCGGATACGTTTGCTTGCCGGTAGGCATCATGGCGAAGCTTTTCAAGATTCCATATATTATTCACGAGTCAGACATCGTGGCTGGTCTTGCCAACCGCATCTTAATGAAAAAAGCCGCCAAAGTCGCCTTTGGTATGCCAATTCCGGAAGAACTACAACAATCGCACCCTAATTACGTCTGGACCGGCATTCCTGTAGGGTCAGAATTCAAGTCCGTCAGTCCTTCTAGGCAACTAGAGCTCAAGAAAGCTTTCTCCTTCAATCCAGAAAAACCACTTGTCGTCATCACTGGTGGTTCGCAGGGGTCAGAGAACCTCAATGAGGCCACTCGTGCCATCCTATCCGAACTACTTAAACTCACCTCAGTCGGACTCGTCGCTGGTCGTAAGCATTACGAAAACATGGTTGATTTAAAACAATACGAGAACTGGGACCATGCCTCGCTCGAATCGAATTTTCGTATGTGGGAGTTTAACACTACCATGAATGAGCTGATGGGTGCTGCTGACATTATCGTATCGCGTGCTGGTGCTACTACCATCGCCGAGCTCGCTTCACTGAAAAAGGCTGTCATCCTAGTGCCATTTGCGCCACTTCCAGGTGGTCATCAAGTCAAAAACGCCGAACGCCTCGCCGAAGTCAACGCTGTCTCACTTGTTAAAGATCTCGATATGGTTCAAGACCCAACGGTTCTTCTTGTCGAGATTCGTCATCTCATTAAGTCCCCTCGTCTCCGCGCCGACATGGCCGACAAACTCCACGAAGAAGCCCGCTCTGATTCAGCTCGCCGTCTCGCCGAAATAATCCTCGAGGAGGCTTAGTGTGGAAAAGGGTGGTGAACCAAAACTAGTCAAACGTTCTCTTCATCGCAAGTCCACAATCATGTCTGGCCTCACCATTGGCGAGAAAAGGGAAAAACTCGAAACCAAAAACGAACGCGCTGCTGCCCGCAAAAAAGACAAACAAAAATACTTCATGCGCGTCGCCCTAGTTAGTCTCGGTTTCATTGTCTTGATCATCATCTTGATCGTTCTCGCCAATAATTTTTTCCACCGCGACCCCGAACCCTTACCCGAAGTCGTTCCGGAACCCGTCTTTTTGGCCGACCCCACCATCGAAATCATCGATGCCTCCACTTCGACTGCCGCTGATAAAATTACTTCACGCATGCGCAATTACATTGGCCTCATTGAGCTCGATCTCAAATCATACGGCTACCAACCAATCAAAGCCGTCATTCCGATCGGCTCCATCCGCGAGGTCGATTTCTATCTCGACGGCTACGCCGGCTTTTTCAAGACTATCATCGATCGGGATGCGGCAATTACCGCCGAAGATATCGACCGCATGCTCCGCTACCTAGCCGAACAGGGAATCACTGCCTTTGAATATGTCGACGTCCGTATTGACGGCCGCGCCTTTTGGAAATAATCTCACAAAACACCAACAAAACCCATTGCATTTTATTCACAAGCAGTATATAATAAAACTATTAAACGTCATACATTAATAGAAAATAGGTGTTTTATATGCATACAAAAACAAACTATCTTGCAGTAGTAGGGCTATTTATGGCCTGTTTTCTGCTTTCATCACGAGCTATCCAGCCAGCCTCAGCTACTAGTGCTACCATTACTACTAATAATAGTATTACCCTCAATTCTTCACCAGCAGGTGATGGTGTTACTATAGACGAAGAATCCATTAGTATTACCACTACTTGTGACAAAGGCTATGACCTTACTATTGCCACTTCCGCTTCCGCCAACCTATATCTAAATGGTGATTCTACTAGTACAGCAGCTTACACAGCAGTAGATGGTACCTCAGCTCTTAATAGTTCTA
>JAZTZQ010000004.1:0-5067 GCA_045637565.1 Candidatus Nanosyncoccus sp. | reverse complement strand
TTCGCATCGTTCCAACGATCAAGCGTACCCACGAGATACCCAGTGATTCGCCGTAGCCTCTCGAACTTACCCTCATCAAACCATTGTGCATGTTCATTGAAATATTCTTTCATCTCAGCATCGCCCGCCTTGGCGCCGATCAATTTCATTGCGGCTTCCACTAGGCACGACACGTGCATCGTCTCATACTGGTCGTAATCCGCCAAGACCTCCTTGGCTTCCTTTTCCGACACCTTGGCGTATTTTGAAACCGACTTCACGAACCGCTTAAGATCAAAGTTCTCGACCTCATTCGCATTTCGGTAAATTATTTTCTTCATGGTTTTCCTTTCTTAGGACTTCCGTTTTGCTATTTTTTAATGGTTCGCTTAAACATATTTTATATAAGCAAAGCCTCAAAATAATCCGGAGACCCACCGTATTTAACATTTATAAGCATTACCTACAATCTATTGTAACCCCACATATAGTGTCTGTCAAGACCTTTCCTACACTAAATATAGCGTTTTTCCACAATTTTCCACATCCATGCTATAATCAAAACAATATGCCCAGTTGGAATATTCATCTCGAAGCCGGCAATCGACTATCCGGCAAGCTTAAGCTTTCTAAATCCGCCAAGCAGGAGTTTCTTTTTGCCTGTCTTTTACCAGATATTAACAATGGCTATATCAACAAAGTCAAAACCAAAAAACACCACGAAGAAACTCACTACGCCTATAATCAAAAAAGCTCGTTGAATTTTTACGCCGAAAACAGAGATAGAATCAATCAGAAAGATCTCATTTTTCTAGGGTATCTCTTTCACCTTTATACCGACGGCTATTTTAATTATGATTTTTACCGCACCATCAAACGCACCACCAAGGGGAAGCACCTCTCCCGCGACGCCAAACTTGCTATCAAACACCATGATTTCTGGCTTTACGATACAAATTTTCATCACCGACTTTTCTATACTCCAGAGGAAAGAATTAACCTTGCAAAACGCGCTAACGAAGTCGATGCTACAGACATTACGCCAGAAGATATTCAAGATATTGAGCGTATTTTAGCCGATGATAGTCTGGGCGCATCCATCAAAGGCGACAAGTACCAGTTTTACACGAAAAACCGTCTCGACATTTTGCTCGAAGACATGCTAGAGAGTTTTTGGTATGACTATTTAGGGGATTCCAATGCCTGAACTTCCCGAAGTCGAGACTATCCGCCGCGGTCTCATCAAATTCATCAAGCACCAAAATCTCCAATCTACAGATGTATTGTGCTCCAAATCTTTCATCGGCGAGCCAGTGCAGGGAATAGTAGAAGACATCCGTCGTTTCGGCAAGGCCCTCATTATCGACCTGAACACCGGGAAGTCTCTTATGATTCATCTCCGCATGACCGGCCAGCTTATCTACGACAATGACGGCAAAACAACCAACAGCCCGGTCAAATCACCAGTCGAATCAGGGAATCGTTTCGCTGCCGGTCATCCCAGCGACAATTTTACCGCTGAGCTCCCTAACAAACAAACTCGCGTCGTCCTCCATTTTACAAACGGTGTCCTTTATTTCAATGACCAACGCAAATTCGGCTTCATCAAAATCCTTCCTACCGTGGAGGTTGAGCAAGACCCATTTATTAAGAAACTCGCCAAGGAGCCCTGGAATATGACTGCAGATGAGTTATACGCCAAGCTCCAAAAACATCCAAGTTCTTGCATCAAAGCCACCATTCTTGATCAGACCATCATTACCGGTCTCGGCAACATCTACGCCGACGAAGCACTCTTCGCTTCCCACATTCACCCCGAGCGCAAATCTGGCACTATCACTAAACAAGAAGCCGCAACACTATTACGGTCCGCCTGCGACGTCATGGACAAATCCATCGCTTCCGGTGGTTCCACCATGGCCACGTATGTCAAAGCCGATGGCACCAAAGGCGATTATCTCGAACTTTTTGCACAGGTTTTCCACAGGCAGGGCCAGCCCTGTCCACGCTGTGGTACTACCATCGAGAAACTCAAAGTCGCTGGTCGCGGCACCCACATTTGCCCGCATTGCCAGCATAAGGAGCCTCGCCATGCTTAAAATCTTCACAGGTGACGACCGCGTACGAGCCGGGCAGGAAATCATAAAACTTCTCGGCGAAGACCACGAGACCATCGAAGGCGCTAATCTCACGGCGAACGACCTCCCTAGCATTTTCAAAGGCGTCTCGCTTTTTGCTGAGCAGCGTCACATTCTCATCCGCGACCTCCTTGCTAATAGGCAGGTCGCTGACCGCCTCGTGGATTATCTCGACACTCCCCACCTCGTCATTCTCCAGGAGCTCAAGCTCGACAAACGCTCTGCTACCTACAAAGCACTTAAGGCTAACAAAACAGTCGAAATCAAAGAATTCAACCTCCCGCCCAACCCTAGTTACAAACTCGTTTTTGATATCTATAGGACTGCCAAACGCGACGGCAAACGCGCTGTCATCATGCTAGAACAAATCAAACCCAGTCAAGATCCTATCATGTTTTTTGGCCTCCTTGCCTCTCAAGCTCTCAAGGATTACAACCAAAACCAGGGAATCAAAGAAAAGAGAACTCTAAAAGAGCTCTCCAAACTTGACTTACAAATGAAATCTACTTCTATCGACCCATGGCTTCTCATCGAAGCATGCCTTCTCGGGCTCAGTCAACTGTAAAGCGAATTAAGCTAGTTTAACCTTAGCTTCTTTCGCAATCGCATGAAGCTTCGCTTTGCGACGTGCTGCAGTATTCTTCTTCAGAAGATCTTTCTTCACGGCTTTGTCATACTCAGACTGTGCCTTCGCCAAAGTCTCTTTCGATGGCTTGGCTTTAAAAGCCTTCAAAGCAGCCTTGATGTCTTTCTTGATTTCTTGGTTATGCGCGGTTCGCTTATCTGCTTGCCTCGCCGCCTTCTTGGCAGATTTAATAATTGGCATTTTCTTCCTATATAGATTAAAAATTAATGACTTTTGCCTATTATACCTCATATCTCGAAAAAAGTAAAGAGTACGCAAGGAATTACACTACGATGTGACAGGGCATCACTTTTGGGACAATATCCCGGAAAAATTCAAAAAGCCAACGGCCTTTAGGCCTTTACTTTTTTGGATTTCGAGGTCGTCCTAAAAGTGATATTTGGTTGCGTCTATGGACATAATACCATTGCAATATTTTCCCGCTTATGATAATCTAGTATTAGAAAGGTAAAAATGCCACAAGACGACACATTTGTAACACCAACTACACCAACCCCCACCACGCCGGTCCAGGACGACACGACCGACCAGGCTTGGGCTACTCCGGCTCCAGCCGACACGGCGCCCATAGGTGTACTACCTATAGATGTGCCTGCCACTCCTGCAGCTCCCGTCGTTGATGCCTCAGTTCCTACTGCTACTAATCCGGCACCGGTTGACCCAGTTGCTATGGCGAATGATGCAAACCCATCTCCAGCCGCAGACGTGGCCGCGTTGCCTAACCCAGAAGTAGCCAATCCAACTCCAGCCATTCGGCCAAACGATTCGGAACTTTACGCCGCAGTTGCTACCAAGATTAACGATGCCAAAAATGTCCTCGTAGCTCTATCGAGTGACCCGTCAGTTGATGAGTTATCTGCCGCTATTGGTCTTACACTATATCTCGACCGTATCGGCAAGCGTGCCACGGCTATCTATTCTGGCTCTACTCCTAACGCACTCGAATTCCTAAAACCCGAAGAAACCTTTGAAACCACTGCCGACACTTTGCAAGATTTCGTTATAGCCTTAAACAAAGAAAAAGCCGACCATCTTCGTTATAAACTAGACGGCGATTATGTCAAAGTCTACATTACTCCATATAGACATCGTCTATCCCAAGAGGACCTAGAATTCTCCTACGGCGATTTCAATGTTGACTTAGTCATAGCGCTTGATGTAGCCAATGGTATTGATCTAGATGCCGCCCTGCGCGAACATGGTCGCATTATGCACGATGCAGTCATAGTCAACGCTACCACCGGCAACCCAGGCAAATTCGGTGAAATAGAATGGAGCGACAAAACCGCTAGCTCGGTCTCCGAAATGATTGCCACGCTTCTATACACCTATGGTGGTGAAGATCCTATCGCCAAAGACGAAGCTACCGCTTATCTTACTGGTATTGTAGCTGCCACCAATCGCTTCGCTAACGCCAAAACCACCCCTGCCACGATGCGTCTTTGTTCCAAACTCATGGAATCAGGTGCCAATCAGCAATTGGTTTCCCAAAACATCACACCAGATGTAGACAATGAACTCATCAATCTACCGTCACTACCCAAGGTCACAGACGAAGAATACGACCCCACTAAGCTCGACATCGAACATGACTATGAAACAAAATCCAAAGACCAAACCGATGAACCCTCCAAGCCAAGCGAAGTCGACACCGAAGTCACCAAGAAAGAACATACTCTACTCGATGATCTCAAAGCGGCCGAGCAAAGTCTCACCGAAGCGAGTGCCGAAACGGTACCAGATGATAACAATGCAGCCCTGCAAATCGATAGCAATACAACGCTAGACAATTCACCAGAACTGCCTTCCGTATCTGAATCCTTGTCGCATCAGAGTACCGTTCCGGATTCATCCAACAAAGCCATTCAAGACGCTCTGGATTCCCTAGAAACTCCCAGCGAGCCATCAGGTGCCATCACGTCTTCTCCAGACGATATTGATAACCCCGCCACTTCAAATGCTCCTTCAGTCCAAGACACCCCTGAAATAAACGGAGTGCCAGAAATGAACTTTATGCCACCAGCAGACGCAGATATCTTGCCGCCACCACCCGCTCCGCCAGTCTCTCTTACGCCCGACAGCCCCACCCCAGAAAGCAGCCAGCCCGATACGGACGTGATGACTGCACCCTTAGGCCCCCAACCGGCCATGCAAGATCAAGTCTATCGCCCCCAAGCTTCCGACCCCAGTGCCTTCAAAATCCCCGGCATGTAAACAAAAAGAAACCCTTCCGGGGGTTTAAAATCTCTTTTTGTAGTTTTTGTGAAACTTGGGGGATCCCACGAGACTCCCACCGCGGCCGAA
>JAZTZQ010000003.1:0-3313 GCA_045637565.1 Candidatus Nanosyncoccus sp. | reverse complement strand
TACTTCTTTGAGTTTCAATGCTCCCTCCATTGATGCTGGATAAGCCGTATCGCGCCCAAGATAAATGGCATGTTCATACTCGACGTATTTTTTCGCAATCTTCTGCACCTCTTTTGGAGTTGTATCAAGCACTGACCGAATCTCTTCCGGCAAAGCCGCAATTTCCTTCACATACGGCTTCAAAATAGCGCTCTTCACCCCTTTTGCCTGTGCAATCGTGAGTCCAAACATCACCATCGCAATCACTTGAGAGGTAAATGCCTTTGTCGACGCCACCGAAATTTCCGGCCCCACATGCACATAAGTCCCCCCATCCACTTCACGCGCAATCGTCGAGCCAATTGCATTTACAATCCCCACCGTCCGCACTCCCTGTTTCTTAATTTCACGCAGGCACGCCAACGTATCCGCCGTTTCGCCCGATTGTGACACGATGAGCGCCACCGAATTATCCGGAATATACGCTGACCGATATCGATACTCCGATGCAATTACCACTTCCACCGTCATTTCCGGCACGAATTGTTCGATGTAGTACGAAGCCAAGAGTCCCGCATGGTAAGCCGTTCCACAACCCACTACCACAAGGTGCTGGATTTTTCTTAACTCCGCCTCCGACAAACCTGGTCCACCCAAATGTACCGTCCCCTCCATTGCATTAACCCGTCCGCGCAAAGTCTCCATCAAAGATTCTGGCTGTTCCATTATCTCCTTTAACAAAAAATGATCATATCCACTTTTCTGTATTGCCGCAAGATTCGTCTCAATCTCCTCTACTTTCGCCGATACCGGTTCCGCATTCAGTGTTTTTATCTCAACACTATTCTTACCAAGTACCGCCACTTCACCATCATTCAGATAAATCGCTCGTTTCGTGTGGCCTAGGAGCGCCGAAGCGTCCGAAGCTACTAAAGTCTCATCATGCCCTACACCAATCACCAATGGTGATCCACTCCGCGCCACCACCATTTCTTCCGGCGCGAGTTCCGATACTACCGCTATCCCATACGTACCCTTCACTAGCTTCAAAGCCTGCACTACCGCATTCACCAAGGGATACTTCCCGTCCTGATAGAACGAATTAATCAATGCCGCCAACACCTCCGAATCCGTCTCCGACTTAAACTTATGATCCGCCAGCTCCACCTTCAATTCTTTATAATTCTCAATTATCCCATTATGCACCACATAAATCTTCCCTGCTTGGTGCGGATGGGCATTCAATTCTGATGGCTCACCATGCGTAGCCCACCTCGTGTGACCTATCCCGACATGATCATCACGCTTCGCTTTTAATAATTTTTTTTCTAAATTTATAATCTTTCCCTTAGCCCTTAGCAGAGTCGCCTCTCCAGAACCATCCATAGTCACAATTCCCGCCGAATCATACCCCCGGTATTCCAATCGCTTCAATCCAGATATCAAGAAATTCTGAGCATTTTTAACACCAACATAACCCACAATCCCACACATCTACTAATCCTCCAATTAAACTATTAGTTAATGCTTTTTATGCATTTGTTTCAGCGTGTAACTTCTTAAATTTCGCTGACTTTTTATCCAATTCGTCGTAATCAGCTTCTGTAATTCTTTCCGTCTTACCAGATTCGATAAAGTTCCTTAGCACCCCTACTAAGATAAATGGTCTTACAAACACTGAATGCAAAATACTCCACATCATTACACCACCAAGTGCCGCCGTTATTAACATTACATTGTTTGGATCTGCCAAAAACGCAGTATCCTCAGACGTCTCATTGGCAAATTCAGCCGCAATTTCCGCAAACGCACCCGGAAATGCCATTGCAATAAGATAAGAAATCCCAAAGAATACTCCACCAATTACCAAAAACGATACAAGACTCATCCCAAATACTCGCCCCATATTCTTCGCAAATGTTTTCCCATGCTTGAAGAACAACACCGCCCCCTCGAGTGTAGCCTTCGCTGCATTTTCATCCTTACGATAGAATACCCAACCTAGACAACAATCACACAAATACCTAACAACAGTCTGTATTACACTAGATATTGTACTCCCCACAGCGCCACCACTGTCGCCACCAACAGCTCGACCTACCGATGTAATCGCATTACCAATCTGATTAAAAATCCCTTTTATCACACTAGTTGCTGCATAATAAGCCGCCACCGTCAAAAATCTCTCTTTTACTACTTTTTTACCTTCACCATACACATCGTCCGGCAGCTTCCCTTCCGAAACACCCTTCGTCATCATCGCAATCTGACCTGCTTTAAAAATATACGATACAAAATGTGACGCAATCGCCACAATTATTATTGCAATTATCAAACCAATCGCTAGTCCCATCAACCCATTATTTGCCATTTTTTCCGCCAAAACAAACCCAGCTGCCGCCAAAAGAATAATTACCACAACCGAGGCTATATCCCAAGCCAACCGCCTTAGCGAAAACGTTAATGTCTTCTTATAGATTTCTTTATTGTCCATGTTCTCCTTTTCTAATTATTAATATCATTATAACAAAAAACAAAAAAGTAAACATGAAAAAACGCCGGAATGGCGCCTTTGAATTCGAATTTTGGTAATCCGGGTGGGACTCGCTCATTTATGACCGAGTTCCGCTTTTTGTGCAATTCCGTTAGGAATTGGTGATCCGGGTGGGACTCGAACCCACGACACCAAGCTTAAGAGGCTCGTGCTCTAACCAGCTGAGCTACCGGACCAAATGTGACTTCATTACCATTGCAATACAATGCATATCCAGCGCCCAAGGCTCGTGCTGCCATGACTTCAGCCAGCTGAGCTACCGGACCAATCACAAATATAATTATATCACGAAACTCATTATTTGAAAAGCCCCAAACTACGCCAAAACAGTTCCAAAAGCAATGATGTACTTGACTAGAATTAGAAATTATTGTAAAATATAGATAGTTTTAAATGTACATTTACAGAAGGGAGAGTATCACAATGACAAATCCGCAAACCTTAATACCAGAGCATCTCATCAATATCAAGCCTATCCTGAAAGCAGATCTCCGATTCATTGGATGGTGGAACTTAAGGTATCTACTTACGTACTGGCAAGAAGAAAAATACAAGTCAACAACGGCTCAACCACTTCACGCCAAACGCATCAAGCTCATAGTAAAAATAATGGCAGATGCTAAGGAGAAACCACCTTTTGCATCATTCCGGCCCAGAGATTACTTCACAGCTGGTCAAAAAGTTCTTTGTCTCGCCGATAATGGCTTCACAAAAGCAACTGTCATTCACAGCCAAAACGAAACCGTAACAGTCAAACTTCGTTGTTCAAAAAAAATGCAG
>JAZTZQ010000002.1:0-13104 GCA_045637565.1 Candidatus Nanosyncoccus sp. | reverse complement strand
TAACCCAACTAATAATGATGGAAATATGTATTCCTACGGCAACTACTATACTTGGCATGCAGCCATTGCCGATCTTACTTATAACGGTACTAATAACCAATCTTCTACGGGAACTTCACTATGTCCAGCAGGTTGGGATCTACCTAAGGGCGGTAATAAGTCCAATGAAGCCAATAATGAACTATGGTCATTAATAGTTGATGGCATTAATGGGGGAACTAAACCAGCTAACTATGGAAGCTCAACTTACCCATATTACACAGGTACAGCCGAAGCTGGTCCAGTAGCAGATAAGCTAAGAGCTTATCCTAACAACTTCCTCTACTCCGGCTTCTTCAGTACCTCGTCGGCGTACCATAGAGGGTCCTCCGGCGGCTATTGGTCGTCTACTGCAAGCAATAACTACGATAGCTACTATCTGTCCATGCATAGTTCCACCGTGTACCCAGGTACCTATGGCCTCAGTAGGTACGGCGGGCAGGATATTAGGTGTACGGTAGGCCCCTAGCCTTTTGACTTTCGTTATAGTTGGTTATTGTATTCCTGAATGACTGTTTTTTATTGGGCAATTTTAAAATGTTTGGTTAAATAGACAAAATGTGTTGTTGCTAATGCTTATAAAATCATAAGAAAAAGGCGGAATTACTGTCAATTTTGAACTACTTGTCTTCTAAGCCTTTGGTGCTAACCGAGGGAATGACGATGATTTTAGAGTTCTAATAGAATTACGCCAAACTTAAACTCCCAAAACTTCAATATTTTCTTGACTTTTGGGAACTGATTTGCTACAATTTACTTATGGTAAAGCGTGAATCATATTTGAAAAAACTGCGAAAGGTTAAAGATATTAACCTGATAAAGGTTATTACTGGCGTGCGTCGTTCTGGCAAGTCTACTTTGATGAGTCAGTTTCGTGATGAGTTATCGGTTAACAAGGATAACAAAATAATCTACTATAATTTAGAGGAGAAAGAAAATGAGTCTTTTTTGAAAGATGAAGACACATTTTATAATCAGATTATGTCAGAAATTGACGAATCGGTAATGAACTATGTTTTTATAGATGAGGTTCAAATGGCGCCTGGGTTCGAGCGAATGCTAGATAGCCTGCATGTCAAGCCTTACACTGATATTTATGTTACAGGTTCTAATGCATATATGCTAAGTAGCGATATAGCCACGCTACTAACTGGGAGATATATTGAAATTGAGATGCAGCCACTGGTTTTTTCTGAGTTTGTGCAGTTTTTCGAGCCGATTGGCGATAAGATTCAAATGTTTCAACAGTTTCTAAGGTTTGGTGGGTTCCCGGAAGCAGCTAATATGTTAGCGATTGGGGCGGGTTCGGAGGTACCGAACTATCTTGAGGCGGTCTATAATACTATTATTGAAAAAGACGTCAAAAAGCGTAGAAATATGCGTAGCATGGACGATTTCCGTCGAGTGTATCTATATTGTCTTGATAATATAGGTAGCATTATGTCGCCAAATCGCGTTACGAACGTACTGAATGATGCAGGTCGCAATATAGATCACAAAACAGTGGATGAATACTTACAAGTAATGATGGATTGCTTCTTGCTTTACCGTACGGAGCGCTATGACATTCGTGGTAAAGATATTCTACGTACGGGCGAAAAATATTACACGGTGGATTTGGGAGTAGCTGATACGCTACTAGGTAGACCATCTACGGTCAACCTTGGGCATCGGTTGGAGAATATAGTTTTCCTTGAGCTAAATAAACGTTACGGCAACGTGAGAGTTGGTAAGAATTATGACAAGGAGATAGATTTTGTGATAAAGAATCATGATGGTGAGATGGAATATTATCAAGTCTCGCAATCCATTGCGGATGGTGATACTCTGAAGCGGGAACTTGCTGCTATTAAAACCACCGGTGACTACTATAAAAAGACTATTTTGACTATGGATTTGTTGGATAGTAGTGAGGATGGTATAATGTGCCGCAATTTGATTAACTGGTTACTAGATGCTGAATAAGAGTTAGCTAAGTAATCATGTTGACAATTATTGGTGCTTCTATATAATAATAAGCATGAGAAAGATAACTTTTTGTATAGGATTATTAAGTTTAAATCTAATTAGTGTTGTGATACTGGCTTCTAGTTTCGTCTCAGCTACAGACGATGAAGTAGTAGATTCAGTTCAACTCACAGTTCCAGTAGCTTGTACTATGACTGGTACTGGTACTAGCCACACTGCTACATTAAACCCTGGTACTTATTCTGGAGCTAGTGGCTCGGAATATGAAAACGGTATCGGTAAAACTACATTAACTGCTATATGCAATGATGACAATGGCTTCTCCATCTATGCAATAGGATACACTGGTAATGAATATGGTGTTACTAACCTAGTTGGTGGAAACACTAACGGTACTATCGCTACTAAAGCCTATGCATCAGGAGATACTACATCTAACTGGTCTATGAAACTAACTAAAGTCACAGATGCTACAGAATCCTATAACCCACAGAACTTAACTATCCAAAGTGATACAGAAGGAACCTTTTCTTCATGGCATAGTGTACCAGCTTCATATACTAAAGTAGCAGAATATCATGCTAATACTGGCTCATCTACTACTGATACTACATTAGGAGTTAAGCTAGAAACCACCTATGCAGCATACATAGCATCTAACCAACCAGCCGATACTTACATAGGACAAGTGAAATATACTATGGTGCATCCATATACAGAAGAACCATTACAACCTCAATCTACTGAATCAGGTTGTATTAGATACTATGCTAATGGTAGTAATGTAGAAGGTACTATGGGATGTCAACCAGTCACTTCTTCAGACACCAGCCTTACTCTTCTAGCTAGTAACTTTAGCAGAACCGGTTATGGTTTCGCTGGTTGGAGTGATAAGTTCGATTATGCTACTAATTCAGAAGCTAACCTATATGGACCACAAGAAGACATCACTTTTACTGCGGGTCGGTATACTGGTACTAATCCGGGCTTAAGTCTTTATGCTGTCTGGATTGCATCTGAAGGTAGTATCCAAGACTCTACCAAAGTCTCACAAGTATGTAATAGACTTACTCAATCTGGTCCAAATGTCACTAAGACTCTAAACTCCGTCTCTGCTTTAACCGACCAACGTGACAATGAAACTTATGCCATCGCCAAACTCGCTGACGGTAATTGCTGGATGATAGAGAACCTAAGACTAGAAAGCACCGCTGCCCACAACTCCGACGGCTCCCTTGCCCAAGGCTACGGAGCATCTACAACTCACGGTAGTTTTTCTGGCCTTGCTACAGTAGAAACTGCCAACTTCTCTAACTCCACTACCGCAAATAGTCTGTACTATTCCGGCACCCAAAGTGGAGATGCTACAGTAAGCATTGGAGCATATAATTACCCTGGCTACCGTATGCCACGCTACAATAACTGGAACCATCAAGTAAGCTCTACTAATCGGCCACAGAATCCGACTAGCAACTCTGATGTCAATAGCACCACCAATGCCGGTATGTATAGTTATGGCAACTACTACACCTGGCATGCCGCTATTGCTGACCTTACTTACAGCGGTGCGGCCAATCAATCCACTACCGGGTCTTCGCTCTGCCCAGCAGGGTGGCATCTACCTACTGGTGGTTTGGCTTATGCTTCTGGCAATACTGGTGGGGTAAACGTAACTGGAGACCCAACTACCTTCCGCGAGTTTTACAATCTAGGCTATACCATCATGGGGAGCAATACGACTGCGTATGAGGATACTCCAAGCAGCGGCACTTCAGGCTATAGTGGTAATACCACTAACACAAATGGCGATACTGCCACCATGGCCTTTCGCAGATACCCGACTAACTTTGTTTATTCCGGCCTATTTAGTGGCTCGTCGGCTTATAATCAAGGAGCAAGAGGCTATTATTGGTCATCTACAGTAAGCAACGGTAATAATGCTCATTATCTTTACGTTCAAAGTTCTTACGTCGGTCCAGGTACGAATCATGACTATAAGTACATTGGTCGAAGTATTAGGTGCCTTAGTTCATCCTAGTAGCCTCCCTAGAAAAATGAAAATCAGGGTAATTTTGATTTTCCTCCCAAGGACCAAAGGTCCCTGAGGGGTAATTATAATTTCTCTGCTCGCCTGAGGCGTATTTTCTAGTTAACCAAAGCCTATCTAATTATTAAGAACAATAAATAGATTTGGCCCGTTGTGATGTCTACGATTTATATAGAATCCTAAACTCAAAATGAGTGAGCATTGAGTAAACCCGAGAAAGTATTTATGAAATTTAGGAAAAATCGACTCGCGAACCGTGAAGACAGCCGTGAGACGAGCGATTTTTCCGTTAAGAATTTCATAAATACTTTCCCGGCGTGCAACGAACCGCGAACGAATTTGAGTTTAGGGTTCTAATAATGGATAATGTAGCCATCTCTAACTGCCCAAGTCCGCTCTTAAAAATACCTAATCTTTAGTTATAAAATCATCCTTCTCCAGTGCTTTCGCTTCCCGGAACCCATCATAGAAATTCTCCGAGACCTTCGGGTGCCCAATCTTATTCGCCGCATCCACTACATCCTGCAACCGATCTGTAATATGGAATATCGCTGTATCCTTTGAAGCAATCAATCCCAGCGCTATCATTTTGCCAATCATTTTGTCAAACCCCTTCCAGTATGATTCCCCAATTAGGAACACTGGCATTTTGGGCATTTTGGCTTCTTGCATTAGGCATAGTACTTCTGAGAGCTCATCCATTGTCCCGAACCCGCCCGGAAAGAACACGAAGACTTTTGCTGACATTGCGAGTGACACCTTGCGTGCGAAGAAATATTCGAACGTTAAACAATCGGTAAGGTATGGATTCGGATGCTGTTCGTGCGCTAGGGTGATATTTAGCCCAATGGTTCGTCCACCAATCTCGTAAGACCCGTGCGAGGCAGCCTCCATAATGCCAGGACCTCCGCCAGTGATAACAGCGTGACCATTTTTGGCAAGCATGCCACCGAGTTCGTAGGCCATCTGACAATATTTCGAATCCTGTGCTAGGCGTGCCGAGCCGAATATTGTGACACCCTGAGGGAATGAGCGTACGATTTGCAGTCCGCGCCCCAAATCTTTAGCGTAAGCATTAGCTCGCTCTAGGTCGGCGATGGATAGCTTTCTTAATAGTTCTTCTTCTGCTTTGATCATATATCCTCCTTTAGATTTTCTGTATTGGCATCATGTGCGTTCTTAACTCGCGTCCTAGAATACCGCGGTTGGCGCCTAGCTTAGTGATGACAGATGTCGAATTCGCCGAGGCAAATACTAGAGATTTTTGGAAGTCTCGTCCGTCCGCGATTTGTGCCAAGAATCCTGAACCAAAGGCGTCACCCGCGCCTGTGGCGTCCTTTACGCGCACATCTTCATAGATACCGAATCGGTATGTTTCTGTGCCATTTGTGGCGATACCGCCCATCATGCCATCAGTTATAATTACGGTCTTGACATAACTAGCCAAATGATACAGTAGTTCGGTTAGGACTTTCCCAGGTACTAGTTTTGCCGCCTCGTCTTTATTAACGTTCAAAATATCAACATATTTTAGCAACTTTGTCAAGTCAGCCGCTTGTTCGAGTTCCCGTATGCCAGGGTTAAACATTATTTTAGCACCAATTTCGTGTGCTTTTACAAAAAACCTCCGCAATGTATCCAAATCACCCCTCAGTGTAGTCACATACAGCCAATCCGGCTGTATTAAATCTAAATCTTTTTCGTCGAAATTACCAAATTGCTCCGAAGCCCCACGGCAAGTCAGTATGGTTCGTTCGCCTAATTTCGAATCGAGTAGTATTATGGAAGTTCCGGTGGATTTGCGTTCCAAAAAATTCACATAACTGCTGTCAATTCCCTCTTGGTTGAGCGCCTTGATAATCGCCATCCCTGCTGAGTCTCTGGAAACATTGCCAATAAAAATCGCCTCGTGACCGTGCCTCGCGAACGTGATTGCCGAGTTTACGCCACCCCCACCTACTTCATACGAAATACGATCAATGTCAACTTTGGAACCTACTAATACCTTCCCAAAAATCGCCGCATCGCCAATCGTAGTGGGCGCAAGATCGTCGTGATCGATTAAGTAAATATCCTGCAGTGCCGAACCCAGTGAGACGATGCGCGCCATTTACAACACTACTCCGTTCTTGTCAATTTCCGACACTAATTCTTGAAATGCCTGCGCTGGATCAGGCGCCTGTGAAATAGCCGAACCAACATTAATTACGTCAAGGTCCGCATGAGCCAAAGCCCGTACATTGGTGATATTGGCGCCGCCATCCCAGCCAATTTCTACTTCCGGTTTCATGTTACGCACTAGCGGAATCTTCTCCATTTGCATCAAATCCGCTGGCGAACCTTGTACACCGAGCTGCCCTGCGAAAATCAGTACGTGGTCAGCTGCCTGAATATAGTGTTGCACGTTACCCGGAAATGTAGATGGCAAAAGCGCCACGCCCACTTTAATTCCTGCCTCTTTAAGTTGTTGAAAACTTGGCAACAAATCTTCCGACGCCTCGGCATGCAAGATGCAAAGCGAAGGCGATAATTTTAAAATCGTATCAAGATGCTGAGAAGGATAGGCGGCCATCAGATGGAGATCCGCTTCCCAGTTACGCGGCCACCACACATTAGTGATGTCTAGCGTCTGAGTTGGCGCAAATACTCCATCGGTTACATCAATCTGCACCCGCCTCGTGAATATATTAATTCGTTCCGCCTGGGCACGATAATCTTGCTTATTGTCAGTTAATATCGTTGGTACGATTGATACGGTTCTAATCATAATCTTCCCTTTCGTCTAAACGATTAATTCGCCTTACGCGGCGCTCTAAGTTTTCAAAATTAGTTTCGATAAAAGCCTGGATGATTTCTTGCATCTTTGTCTCATCCATAAAATGCGCTGACAGGCATAAGACATTAGCGTCGTCATGTTTGCGCGCTAGTCGTGCTGATTCGACGCTGTCACAATGCGCCGCCCTAATACCCTTGAAACGGTTAGCCTGGATCGTTACGCCGTGCGCCGAATCGCAGATTAATATCCCTATGCTTCCTCGATTTTCACGTACTGCCCGAGCCACCGCAATAGCCGGATCGTTGAAATCATCCCCCTCATTATATTCATAAGCCCCCTCATCGGTCACCTCGTGACCTTGCCCCGCCAAGAATACAAGTATGCCCTTTTTCTTCTCGAACCCTCTATAATCTGTACCAACGAAGATTTCCATTAGTCACCCTTTCCGAAATCTACTGTGAGTTCTACTAATCGGTTGGAGTAGCCCCATTCGTTGTCGTACCACGCCACAATCTTGATCATATTACCACCCACCACGTCAATTAATGGCAAATCCACAATGCAGGAATGTGGGTCACCAATGAAATCCGAAGAAACTAATTCTTCGTCGGTCACACCGATAATCCCCTCATAATATGGTTCCTTTGCGGCAGACTTGAATACCTTCGCCAACTCTTCCTTGGTTGTATCGCGCTTCAAAATTGCTGTGATATCGGATAATGATACCACTGGCGTCGGGACGCGAACGGATAAACCATTAAACCTTCCCTGTAAACTCGGCACCGTCAGTGCGGCAGCCTTAGAAGCACCAGTTGTAGTCGGTACGATATTCTCCGCTGCCGAACGCGCCTCACGCAAATCCTTCGCCGGCGCATCAAGTATGCGTTGTGAGCCCGTATAGGAGTGCACGGTAGTCATCATGGCTTTGTCTACACCAAAAATATCCTCGAGTACCTTCATGATCGGCGCAATGCAGTTCGTGGTACAGGATGCATTTGACAGGATTTTATCTTTACCGTCAACCACGTCTTCATTCACGCCGAGTACCACAGTTTTCGCACCTTCGCCCTTGGCCGGCGCCGAAATCACGACTTTCTTTGCCCCCGCCTTGATGTGCGCCTTTGCATCTTCGGGATTAGTGAAGAATCCAGTCGATTCAATTACTACATCTACACCTAACTCTTTCCATGGCAATTTTGCCGGATCCTTTTCGGCGTATACCGGAATCTCGCGTGTATTCACCACAATCGAATGTTCCTTAGCGGAGACTTTTTTATCATATGTGCCATATGTCGAATCGTGTTGCAGTAGATGTGCCAAAGTCTTCGCATCTGTAATATCATTAATTGCCACGACCTGTGCGTCGCGACGGTCTAGTAATATCTTAAGTGCATTACGGCCAATCCTACCAAAGCCGTTAATTGCCACTTTTACCATTTTACCTCCTAATATACTTATATACATTATAGCATAAACTTTTTAATTCTGAACCTAAAATCTCCCATTTTTGTGGGAGATTTTAAGGCAATTCAAATACTAATTATCGTTTTGCGTATTTTAATGCTTCGCGCACGGCGAGAATCAAACTAAGAACAGTAAAGGTGGCAATCAAACCAGAATCACTCACTACGCTAGTCTCGCTACCCTTAGTAAATGCACCGGTATTTGGCGCTCCAATTCCAGAATCATCTTGCGGTAGTTTAGCATTCCGACTCTCGGCACTCTCAAATGGAGTATCAGAAGCTAGAATCGCATAAGCCGAGCAGTGGGTAGTATGAAAATCAAACATAAAGCCCCAGCCGTCATCTTCGACATTATCTACATCGATGAACTCTACGATTTTACCATCTTTGATATAGGCAATCTGGAAGTATTGCTCACCTTCGGCTAGTTCCGCTTTGTTAACGCCGAACCACATCTTGATACTGTTACCATCTACCGGGATAATAGTACCGTCTTTGTCAACTACCACGATGTCAAGTACCGCCTTCATGTTTTCATCTAGAGCTTGCAAATCATCAGTCATTGGGACTTCGGTTAATTTAATGTTGCGACCACCTTCAACCGGTGTGTCAAAATCTACGCCCGCCTCAAAAGACGCTTCCGTCCAACCTTCATCGCTGACAAAAGTAATAGCATCGTAGGCGTAGCTCAAAGCTTCCCTTGTCGTCACATTGATAGTAGCCGTAGCCGTATTGCCATTCACGTCGGTTACAGTAACAGTGTAGACCGAAGTACCAATTTCATTGCCATAAACATAAATTGAATTATAATCGGTCTGATATGTCTCCCCATCATATTGGCCATTGAATCCTACATAAGCCACATATTCATCATCGCCACTAGTAAACTCTACGTTCGTACCGGTATCGTCAAGATTGGCCGTCTCGAATCCACTATTGTAAGAAACGACAACTTTCTTTTCTTCACCAAGCGCCACAGAGACCTCAGTTGGGTTGACAGTTACGCTTGATAATCCTATCACGACATCGCTAGTTTGTAGGCTGGCCGCTTCATCTTCGCTGCCAGTCGTAATGACGCTCCCCTCATTTACTACGCAATTTGGATCTGACTCATTGCACACCGCAAACGTCGGTGTGATACAAGACAATGAGAATGATAGCATAGTAATCCCTGCAACTATGCCGCATTCAATTTTCTTCATTAAAAAACTCCTTTCTTTTTCTGTAGCTCCCAACTACTTAATAATCATTATACTCATGCTTAAGTACTTGTCAATACGCGACGCAATCACAAAAAACAGAAGCCAGTTTTCTGCCCTGACTTCTGCTTAAAACAATTCGAATACTTATCTCGCGAAGTGTGCAAACGCGCGGTTGGCCTCGGCCATACGGTGGCAATCTTCCTTCTTTTTGAAGGCCGCACCGGTCTCGTTGTAGGCATCGACAATCTCAGCCTCAAGCCGCTTCGCATATGGCATACCCTTGCGAGCGCGAGCTGATTGTACTAACCATGAAAAGGCGAAATGCAGTTGTCGGTGTCCCGCGATTGGGAATGGAATCTGGTAGTTGGCGCCACCCACACGACGAGACTTTACTTCGAAATCTGGCGAAATGTTCGCGATAGCCTTCTCGAGTACCTCGACTGGATTTTCGGATTTCAACTTCTTGGCGGCGCCTTCGATGGCAGTATAAACTGCACGCTCGGCGACCTGCTTCTTGCCGTTTAACATTGACTTGTTAATCAATCGCTGTACTAGGATTGACTGATACTTGCGATCTGGATTCACCTTACGGACTAAAGATTTAGTAGTCTTACGTGGCATAATTACTTACCCTCCTTCTTCGCTCCGTATTTCGAGCGACCTTGCTTGCGACCTTGCACACCTTGAAGATCCAAGGTACCGCGCACGACATGGTAACGCACACCAGGCAAATCTGGCACACGACCACCGCGCACGAGCACTACGGCGTGTTCCTGCAAGTTGTGACCTTCGCCACCGATATAGGCCCATACTTCCTGACCGTTAGTCAGGCGTACACGCGCGACTTTGCGCATCGCGGAGTTTGGCTTCTTCGGAGTCTTAGTGGTTACCTTGATACATACACCACGCTTCAGTGGCGCAGCAGTCTCATAACGCTTGGTCTTCAATGTATTAATAATGGAGCCAAGTGCTGGAGACTTTGACTTTTTGCTAGCCTTCTTGCGAGGCTTGCGAATCAACTGATTAATAGTTGGCATTAAAATTTCCTCTTATTATGATTAAATATTATGCTTGGTATCTTACAGCAATCAAAACCAAGCTGAAACTCTTCCCTACATTATATCACGTTAACGTCAAAAAGTAAATACTAGTAAAAGCACAACTATTACTTCTGGGGCAATATCCCGAGAAATTCAAAAAAGATGGGCGACCTTTAGGTCTTTACTTTTTTGGATTTCGAGACCGCCCCAGAAGTGATAGTGTGCTTTATTTGTTATTGACTTTTACTAAGTAATCCAGTGTAGCCTCGATGATCATCCGGTTTTTAATGTCGGAGCGTACATTTGGCGACTTTAATTGCTTCAATGCTTCTGGCGACTTCTTGTAAACATCGCGTAATTCTGCAATCTTGGCTACCACTAAATCATCGGCTACATTAATCTTCTCAGCCAGTGCAACATTCTGAAGTGCTAGCGAAGCTTTCACGCGTTCCTCAGCAATCTTGTGAGCTTGTTTTTCCCAATTATCCACTGTCTCATTGTTGCGCTCCAGGAATTCTTCGAAACTTAGTCCTTGCGAAGCGGCGTTCCGGGTCATGTCGTCACGGATTACGCGTACTTGGTCATCAATCAATACTTCTGGTGCTGGAATTTTGGATTTTTTCACGAGCTCGCGCACCAAAGCATCTTTGTACTTTTCCTCTTCGGTGTGTTTTTTCTGAGCTTCAAGGTTCTTTCTGATATCCCCTTTTAACTCATCTAAAGTTTCAAACGGTCCGCATTTCTTAGCTAGTTCATCATCGACCTTGGGCTTGATAATTTCGTTTACCTGCTTTACTAGTACTTCGAAAACTGTCTTCGCCCCAGCCAAATCCGCCACACCATAATCTTTCGGGAAAGTGAGCTTGAGATCAAATTTATCACCAGAGCTATGTCCTACAATTCCCTCTTCGAACCCTGGAATAAAAGTCTTCGAACCAAGAGTTAACTTGTAATCCTTGGCTGAGCCACCGTTGAAAGCTTTACCGTCCTTTTTGCCCGTAAAATCAATAATCACCTCATCGCCCAGTTCTGCGGCCTTCTTGGCTACTTTTTTCTCGGCAAATGAAGAAGTGATATTGTTTAGAACGTCCTTAATCTCTTTTTCGGTGACTTTAACTTCACCCATTTTTACACCGAGTTTCTTGTAGTCACCCAGCTTCACTTCGGGAATAATGTCGGCCGTAGCGGTATACTCGGCTAATTCATCTGGGACATATTTTGTTACATTTACACTCGGCAGCACCAGCGGAGACTTTTCTTCCTTCTGAAAAGCCTGCACCACGGTCGAACGTACGGCGTAGTCAATCGTTTCGGCATTCAAATCATTCTCGGGAATGAACTTCTTAGCGATTTCTGCTGGTACTTTGCCCTTGCGAAACCCCTCCACCTTCACTTCTTTGGCTAGTTTCTCCAAAGCCTTCTCCTTGGCAGCTTTTAAATCTTTAGCATCCAAAGTCACGGTCAACTCAACTCTAGAATCCGAAATCTTTTTAAATTTTGTCTTCATAAAAACTCCTATATATTATATATATTATAACACACTTTATTCCTACATAAAACTCCACGAATCAACTATGTCACAATTTGGCCTATATCATAGGATTCTTTGTCTCTATGCTCCGTAGATGGGTCAAAGTGTATTTTGAATTGGCCCCCAACTTCACGTCGGGGTTTAAAATCTTATTCGGATCAAAAATCTTTTTGATGCTTTCGTATAAGTCTTTTTCTGTTTCCAGGATTTCCGTATTTGTGACAACGGCTTTCAATCTTCCTTCCGGTACCCCACCCGCCAAAGTGCCATCTTGTCGATTAATCACGTACGCCCCAGCCCTTAGGAAAGTAGCAATCTTCTTATTAAAACCATCCTCACTGAAATCAATTTTCGGTCTTAGGCTATAGATTTCGGAATTATAAGAGCCAAACAACGACAAATCTAATCCCAACTTATCGCTCAGCACTTCCAGGTCCTTAACGAAATTCGCTAGATTGTCAGCTGGAATGTAAAAATCGGTTAAGATAGGTGCACGTTCGCCATTCTTTGGGTGATTCAGATAGACCATTAGTGAGTTCTCGAGCTCATTTAGTGCCAGTTCATTTTCCTGAGTATCGAGCATCATTTTTACGCTACGTGGCAACTTCTCTTTGATGCGACTCAGTTTGCGCATGATAATGAGTTTATATTCATCAAAGGTAATATAGGCTACGAACCCTTTATCGAGAGTTCTGATGATCCCATCCAAATTCTTACCTGCTCCACGTGCCTCTTGTATTATTCTCAAATCATATAGATTAATCTCACGGGGTTTGAGCTGTTTGATTGTGTCCAATACGTATGTCAGAGCATCCAGATCTTTAGAAGTTACTGCAAGCCGTAATGGCTTTGCCTTTTGCGGTACCGCTTTCAATATGACTTCCGAAATAATCCCAAGCGTGCCTTGTGAGCCAAAAAACAACGGCATCAAATCAACTGTGTCGCGTTTTGGAACCTTAACGATATTGGGGTAGCCGACTAGTCCCGCCTTTTTTTCGTCAAACTTATCAAGAAATCTCTGGTTCTGCTTGAGTAATT
>JAZTZQ010000001.1:0-14365 GCA_045637565.1 Candidatus Nanosyncoccus sp. | reverse complement strand
GTCTGGTGGAAGTGAGTGGGAGGATTCAACTTACAAAACAAAAACCGGCTATGTAGTAAGTGGTACGGCCGACCGTTTGAATGTGGACTGCAGCAATAGCGATGGTTGTCGAGTTAGATTCTGGTTTGATATGGCAAGGATTTCCGATAAGGGCAATACTAGCTATGTGATTCAAAAGCAGAATAGTGATAAGAGCTGGAGCGATGCGACGCATGTTACAACAGGGAGTATTCGAGGAACTTTTAATCCATCAGATTCTAATGGACATATGGTTTATTATGATTCTGAAACCGTCAGATTAGGGGAGGAAGTTTGTTATAGAATTGCATATAAACCGTACGGGAGCGAAAATAATGATACAGTAAAAGGAGTAACTGGTTGCGCCTATGTTATCCCTTCAGTTTTCCAAGGTAAAACCACCCTAAAAGGTGTTAATCCGATTGGTGACACTGGGTGGACGACCGAAAACAAAAGTATAAACAAAGAAATATTCATAAATAATTGCTCTCCTACCAATGGATGTAAGGTTTCATTTAATCATTACTTGAAGAGAGTATCGGGGATTGGTTCTACTACATATCATTTTGACCGTTATTCTAATTTAACTAATACTAGTAGGGGAATTTCTGATAGTATCGAAGGGGGTACATCTACGTTCGAAGGCGGCTCTACTGAGACTCTTGTGAGGAATAGCGGGGAATTAACGTTATATCCCGGGATGATGGTGTGTGAGTATCTTTACTTCAAAGCTAGTAATAAACCTAACACCAACGATTTACATACTAGAATTTGCGCTTACGCGCTCGGTAACGCTCAGCCGCCTGATACCCCGAATGATAATCCGGAAGATCCGAATTCTGATTCTAATGACACTTCCTACATTAATATCAAGGTCAGAAATGCAAATGTTACAAGCTTTAATCAGTATCAACGGGAAGTATATGCTAAGCCAGGCGACACCGTAGGATTTAGAGCAGTCTATAATCCAACTTTGCAATACACTTACCATTTATACACTAACCATATCTTAATTAACCCTGGTGGTTCGACTCAGGCGACTGCGTTAAAGAAGCTTGGATCATTGTTTAATGATTATAAAAACAATACCATGAAGTCATGGAACAATGGGTTTTATATCGACAAAACCGGAGGCGATAATGTGGATGAATTTCATAAGTTCACTGTCGGTTCGATGGATCGCCAAAGCCCTGAGCCAAATACTCAGCTAGTTGGGGCAAACGATGTGGGCACAGCAATAAGTGAAAAGGCGATTACGAGCGGAAATGACGATACTAGGACCACTCCTGGACAGGTTACATTTACCAAAGAAGGGAATTATAGTCTCGCCACGATAGACACGAGTTCGAGACAGGCTATTGCAAAAGCTTACGTTCCTTACAACTTTACAATGACTGGGGAAGTGTTAACCACGACGACTAATGAGGTGTTTGCGGGCGAAGAGTCAATGGTCAAAGTGAAACTTAAAGTTGGTGAAAAAAGGAACAGTGTTACAACGAATAATAATGATAGCTACGCCACAAAGGCCACCAACATCAAGAGAGGTGTTATCGTATATAATCCAAGCGCAGTAGGCGGACAGAAGGGGGCTGGCGTCGTGAGTGCGTTGCGAAACGAAGAGGGCAGTATTTGTGCAAATTACTTTGGTGTAGCTAACGATGATACAAAATGTGGGTATTCTGGTATAGTTAGAGACCTAGGAACACTGGCCGCCAATGCAGAGCAAGAAGAAGAAGTATCATTCGTTGCACCGGATGGTATCGCAGGCACGGAAATATGCGTGGCATTAGCAATATTCCCAGCTCATAGTGGTGACGACAGAAATGTTAGCGACACTGTTAACTATAGTAGGAGTTGGCGCATTACAGAATCTAAATGCTACAAGATTGCAAAGAAACCCAGCCTTCAAGTAGTGGGTGGTAATTCATACGTAGGTGGGGAAGTTAGTACTTCTATTGCGGCTAAGAAGCATCTATATAACGATACCTATGTACTCGATGCCTCAAAGCCCCATTCACTGAATGTGTTTGGTTCATGGAATGAGCTGGGGCTGCTAGCAAAAGGAAATGTGACTGGGTTTGCAAGTGGTGCAAGCTTGGGATACGCAATCAACGAAGCAAGCGGTAATTGGCCAAATCCAGCAGGTAGTAATAATGAAACCGAGAGAAAGAATGGCAAGAATCCCGGAGGGAACACTACGGATAGGATTTGTCTATTAAGTCCGTTGACAATTGGCGGTTGTGCAAACGCTTCCAGCACTAGCGTAGGTGGTCTAAGTATTAATAGTGCGACCAAAGGTATGGATAAGGATAGCAATAGTATCAAGTCGTTGGTTGAAGAATATCGCTCCAATAATAGCGAAGTTCCAGCAGTTACTAGTGCCACGATTGACGGGAATACAGCTTCGTTCTATCATAGCGATAGTGATTTAGAAATACGTGAAAGTAGCCCGATTCCTGGCGGCAGCGTTATAGTGGTATATGCCAGAGATAATATTAAGATCAAGAGTAATCTCACATACAGTGATGATACCTATACTCAATTAAGTCAAGCGCCAAAACTGATCATCTATGCCGAGAACGATATTATCATTGACTGCGAAGTCACACGGATTGATGCACTACTTAAAGCGAAGAAGGTGACTACTTGTAATTCGGACGATGTCAATAGTCAAAGAAATTCAGCACAATTAACCATCAATGGAGCAATTATGTCTAATTCTTTGACTGCTAATCGCACTTACGGAGCTGGTCGAGGTAGTAATTCGATGGTCTCAGCTGAGATTATTAACTTTGATCCGACGTTGTATCTGTGGGGAGGCAACAATACAGATACTGATGATGCTGGCACCGTAAACTACAATATGGATGCAAAGGCAATGCATGATTTGGCTCCGAGATATTAAAAACAAATAGTTTAATAGTTTGTAAAAACCGCCTGCTTGTGATAAAATAAACTTAAGTAAAAAAGGAATTAATATGGCAAAAATAAATCGAAGATATATTGATAAGCACTGGTTGGTATTCTTAGTACGAGGCATGGTCGCAGCGATTTTTGGATGTTTTGCATTGTTTCGTGGCCCAGTGGGCGTAATCGATACGATATCCGTAGTCGGCGTTTTTCTCCTTTTTATTGGTATAATCGATTCCATCGGCGCATTATACTGCTCCACTAAAAAGCACGGCTGGCTTAACGCCGTGATAGATGCATTGGTAGATGTTGTCGCCGCTGTTACATTATTATTATTTGCGAAAGACAATCTTACGAGTTGCGTTGTAATCATCTCTGTGTATACGATTGTCTCTGGATTAATTGATTTGTTCCATGGATTTGTTTCTACCGTGGACCCGACCGATCGATTTATCCGTGTTTTGGCTGGTATTTGTGGTTGCATAATAGGCATCGCAATTATTAATGCTGGAGACCTTGAATTAACTACTTTCGTACGTTTCTTCGGTACTTACATGCTGATTGTAGGTATAACAAGCTTAATCTACGGCGTCCACAATCGCGCACAAAACAATGAAGACAAAATCGCCAGAAGGCAAGCCTACAAGAAAAAGCGGTAAATACTTGTTTTGTATGGTATAATCATTCTTTAAGGAGAGTTAATGAAAGCAATAATAACTGATGCGGGATTTGCTAGCCGCTATTTGCCAATTACTAAAACTATCCCAAAGGCTATGATTCCGATTGGGGCAAAACCGGTAATGCAGCTTTGCGTAGAAGAATGCGTGGAGGCCGGGATTGACGAAATAATCATCGTGGCGACACCAAATACCAAAGCAAAAGAAATATATGACGACTATTTTCATGGTAAGTCTGACAACGTGAAGGCATTGCTCGAAAAACAAGGAAAATTGGAGCGTTTTGCGCCAGTGGAAGAAGTGTTGGATTTCCCCAAGATTATCGTAATCGAACAGGATGCCGGTCTACCTTATGGTAACGGTTCACCAATTGTGTCAGCCAAGGATTATGTAAAAGACGATGAGGCTTTTGTGGTGTTATATTCGGACGATTTGATTCTAGGCAATAGTGATGTAAAAACCTTAATCGATACTTATCGCGAACATCCTGAAGCGAAGGCAGTAATTGCGGCACAAGAAATGCCGGAAAAGGTTTGGAATAAATATGGTATGATTGCTCTTAAAGAAAATGGAACCCTGAGCCATATCGTAGAGAAGCCAAAAACACCGGATTTGTCACCGAGCAACCTTACCTCTTATGGACGATATTTATTAACGAAGGAAGTCTTTGATTATCTGGTACCATCAAACACTGGCTTAGATGGGGAACTGTGGACGGTTGATGCGATTACGAGGCTGGCCGAACAGGGTGATGTGATAGTGGCACGAAGTAGTGGCAAATGGATTACAACAGGCGATCCGAAAAATTATTTCCTGGCACATTTGGAATACGTGCTACGCGAAACTGATTATGCCGATGAAGTGCGCAAAATAGTGTATAATAATGACAAGGAGGATAAATAATAAATGAATGTAGCAGAATGGATATTAGTAGCAATTCTCAGCATTACGCTTTTGGTGTTTTTGGTGATGGGGATTGTACTGGTCGTAAAGTTAATCGGGCTAAGCGACGAGGTAAAACAGGTCATTGTAGAAGGACAAGATATTGCCAAGAATGCCAATGGTATCGTTAATAACGTCAAGGGTATGACCTCTATTGGTGGGAGCATTGAAATGTTCGTTGATAAATATATCAACCCAAAATTAAAGGAAAAAAAGAAGGAAGGAGAGAAAAATGACAGAAAAAAGTAAGGGTGGCGCTGGCAAATTCGTGCTCGGTGCAGCACTCGGAGCAATCGCTGGCATGATTGCGGGGAAGTTTGTCTCCAAAAAACTAGAGGAAGACGAAGATGAAATCGATGACAGGATTGACGACATCGAAGAAGACATCGAAGAGAATATAGATGACGCTAAGGAATGGGTAGAAGATAAGGCTGACGATGTGAAGGAGAAGGCTGGCGAAGTGAAGAAAAAGGCCGCAAGTACCGCTAATGACGCCAAGAAAACCGCCAAAAAAGTAGCGAAAGACATCAAGAGCGCAAAATAAAACAATCACAATCTCCTCCAATTGTTTTCGAACTGGGGGAGATTTTTGTTAGATAATTGAACGAAAACTGCCGCTGAAGAATTAGTCTGTGGAACTAATCTATTATCGATAGTGGTTTATGATATAATTTTACTATGACGGAGAAGTTGAAGCCGAGCGATTTTGTGCATCTGCATAATCATACACACTATTCGTTGCTCGATGGATTAACGAAGATTCCAGAACTAGTGAAGTTTGTGAAGGAAGAGGGTATGGAGGCGGTGGCAGTGACAGACCACGGCACAATGTCGGGCTTAGTGGAGTTGTATAAGGAATGCAATGATGCCGGGATTAAGCCTTTGCTCGGGCTCGAAGCATATGTCGCGGCGCGTAAGAAGACAGATAAGGATCCGGCACACGATAAGCAGCGGTTTCATATTACTTTGATTGCGATGAATAACCAGGGCTATGAGAACCTTTGTCGAATTATGTCGGCGGCGGAAATTGAAGGGAAGTATTATAAGCCACGTACCGACCATGAAGACTTGGAAAAATACAGCGAGGGGGTGATTTGTTTGTCAGGGTGTATGGGGTCGGAAATTTCCGAGGCGATACGAGCGGGAGATGATGCGCGGGCATTCGAATTGATTGATTGGTATCGGAATATTTATAAAGACAGGTTTTACCTAGAGATGCAGGACCACGGGCATCCGAAATCGTCGACACATTCGGCGGAGCAGAAAAAGGTCAACGACTGGCTAATGGCGCATGCCGAGGAGCTCGGACTGCCACTGGTGGTAACTTGCGACGCACACTATTTGAAGAAAGAAGATCAGGATGCACACGAGGTACTGCTGTGCATCGGTACGGCGGCGAATTTGTCGGACGCCAATCGGATGACTTTGAAGGATTATGATTTGCACGTAATACCGGCGGAGGAGATTATCTCGCATTGGGAGGAGACTTGTCCGGAAGCGGTGCGCAATACCAAGCGGATTGCGGATAGATGCAACGTAGATTTGCAGCTCGGACGGATTTTGATTCCAAAATTTCCGATTCCGACCGATGAAGATGAGAAGACGTATTTGGACCGATTAGTGTTCCAGGGGCTAGTATACCGCTATGGTGGCAAGACTCTGCAGGAAGCTTCAGAGATTCCGGTGCCAGAGTGTCGCAAGATGCTAGAGGAGGCCGACAAGGAACGTGATGAGGTACACAAAGTGCTGCCACGTATTGATTATGAGCTATCTGTGGTAGACAAAATGGGGTACAATGGGTATTTCTTGATCGTGCAGGATTTCATTAACTGGGGTAAATCACAACGTATTGTGTACGGGCCAGGACGTGGCTCGGCGGCTGGGTCTATCCTTGCTTATGCGCTACGTATCACAGAGCTTGACCCACTGAAATACGACCTACTCTTCGAGCGGTTCTTGAATCCTGATCGTATTTCGATGCCAGATATCGATACAGATATCCAAGATACCCGGCGCGATGAGGTGATTCAATATTGTTCAGATAAATACGGCTTCAACCGGGTATCCAATATCGCGACGTTTGGTAAAATGATGGCCAAAAACGCCGTACGTGATGTGGCGCGTGTACTGGAAGTACCGTACCAAGAAGCGGATAGGCTCGCCAAGATGGTGCCGGACCCAGTGATGGGGCATCATGTGAAACTTTCTGACGCGATTCGTGACGTGCCGGATTTGAAGCAAGAATATGAGACTAATCCGACCTCGAAGGAGGTGATTGATTTTGCGTCGCGACTTGAAGGGACGATTCGCAACCACGGCGTGCACGCCTGTGGTGTAATTATTGCACCGGATGATTTGGTGAAGTTCCTACCGCTTGAGGTCTCGGCTAAGGGGCCGATTGCGGCGCAATTTCCAATGGGGCAAGTGGAAGAGATTGGGTTACTCAAAATGGACTTCCTAGGGCTATCAAACCTATCGGTGATTAATAATGCTCTTAGGATGATTCGTAAAGTTTATCATAATGATATTGATATGTACTCGCTGCCGCTGGATGACCAGAAGACTTATGAGCTATTGCAGAGGGCGGAGACGACGGGCGTATTCCAGCTGGAATCGGCCGGGATGAAACGGTATCTGCGCGACTTGAAGGCTTCCTCGTTTGAAGATATTATCGCTATGGTGGCTTTGTATCGCCCGGGGCCGATGCAATTTATTGATTCTTTCATTCGGCGTAAGCACGGTGAAGAACCAATTACATACTTACATCCTGGGCTGGAGAACTCCTTGAAAAACACTTACGGAATCATGATTTACCAAGAGCAGTTCATGCAGATTAGTAAGGAGTGGTGCGGGTTCACTGGTGGGCAGGCGGATACTTTGCGTAAGGCTGTCGGTAAAAAGAAAATCGACATGATGAAGAAAGTGAAGCCGCAGTTTATCGAAGGGGCGGTGAAGATCGGCGGCGCAACAGAGGAGATTGCGGAGACATTCTGGGCCCAGCTACTAGATTTCGCAAACTACTGTTTCAATAAGTCACACGCGGCGTGTTATGCCCTAGTGGCATACTGGACGGCGTATCTCAAAGCGCATTATCCGGATGCCTTTATGGCGGCCCTGATGACGGCCGATATGCGGTGGACAGATCGGCTCGCGATTGAGATTGCCGAATGTAAGCGGATGGGAATCAAGGTACTGGGGCCAGATATTAACCAGTCCTATGGTGACTTCGGTATTGTAGGCGGCGAGAAGACAATTCGGTTTGGACTGTCGGGCGTAAAGGGAATCGGGAAAGCTTTGATTGAGGAGATTGTAATACCGGAACGTGATAAAAATGGGCCATTTAAGTCAATTTGTGATTTTGCAAAACGGGTGGATTCGACCAAGTTTAACAAGAAGGCATGGGAGAGTGCAATTAAAACGGGAGCGTTTGATAGTTTCGGGTATTCACGGTCGGATCTGTTATATAATCTCGAAGCGGTGCAGGCCTACGGGTCGAAGATTCAGAAAGACGTTGGCTCGGGCCAGACGGATCTCTTCGGCATGATGGGTGAGGCGGGAGCAATCCCAGAGGTGGAAATCAAGCCAGCGCCTGTCCAGCACCCGGAAAAAGAGCAGCTGCTGTGGGAGCGGGATTTGATGGGGCTATACTTATCGGCACATCCTCTGGATAAGTATGATACGTATTTCGAGGAGCAGACCCACCCGATGACTCTGATTACGGCAGAGAATAACAATAAAATGGTAACGATAGGGGGAATTATTACCGCCGTTAGGACGATTTTGACGAAGAAGGGCGACAAAATGGCGTTTATCAAGATGGAAAACAAGACAAATGAGACGGAATTCATCGTGTTTCCATCGGTGTTTGCAGAATGCGGGAGTAGACTGGAAGTAGACAACGTGGTGCGCGTGAAGGGCAAGGTGAATGCGACGGACAAGGATGGTAACATTACCTCTGACGTGAAACTACTAGCCGAGGCAGTAGAGTTAGTGTCGGACGAAGTGTTGGAATCGTATACGTCGACGGGGACGAAGTTGGCGGCGCCCGCGATGGCACCGGAGAAGAACTTCCGGCGGCGCTCGCGTACATCGGCGGAGCGAGTGCATGGCAATGGTGGCGGTGGCGGGTCGGCGACAGTGATTGACGAACCTCGCGTGCTAAAAGCGCCGCCAAAGGACCCACGCAAGGAGAGGCTGTATATTTTGGTTGAAGACCTTTCTGATACAGAAAAACTGACGGCAATTCGACGTTTGGCTGATTTGAACGTCGGAGTCCAGGATGTGGTGCTCGTGATTAAGGAAGGCGAAACAAAACGTGCGCTAAAAATGCCATTTAGAGTAGATATTAACGATGAGCTAATGTCGCAGCTACAAGAACTAGTCGGAAAAGACTCGGTAAAACATAGCTAAGTCCATTAAAAATACCCCAACCATTGGGTTGGGGTACTCTGGCTCCTTTGGGGAAGAGAGCCATAATAGGGGGGTATGACAAAACCAATCTGGGGAGCAGACTAGTTTGACAGCAGAAGATATGTAAGTGGCGGAAAGCCTGACTTCTCGAGCTTATGTAGACCAAGGCGCTCAATTTGCCTTACTTCGGGTCCAGTCAGACCAAAGGAATCACCTATCTGCCAGTAATTCCAGATTAGTCCATCATAAAACCCGTAACGCAAACGAACGATTGAGGTTTCTCTGTCCGAGAGATGTCGCTCGAGATACCGATTAAGCATATAGAACCATTCATCAGTAACATACTGGCATGATTCATATTGTTCATTGGTGCGAAGCTCATCATAACTACAAAAAACGTTATCGGATCGTTTACCAAGATAAAAGTAGAGTTTCTTGTAGAACTTACCGACCAAGAATGTTCTATGGTCGATGTCATCTCTCAGATAATTGGCTTCTTCCAAAATATGGAGAAGCATTCCGGACCAGTTTACGTAATGGGGTCCTTTGGACTGATAGTGAAGATCTCGCCCAAGTTTGACCAGTTCATCTATAGAAGACACCTTTGCTTTCTCGCAATACTCTTCAATATGAAGCGAAATAGCATCAATGTTCCTTGCTCTTCTGACAAATTCCTTGGTCATTTCATCCTCCTTTCACAGAAAACCTATCCGATTGGTGGTAGGCAACAATTCTGAAAAATACAGGTATTCTAATATTTCCCGCAAATAGTCTAAGCCTACGCCCAACATAGTACATTCTTCTAGACGCCACGCGTCAATATCGTTCGAGGCAACCTCAATCACTGCATTAAGCAGTGCCGGCGCTCTTTTGTAGCCATTCTGCTCCATTATTTCGAGCATAATAGTGAATGGTATTTCCTCGATGAGCATATCAATAATCTCATCATCATTATTGCCCTCAAATATGAGCGGATAAAAGGGACATACCTTTTTCATGTCGTCCTTTATCTCAGGATTATCACGGAGCCACTGGCGACATTCCTCACGATACGTCGGGAATAATTCATTTTTCTGATTCAGAGAAATAATCTTGTTGAAACCAATTTTCTGTCCGACCTCGAGAGAGGTCCTGGAAATATTATACTTGCTAAGTATTTCCAGTATTCTTTCGTCTTTCACGAATCTACCCTCCTTATAAATGTTCTTTGCGAAAAACCGCAACTTATATATATTATATCACATCATTGTAAAAAATGCAAGTTTAGCCACTCTAGTGATGCTATATAGGGGCGGATAATATGCTATAATGGAAACATGAAAAAGAAAAGAGTGTCGGAATCGGTAACAGTCAATCGTAAAGCAAGATACGATTATGTTCTTGGTGACGAGCTCACAGTGGGGATGGTGCTCTCTGGACCGGAGGTGCGCTCGATTCGCGATCACCATGTACAACTGAAGGGTTCTTATGTGACGATACGTAATGGCGAATTATGGCTATATGGGCTGACTCTCGGGGCCGATACGGCGCAGAACATTAAACTGCTCGCGACACGAAAGCAGATTGCTGCGCTGGAGCGCGAGAAAGTGACTGGGTCGACCATAGTGCCAGTGAGATTACTTGGTGGTTCGCGACACATCAAGCTGGTGATTGCTATGGGGCGGGGCAAGAAAAAGTATGATAAAAGAGAAACGATAAAGAAACGCGACATTGAGAGAGGAAGATATGCTTAGGATTTTTTCGTGGAATGTGAATGGACTACGCGCCGTGATACGGAAGGGGGCTTTGACTGAGTTTATCGAGAAATACCAGCCTGATATACTGTGTTTACAAGAAACGAAGGCAAAGCAGGGGCAGGCAGAGGTAGATTTGCCGGAATATGAGGAAATTTGGAACTCGGCGGAGCGCCCGGGATATGCGGGGACGGCGATTTTTACCCGCGTGAAGCCGTTGTCGGTGCGATATGGGTTACCGACCGAAGTAGTAATGGAGGATGAATTCGGTGACCCCTTAAGTGAAGGGAGGGTGCTCGTGGCGGAGTTTTCCGAATTCTATCTAGTGGATGTATATACACCGAATTCCAAGAATGAGCTGGAGAGGTTGAAGCTGCGCGCAGAGAAATGGGATTCGGCGTTTTTGCGGTATTTAAAGGAACTAGAGAAAGATAAGCCGGTGGTGGTGTGTGGGGATTTCAATGCGGCACACGAGGAGATTGATATCGCGAGGCCTGCTTCAAATCACCATTCGGCGGGATTTACCGATGAGGAGCGACAGGGGATTGCAAACCTTATATCGGCGGGGTTGATTGACACTTTCCGGGCTCTACACCCGAATGAGGTACGATATACTTGGTGGTCACACTGGGGGCATGCGCGCGAGAATAATGTGGGGTGGCGGATTGATTATTTCTTCGTGTCGAAGAGCTTGCGTGAGAATCTGAGGTCGGCGGAGATTCATGAGGATGTGATGGGATCGGATCACTGTCCAGTATCGATTGAATTGGAGTTTTAGGCGATGGGGTGTCTTAAAGCGATAATGGAGAGATTGCGAAATGTGGGTTTTTAAGGAGTTAGGGAGTAATTAGGATATGGATTATTTCGAGAAACTAGAATCGAATCCTTATGAGGATTTGAAGTGGAACATCCCGGAGCGTAAACAGGGGACTGTGAATGTGGTTGGTGGAAATGCGCAGAGATTCCGAGACGAGGTAAAGGTGGCGGAGTTCCTGGATGGGAACTACCCGGTCGAGACGGTTCGGTTGATATTACCGGATGCCTTGAAGGGAAAGTTACCTCAGATGCCGAGTTTCAGCTTCCTGCCGTCGTCGGATTCGGGATCGTTTGCGGAGAGTCAGGAGCTGGTGGATGTGTTTAACGCGGCGGACTACAACCTCGTGTTGGGTGATTTGTCACGCAATGCGGTGACGGGGCGGGCGGTAGCTAGCGCGTGCCGGGGTGCCGAGAAAATGACTTTAGTAACACGCGACGCGGTGGACTTATTGGCCGACAATATGCCGGAACGGTGGCTGATGAATGAGAATATCGTAGTGATGGCATCGGTGACACAGCTGGCTAAATTGCTACGTGCAGTGTATTATCCCAAAATGCTACTGATGTCATCGTCTCTTATGCAGGTGGCGGAAGTACTACATAAGTTTACCCTGAGCTATCCAGTAGGGGTGGTAACTTTACATAATGGACAGATTCTAGTGGCGAAGGATGGAATGGTGAAAGCAGTGGCACTTGTGAGCTCAGGGTATTCGCCAATTATGTTCTGGGGTGGTGAATTGGCCGGGAGAATCGTAGCAATGAATCTCTATAATCCTAGCCAGTTTATTCCGGCGACGGTGTGCGGGATTTGGAAATGATGATTAGCCTTGAGGACCGAGGAGACAGTGAGCTAGATGGTTTTGTCGGTGCGGGATGTGTGGTATGTATACGTGGTATTGACTTTATTGGTTGTGGCATTTATAATTAAGACATAAACGGTGTAGCTCTAGGAACTACACTTACTGGGTTGTACTAAATCGCTACATGCGATTTAGTTTTTTGCAACGAGTTCGTCTCTTGACTTTCAATGTTACGCTAATGTTCAATCGCCATAGCGAGAATTTTATAGCCATCTTCATCCTTTCAGAGCTCCTGGCGTACCTAGAATGGCTGTTTACTGAAGCCCCACACCCGCACGAATAATCTATGGTTTATTCCTGCCGTTTTTTACCAAACCCCACTAAACCCCGAAGCCAACCCACTATCTTATCTAGCATGAGTCTAGGGCTTTTGCAACCCCCTACCCGGGCTTAGGGAAACATTAGTGTTTTACGGAGGGAGGATAACTGAGCTTATTCCTTAGAGGCTGGCTTTGTGGCGGTGGATTTCTTAGCTTCCTTGGTGAGTTTTCGCTCGATATCGACGGCGTCGCGGGAGACGTGTTTGCGGCGTTGGCGGAGGAAGAACCAGATGAAGACGAAAATCGAACAGCCGAAGATGAAGAGGCCGTATTTGACCGGATCGGGCCAGTTGGTGGCGAAGAGGATGAAGGCATTGACGATGCCAAGGCAAATGGTGTAGATGTAGCGACGGGCGAGGACGATTTTCTTGGCAAGAGGGAAATTACGGGCAGTGAGAGAATTCTTGGTGCAATTGTCGGGGTGACCGAAGAGTTTGCCATAGAGGATGAGCTCGAGAATGCCACAGACTATCGTGTAGTAGATAATTACAACCAGGCCAACAATCCAGTTAACTTGGAGAGTGCAATAGAGAACTTGTCCAGCAGCTAACAGGACATCCGAAACCATATCGAACTGGGCGGCGTATTTGCGGTATTTGGGGGTTTTGTCCTTAGGGAAGGGCCATTTACGAGCACAGGTGCCGTCGAAGGTGTCGGTGAGTTCAGCTGTCAAGAAAATAATAAAAGCCGCCTCGGGGGTGCCGCCGGTGAAGCTAATCACTATGAGGACGATGCTTAAGATTAATCTGGTAAGCGTAAGTATATCGGCGAGGTATCTCATGGGTTTATTATATCACTAAAACTATCTGATGCTCAAATTGTAATGGTAGATTTTGATATCATGTTTCAATGCAAGCAAAAAGCCCCGACTGGCTGCCGGGGACTTTTTACAAGGTACAACACCTTAAAAGAATGGTTTTACTCTACGGAGTAGCAAGTCATGTAGAAGAAATTCTCTTCTCTTGCTTCCTCGGAACTTACCCAGTTCCCGTCGTCATCAAGAGTGTAGACATCAAGCTCATTACCGTTAAACGCCGGGAGGGCATTTGTGATACCTGCTGCGTCGAGAATACTCAAGACATTCGGGATTTCCTCTCTGTTCAGGATGAATCCGTCCTTGATGGCGAGATTGTAGTGCTCGCCAGTATTGACGGAGGTCATCTCTTTGCAGTGCGGGTCCCATTCGGTACCAGGGGTAAAGAAACCGAATTCTACCGAGAACCATCCGTTCCGCATGAAGCTTTCCAGAAACTGATCAAGCCTGCTGTCGAGGCTGCGTACGTTGTTCTTCGTCGTCGGACGTTCGCAACTTACGAAATCAGTACCATCAAGCAACTCCGCTGCCGTTTTGGGCCAGAAACCCTTCCGACGGACATTTTTGTTGATACGCCTCAGAATCGGATCACGATCGCCGCACTGCGTTAAAGCATTTGCGAAAACGGTCGAGAAGTGCGAACCAAGGACAAAATATCCGGCATCTGTAGCTTCCTGGATGGCATATGTGACGAGGTCGATATCGCCACGTTTGATGAGTTCGGCGAGTGCAAGCACTGCCATAGGCTCGTCGTTGTCCTTCAGAGCTTTACGAAAGAGATCGTCGATATCCTTCGTAGCGCAGTGAAGAGCCAACCATTCCTTAAGTGTAAAATTTCCGTATAAACTCATGGTTTATACCTCCT